>CAJULZ010000123.1 GCA_910587205.1 uncultured Oscillospiraceae bacterium
ACCTAAAAAACAGTGTTTTTCCTCAATCTATCTCTTGACTTTTGTTGGCAGGTCTCATGTCATACATTCGTGTCCAACTCAGGCTTGGGCAAAACCTGGCCCCGTTTCGCGGGCCCCGGGCTTTTCCCCTCTCTCCGCTCCATCCGCGCGGCTCACGACGGCTTAGACGCTATTATTCCACAATAATATTGCTGCCCCCCTGGGCCAAAAACGCGTCCAGCGCATCCACCGGCCCCCCGGCGGGCGCGTCCTCGGCAGGAGCCTTGCCCACCTTCACGCTCACCTGGGCCTCCACCCCCGTCAGATTCTTGACCAGCCCGGCCATGGGCCGGGTGATGGCCGGGCGGTCCAGCATATCCCGCAAAAAGTCGTTGGCCACCCACAGGGTGAGCCCGCGGCCGTCCCACCGGCCCTCCGTCATGGCCGTGTTGTTCACAAAACTGTAATCGCTCACCGGAAGCAGCCCCTTCAACTTGCCGCAGAAAGCGGGCCAGCCCGGCCAGCTCCTCACGGTGAACGCGGCAGACTGAACCTCCGCAGCGGGCGCAGCCTCCCCTACCGCCGCCTTGGGCGGCGGGGCCTCGGGCTTCGTATCCGGAAGCGGGACAAACTCCGGCTCGGGCGCCGCGTCCTCGTCCCGCAAAGGCGGCTCCTCCCAGGGGACGGCCTCCTCCGCCAGGGCCGCCCGCTTCGGCCGGACCTCCGGCGCGGGGGCGGCTACCTTTGGGGCCGCGGCCCCCCCCTGCTCCAGCCGGGCCAGCCGGGCGCTCAGCCCCGCCGCGGAACCGTCCAGCGTGGGGTCGCACAGGGCGAGCAGGCAAAGCTCCATATCGGTGCGGCGGTTGGCGGAGCGGGCCAAATCCGCCGCCGTGCGCTGCAAAAGGCTGAGCATCTGCACCAGCCGGGGCACGTCCAGCCGGCCGGACAGGTTTTTCAGCGTCTCCCCGTCAAACCCGCCGGTCATCAGCTCCGTCCCCGCCCGGGGAGCCGTCTTGCGCACCAGCAGATCCCGCACCAGGGCGGACAGTTCCCCGGCTAGGGCGGACATCTCCCGCCCCCCGGCGTACAGCTTGTCCAGCTGCCCCAGCGCGGCCTCCGTGTCCCCCTGGACCGCGCTCTGGAACAGGCGGGCGGTCTCCAGGTTCCCCGCCAGCCCCAGGCAGTCGTACACCCGGCCCTCGTCCACCGCCCCGCCCCCGCCCGAGCACTGGTCCAGCAGGGACAGCGCGTCCCGCATCCCGCCGTCCGCCAGCCGGGCGATCAGGGCCGCCCCGCCGTCGGTGAGGCCGATGCCCTCCTCCCCGGCCACGCGGAGCAGGTGCCCCGCGATATCTGAGGCGCGGATGCGTTTAAACGCGAACTGCTGGCAGCGGCTTTTAATGGTGGCGGGCACCTTATGAATCTCGGTGGTGGCCAGGATAAACATCAGATGCCCCGGCGGCTCCTCCAGGATCTGGAGCAGGGCGTTGAACGCCTGGGCGGACAGCATATGCACCTCATCGATGATATACACCCGCTTTTTCACCGCCGCGGGAGTGTATACCGCCTCGTCCAGAATGGCCCGGATATCGTCCACCCGGTTGTTGGAGGCGGCGTCCAGCTCCAGCACGTCCAAGATGGAACCGTTCTCAATCCCCAGGCAGGCGGGGCAGTCGTTGCAGGGGTTCCCATCCTGGGGGTGCTCGCAGTTTACCGCCCGCGCCAGCAGCTTGGCGCAGGAGGTCTTGCCCGTCCCCCGGGTGCCGGTGAACAGATAAGCGTGGGACAGCCGGCCGGACGCCACCTGCCGTTTTAAGGTCTGGGTGACGTGGCCCTGCCCCACCACCTGGTCAAAGGTGCGGGAGCGCCATTTGCGGTATAGGGCCTGGTACATGGGATCACCTCTGGATCAATCATAAAAGAAATGCGCAGCGCTGTTTACGCTGCGCTCTATGCGCTGGGGCCGGGTGCGTTTGGAATTCGGAACGCTGCCATCCTGTCTTCCGGGGCCTGCCTGGGCGCGCAGCGCCTGGGGCCCCCGCAAAGCCGTCCCTCAGGCTTTGTGGGAAAAGGAGGGGCGGCGCGGCCGCGACGGCTTCGCGCTTCGGCGCTGTCACGCTCGGGCTGGGCGCATGGCCGGACCGCTTTCGCTGCGACTCAAGCAAAACCCAGTCCCACTGCGTGGGCCTTGGGCTTTTGCTTTCGCTCCGCTCCAAGCTCCCCTATGCGCCTGCCCTCGCGCTTCGGCGCAGGACAAGGCCGCGAACCGGCCTTTGAAGAACAGCATATGCCCGTTACCCATACAGCCGGCTCAGGATCGGCAGCCCCACGGCACACGCCCAGGTCCGCTTAGTGCTGCTCGGTTCCCCGCCTGACACGGTTCACGGGTGGGTGTTGCGCGGGACCGATCCATCATCGCTGCTTATATGGGGCAGACGGCACATCCTGCCTCCGGGGGCCGGGATTCATCCCTGCTGTAGCGGGTTGCAGGTACAGGGCACCGCTATCTCCCCAACTATCGCGGCCTTGTCCCGCGCCGGGGCGCTGTGACAAGTCTTTGGTTATTCTATCATGTCCAGGAAAATTTATCAACCGTATTTTCAAAAAAGTCGCCGGGCCGGGTTCCCGCAGAAAAGGGGCGTTTCCCAAGGAAACGCCCCTTCAGCGTGTCGAAAAAGTCTTTTCGCCACGCTGAGCGCGGCTTTTTTGAACCAAGGACGTTCAAAAAAGCCGTTGATTGAACGTGAAAGACACCCCTCCTGGGTTTCTTTCACACTATCTTCCTTCCCGTCGTCGAAAAAGAAGCGTGTTTCCCCACAGTCTCAGGGGCGTTTCCCAAGGAAACGCCCCTTCCCCTGTAGTCGCGCCTCGTCTGTTCGCTTCTCGCGGCGGCTGAGGCGCGCCCCTCACATCTTCAGTGAGCGGTCCAAGTGCTCCACGACCTCGCCCACCGCCTTGATGGCCTTGCCCGCCGCCTTCTGGGCGGACTGCTTCTTCTTTTTGGGCATCATCATCATACCGATGGCAGCGCCCGCCATCATGGTGGCCCCGGCGATGGGCAGCACCGTCTTTTTATCCATTCTCATAGAAAATCCCTCCTTCGCGGTGTTAGCTTGCCCGGTTATCCCGTAAAAAAGCAGAATTTTCAATTGGAAACTATTTCAAGACCAGCGACACCGGGCAGTGGTCGCTGCCCTGGATATCCGGGTGAATCGCCGCCTCCGCCACCCGGCCCCTCAGCCTGTCGGACACAATGAAATAGTCGATGCGCCACCCCGCGTTCTTCTCCCGCGCGTGGAACCGGTAGCTCCACCAGGAGTATGCCCCCTCCCGGTCCGGATAGAGCAGGCGGAAAGTGTCGGTGAACCCCGCGCCCAGCAGCCGGGTCATAGCCCCCCGCTCCTGATCGGAAAATCCCGCGTTCCCCCGGTTGGTCCTGGGGTTTTTCAGGTCGATCTCCTCATGGGCCACGTTCAGGTCGCCGCAGTACACCACCGGTTTCGTCCCGTCCAGGCTTTTGAGGTAGTCCAGCAGGTCGTCCTCCCACTCCATACGGTAGCCGATCCGGGCCAGCCCGTCCTGGGCGTTGGGGGTGTAGCAATCCACCAGGAAAAAGTCCGGATACTCCAAGGTGATGAGCCGCCCCTCGTGGTCATGCCGGTCCAGATCCATGCCGTACGCCGCGTTCAGCGGCGTCTGGCGGGCAAAAATGGCCGTGCCGGAGTAGCCCTTCTTGTCCGCCGAATTCCAGAATTCGTGGTAGCCCGGCAGGTCCACCGCCGCCTGGCCCCGCTCCATCTTCGTCTCCTGGAGGCAGATGAAGTCGGCGTCCAGCGCCAGCACGGAGTCCACAAACCCTTTTTTCAAACAGGCCCGCAGGCCGTTTACGTTCCAGGATACAAATTTCATAAGGATTCCCCCTTCCCCTCGTTTTCCCGGAGCTGGCATACCAGCGTCCACAGGGCAAACGCCAGCGCCGCCAGCATGGCCAGCGCCTCCAGCCCCATCACGAACGTACCCCCGCCCACGCGGAGCACACAGTTATATTTCAGCCGGAGGTAGACGATATAGCTGGCCAGGGACGACCCCGCCGCCAGCACCGCCGCCGGGAGGCGGCGCGCATTTGCGCAGGCCCAGCACAGGGTAAACACATCGGCCAGGAAAAAGTACCGCTCGTGCATATGAGGCAGGAGGAAGGGCACGCCGACGCACAGCGTCACCGCAACGGTCATGGCGGCGTCCCGTCCCAGCCTCCCCCGGAACCGCAGCCCCACCGCCAGCAGGGCCAGCACCAGCGCCCCCGCCGCGGCAATCCCCAGCCGGGACGCCGCCGTCTGGTTTACCTCCAGGCCATAGGGGATAAACTGGTATACGGACGGCGCGTTGAGCACCAGCCGGGGGTACTCCCCCATCTGGCGGAAGTAGACGCCCAGGATGTCCCCCAGCGGCTTTCCCAGCAGCGCGGCGGGCAGGATGGTCGCCAGGTAGGCGGCGGGGAACACCCACAGCTGCCGGAACTTCACCCTCCCCGCCAGCCAAAGCACGCCCCACAGGGGGAGCAGGAAAACCGCCTGGAGCTTGACGGAAAAGGCCGCCGCCATCAGCGCCACCGACGTCTTGTTCCAGCCCTCCAGCGCCAGCGCGGCGGCGTGGACGCACAGCGCGGCGTAAATCCCGTCGCATTGGCCCCAGTACGCCCCGTTGAGCACCACCGTGGGCAGCAGCAGCGCGGCGGCAAAGGCAATCAGGGGAGCGCGGCTCCCCTGACGTTCCCTGACCAGGGAACGCACCAGCCGCAGGCAGCCCCAGGCCAGCGCCACATCCCACAAAATCGAAAACAGTTTGATGAGATACAGGTCGGGCACGTCCAGATAGGAGATGGCGGCCATAAAATAGAGGTACGGCGCGTTATAGTCCCCCACGCTGTGGGCAATGGCGGAAAAACCGCCGTTTTCCTGAAAATACACATACCATTTGTGCAGGAAGTCCTGGTAGTCCAGGCTGGCATAGTCCATGCACAACGCCCGGGCCAGCATGGCCGCCCCCATGGGCAGCAGCATTGCCAGCACCCTTGCCGCGCTGCGGGTTTCCAGCCACACCAGCCCCAACCCCAGCGCCGCCACCGCCAACAGGGACAACGCCACAAACAGGCGATCCCCCGCCCCGCCCAGCGTCAGCCGGGCGCAGGCCGCCGCCGTCCCCGTCAGGAGCAGTCCGCCTCCGGCCGCGCACACCGGCGGCAGGCGTTTGATCCAACGTCCGTCCATGAAAAACCTCCGCTGCTGATCTTGCCCAAACCCAGGGCCGGTCTTCATCATACCACACCCATCCGCGTTTTTCCACCCCCGGTTCCCGGGCAACCTCCCCATCAGCGGTTGACTTTTTTTACAGAAAGCCTTATGCTATGGAAAGGATTGTCTGTCCACCGACCAACCTGCATCCGACGAATGGAGGATTTTACCTATGTGCGGTTTTACCGGCTTTGTCTCCCGCTCCGCCCCCCCCGACGAAAAGGCCCTGCGGGCCATGGGGAACGCCATCCGCCACCGGGGCCCCGACGGCGAGGGCCACTACACGGACGAACGCTGCGGCATCGCCCACCGGCGGCTGTCCATCATCGACCTGGAAAAAGGCCGGCAGCCCATCGTCAGCCCCGGCGGGCGGTACGTCATCGCCTACAACGGGGAGACCTATAACTTCCGGGAGCTGCGGGAGGAGCTGTCCGGGCTGGGCCACAGCTTCCTCACCGACTGCGACACCGAGGTGGTGCTCCACGGCTACATGGAGTGGGGTGCGCAGGTGCTGGCGAAAATGCGGGGGATGTTTGCCTTCGTCATCTGGGACAAGGAGAAGCGGGAGCTGTTCGGCGCACGGGACCCCTTCGGCATCAAGCCCTTCTACTATGCCCAGATGGGGGAACTGTTCTTCTTCGGCTCGGAGTGCAAGAGCTTTCTGCCCCACCCCGGCTTTAAAAAGGAGCTCAACCCCAACGCGCTGAAGCTCTACCTCACCTTCCAGTATTCCGCCCTGAACGAGTCGTTTTTCAAGGGGGTATACCGGCTCCTCCCCGGCCATTACTTCCTCCACCGGGAGGGGCGCACCGAATTCGCGTCCTATAACACCTTCTCCTTTGAGCCGGAGAACATGCCCCTGGACAAGCGGGCGGCGCAGATCCGGGAGGTGGTCGCCGAGTCCGTCAAAGCCCATGAGATCAGCGACGTGGAGGTGGGCTCCTTCCTGTCCGGCGGCATCGACTCCAGCCTGATTGCCGCCCTGTCCCGCCCGGACAAGACCTACTCCGTGGGCTTCGCCAACAAAGACTTTGACGAGACCGGCGAGGCCCAGGCCCTGTGCCGGGAACTGGGCCTGCGCAATATCTCCAAGACCATCTCGGCGGAGGAATTTTTCGACGCCCTCCCCGCCATCCAGTACTACGCCGACGAGCCCAACGCCAACCTGTCCACCGTGCCGCTGTACTTCCTGTCCCAGCTGGCGGCCCAAGACGTGAAGGTTGTGCTGTCCGGCGAGGGGGCGGACGAGCTGTTCGGCGGCTATATCACCTACCACACCACCCGTCCCTACCGGCTTTACCGCAAGGCCCCCCCGGCCTTACGAAAAGCTGTGGCCGCCTGGGCGGCCAAGCGGCCGCCGTTCCACGGCCAGGGCTTCCTCACCAAAGCCGCAAAAGGGGTGGACGAGTACTTCGTAGGCCAGGCGTTCATCTTCGACGACGGCGAGGCGGAGCGGGCGCTCACCCCCGCCTACCGCGGCGGCCTCACTTGGCGCGACGTGACCCAGCCCTACTTCCAGGCCGTGGAGGGCGCGGACGACCTGATCAAAATGCAGTATCTGGACCTGCACCTCTGGCAGCCGCTGGACATACTCCGCAAGGCCGACCGCATGACCATGGCCCACTCCCTGGAACTGCGGGTGCCCTACCTGGACCGGGAGGTGTGGGCGGTGGCCCGGGCCATCCCCAGCAGCCAGAAGATGCGGGGCAAGACCATGACCAAATATCCCCTGCGCCTGGCGGCAGAGCCCCTGCTGCCCCAGGACTGGGTGCGCCGGGACAAAAAGGGCTTCCCCGTGCCCTTCATCGCCTGGCTGCGGGAGGAGAAATATTACAACTGGGCCAAAGATCTGATCTCCCAGCCCTACGTGGCAGAGTTTTTCGATCAAAAATACCTGCTGGACCTGCTGGACACCCACTACTCCGGTCGGGGGCGCACCCACCGGAAGCTGTATACGGTGCTGTCTTTCCTCATTTGGTACCAGGTGTATTTCCCCGAACAGTGCGGGGCGGAGCCGTTTGCGCCCTAAGAATCCGGCGCCCGCCGGGAAGCAGCCGCTTTCCGGCGGGCGCGCCATATCGGGCTATGCGGGCCGTTTTTTGTCGAATCCCGGCAGCCGTTCATAAATATGCTATTGAAAAATTCAAATCACTTCGATATAATACCTCACTGAACATTAAGCTGCCGGATTTTTGTTGGCACAGGAGGCAGATCGGAAGAGCACACGTCTGAACTCCAGTCACACAACAGCATCTC
>CAJULZ010000124.1 GCA_910587205.1 uncultured Oscillospiraceae bacterium
GTTCAGACGTGTGCTCTTCCGATCTCTCTACGGCCAGACCCGTCACCCGGTCCCGGCAGATCTCCACCCCCTGGCGCCGCAACTCGAAAAGCAGCGCATCCACAACATCGGCGGCTTTGTCGGAGCGTGGAAACACCCGATTCCCTCGTTCCGTTTTCAGTGGGACGCCCAGCCCTTCAAAAAATGCCATGGCGTCCTGCGGCGAAAAGCGGCTAAATGCACTGTACAAAAACCTGCCGTTGCGGGGGATTGAACCCATTAGCACGTCCTGTGCGCAATTGTTAGTGACGTTGCAGCGCCCTTTGCCTGTGATATACAGCTTTCGACCCACTTTTTCATTGGGTTCCAGCAGCAACACCCCCGCCCTCTCCCGGGCGGCGGCAATAGCGGCCATCATCCCAGCGGCACCGCCGCCGGCCACGACGACTTTACTTGTCCCCATATTCCACCTTTTCATAAACCTGGTACTCGTCCCAGATATGCTCCAGCCGCTCAAAGGTAGCGGTGACTTCTTCAGATTTTCTCCGCCCCACCGCCACAATCAGGGCGTTGATAACGGACAACGGCGCCACCAGTGAATCCACAAAGGACGCCATGTCGCTTTTGGCCAGCAGCCGGTAATTGGCAGTATCGTACAGCGGGGAAAGCTCGCTATCCGTGATCGCCACCACCGTGGCACCCTGATCCCGGGCAAACTCCATGGCCCGCACGCATCGGGTGGAGTATCGGGGAAAACTGATGCCCACCACTACGTCCCCCTCCCCAACCCGGAGCATTTGTTCAAACATCTCGCTAGCCAGACTGGTCTGCACTTGGCATACATTGTCAAAAATCAACTTAAAATAAAACGTAAGGAAGTCGGACAGCGCCGCCGATGAGCGCACACCCAGGATGTAGATACGTTTCGCCTTTACGATGGCCTCCACTGTGGCGGAAAAGTCTTCCCGGCTCAGCTCAGCCAAAGACATCCGCAGTTTTTCCATGTCCGCCTGCACTACTTTTTCCAGCACATCCTGGGTTCCCAGCCGGTCGTAGGACACCTCAATGCGCTGCACTGTAGTCAGCTTGCTGCGGATCATCTCCTGCATGGCCTTCTGCATAGCGGGATAGCCGTCATAACCCAGCTCGGCGGCGAACCGCACCACCGTGGACTCGCTGATTTTCACCGTCTGGCCCAACTTGGCGGCAGTCATAAAAGCGGCTTTGTCGTAATTTTCCAGGATGTAGCGTCCAATTAGCTTCTGTCCCTTGGAAAAAGTGCCCATCCTGCTCTGGATGGTCGTCAAAATATCACGGTTCATAGCGATATAAACCTACCCTGTTCTCTTTTCTCTCAAGACGGCAGGAGCTCGATCCTCCTGTCAACGGACACTATCATAACGGTTCAGTGAGAAAAAAGCAAGTGGTTTTGCACGTTTTCCCCTTCAAACTTGCAAAATCTCTCGCTCCCGCCCCGTTAAAAACCGCCATTGCCCCGGCTTCAGTTCTCCCAGCTGCAATTCCCCCTCCCGCACCCGGCGCAGCCGCTCCACTTCAAGCCCAGCCGCCGCGCACATACGGCGTACCTGCCGGTTCTTCCCCTGGTGGATTATCACAAGAAGGCTGTGTTCCCCCGTGCGCTCCACCCAGTCGGCGGTAAGCACCTCCCCGCCGTCCTCCACTGGCGCGGAGAGAATTGGCAGAGCCCGGCCTATATCGCCGGCCACCTGCACATGGTACTCCTTTTCTACCCTATGGGACGGGTGGGTAAGCAGCTGGGTCAGCGTCCCGTCGTCGGTTAGGAGCAGTAGGCCTTCCGAATCCATATCCAGCCGGCCTACCGGCCACACCCGAGCCGGACACCCGGATACCAGGTCTACCACCGTCCGCCTCCCTTTTTCGTCGGACAGCGTACTAACATATCCCCTTGGCTTGTTCAGTATGATGTACGTGCGGCCTGCCGGGGCAGACAATGACGCACCGTCCACCAAAACCAAATCCCTCCCGGAATCGGCCTTATCCCCTAAATGGGCCCGTCTCCCGTTGACGGTCACCCGCCCCGCCAAAATGTATTCCTCCGCACGGCGGCGGGAACACACCCCCGCCGCCGACAAAAGTTTTTGGAGCCTCTCCTCCATGACCACAGCCCCTCCTATCTGCAATCCGGAAGCTGGTTCCCTGTCTCCCTGCCGCCCAACAGCGTCCGAATCTTTTCCCAAAACGTCACCGGTTCCCGGACGTCCCGGTCTGCACATCCCCGGCTCACCAGCGGCATCCCGGCTACCAGCTCGCCATTGAGCCGCCACCGCACTTCGCCCAGCTGCACTCCGGCCGGGATCGGAGCCGAGGCGCACCGCACCAGCTCCACTTCCCGCACCAGTTCCTCCCCACAGGCAAGCGGATAGCCCAACTCGCCCTTTGTCTCCACCCCTATGCCGGGAACCAGGCTGCCCTGCACCGCCACCACACCCATCCGTTCCCCCTGGCCGCACAGCACATGCCGAGGGTAGGTCTCAAAGCCGTAGTCCAGCAGCTTAGCGTGGTCGTTCCAGTCGTCCCCGTCGTTAAAGGTAACGCAGATCAGCGTCTGTCCATCTCTCTCGGCGGCAGACACCAAAGTACGCCCGGCCTTCTCAGTGAACCCGGTTTTCATTCCAACACACCCCTCATACCGGTGCAGGAGCTTATTGTGATTGACAAAAGTCCGGGTACCGATGGTGATGGATCGGGTAGCACATATCTCCGCCACGATCTTGTTTTTCAGGCACGCCTGAGCCAGCAGGGCCATGTCATAGGCGCTGGAATAATGCCCCTCCGCATCCAAACCACTGGGATTGACAAAGGCGCTGTCCATCATCCCCAGCTCCGCCGCCTTCTCGTTCATCAGCATGGCGAATTCCTCTGCGCTCCCCGCCACATAGCAGGCGATGACCATGGCCGCGTCGTTGCCCGACTGGAGCAGTAGCCCGTACAGCAGTCCCTGTAGCGTGATCTCCTCCCCCGCCGCCAGGTAGATGGACGAACCCTCGCTGCCTAACCACTCCCCTTTTACGGTCACTACCTCATTCAGATCTCCGGCCTGCTCCACGGCCACCAGGGCCGTCATTAGCTTGGTAGTGCTGGCAATGAGCCGGGGGCGGTGAGCGTCGTGCTCATAGAGCACCCGCCCGCTCTCCGCATCCATAAGAACCGCGCTGGCCGCATGGGTGTCCACCGCCCACGCGGGCGGGCACAGTAGGGTTGCGGCTGCCAGCCCGGCCAGCATTCTGATTGCTTTTCGCATAAAAGGTCACTCCCATCCGCATGGTCAGATGGGAGTAGTATGGCCTTCATCACCCGGCGTTATCCGGGCGGGCTATGGTGCGCATGGTTACTCCACAGCGCCCTCTGCGCTTTTTTTGTCAATATAGCCCGTAACCCTTTCAAACATCTCGGGCACCAGGTCCACCACACGGCTGACGGTGTCTCCCGGCGGGGGCGCCACCGGCAGCAGGCGGACAGAACCGTCTTTCACGATGAGGAATGCGATAGGCATCACATTGACCCCCGCCCCTGCGCCTCCGCCGAAGCACCAGGGCTGGGCCTTGCCAAAGTCCGAGCCGCCCGTAGCAAAACCAAACGACAGCTTGGATACCGGGATCAGCGTCACGCCGTCCTGGGTGACGATGGGCTGGCCCACCACCGTATTGGCGTCCACCATCTCCCGGATCTTATTCATGGTGGTCTGGAGCACTTCGTTGATGGGATGGTTGTTTTCACTCATGACTCATTGCCTCCTGTTTTTTTCTGGTGGGGTTCCCGCTCTTGATCCATGTGACAAGCGCCTTCACGCCGTAGTGTACGCCCAACGTCACGATCTGCCCAACGGTCAGGGTAACGGCCGCCTCCGCCTCCACCCCAGGTTGGGTACGGTTGTAATCCATGCCGATTTGGAACGAGTGACACTTTACCTTAAAATTATTGTCCAAAATGGGCCAGATCATCCCCAAGGCGGCGTTGGCCTGCCCATAGCCCAACGCGATGGCTGCGGGATCGCTGCCACCCCAGATCAGCTCCAGCTCCAAATCGTCAATGCGGATCTTCCGTTTCAGCGCCCCGCAGGCCTGTCCCACCACAGGCAGCAGCTTCATCAGCCGGGACAGCGTACCGGGCTGCCCTTCCTTGGGCTCTTTTTTATGCTTCTCCGCCGCGGCAGGTAGTTCTTTTTTCTTCTTTCCCTTATTGGGCTTTTTTTCTTTTGCTTTAGCGGGCAGAAGCTGGATTTTCAGAGGCCCTGCCAACACCCATGCAAACAGCCCTTCCTCTCCATAGCGCACCCGCCCGCCGATCCGAACCAGGGAAATCAACCACAGTACAGCCAGAACAATCAGCAGCGCCTTTAGGAAGGTCATAGCGCGCCCCCTTCCTCCTGCTGAACCCCCTCCGCCTGCTGGAGGCGCTGGAGGGCAGATTCCATCTCCATGGTGAGCTGTGCCTCCTCCTGAGTCGCGGGAGGCAGTTCCGGTAAATCGTCCAGACTGCCCAGCCCAAAGGAGCGCAGAAAGTTTTTTGTCGTGCGGAACTGCATGGGCCGCCCCGGCACCGCCAGCCGGCCCGCCTCACAGATCAGCTCCCGCTCCAGCAGCAGCCCCACGGTGTAAGAGCTGTCCACTCCGCGGACCTGCTCAATGTACGCCCGGGTTACGGGCTGGAAATAGGCGATAATCGCCAATACCTCCAGGGCAGGCTGGGACAGGCGGGCAGGCTTACGGTTTTCCAGAGTTTTTCGGATATAGGCCGCATGCTCCGGCGCGGAGCACATCTGCCAGCTGCCGTCCAGCCGCACCAACCGGATGCCCCGGCGTTCATAGCTGTAAAAATCCGCAATCCGCTGGCATACGCTATCCACCGTCTCCCGATCCTGCCCCAGGGTGAGGCAGATGCGCTCCACAGGCACCGGATCCCCGGCGGCAAAAAGGATACCCTCGATGGCACTCTCCAACTCTTTTAAGTCCATATGGCCTCCCTCCTTCCCCGGTTCTCAAGCTGCGCCTGTTCACAATGCGCGATCCCGCGCTTCTCAGTAGCTGTCCATCGCCATATCGGCGCCATCTTGGGAGTCTTCAACAGTGCTAGTGACAGTGCAGTCCTCCGCCGTCCCCGCCAAATGGATGCGGTTGGCCTTGCACAACTCCAAAATGGCCAAAAAGGTAGCCACCACCTCGGAACGGCTGCGGCTGGTCTTAAACAGCGCCCGGAACCGGGCCACACCGAACTGCACCAACCGTTCCAGGATAAAGCGGGCCTTATCCGCCACCGGGTAGGGCTCACGCCCCACAATGCCCTCAAAAGCGGCCACCGGCGGAGGCAGCTTGTTATCCGTCCGGGCCAGCACCGCGCGGATCGCGGACAGGATATCCACCCTGTCATGGACATAGCGATACGCCGTATCCGCCTTCACCGGCTCAGGCTGCTTGGTGAGGTAGTCCCGGCCAAACTCATACCGCCCGCCCAAGGGCCCGGCAACCCCTTTGATCTTCATATAGGTCTCCTGGCTCTTGTGTTCCTCCAGGGCAGCCATCAATTCCTCCATCTCGCTGAGGGCCACCTCGTCGTCGATGGACAGCAGCATCCGGGTCTTGATGTAGACGAGATGGGCGGCCATGGTGACAAACTCGCTGGCCACCTCCAGGTTCAGCTTCTCCCGCTGGGCCATCCAGGCCAGGTACTGGTCCAGCAGGTCGGATATGCTGATATCCCGGATCTCGATTTTGTTTTTGCTCAGCAGGTGAAGGATCAGGTCAAGGGGGCCGTCGAAGTCCTCCATATCCTCCTGCTTAGCCTTCACCACCTTGTCCAGGTGGTAGACGGGGGCTTCCATGGCTCCCCTCCCTTCTATAATAGGGATATTATAGCAAATTTTCTTGCAAAAAACAAGGGCCGGCTATTTTTTCTGCAAACCAGAACTCTTAATCAAAGTACCCTTCCTCTTTCAGAAGTTCCAGCACCCTTGCTTCGCGTTCAATTTCCTTTCGATCGTGATTTACATTCCTGTTCACAGAAATTGCCTTGTCGGGCTCCACATACTCCAATGTGAATTTTTCATCCGCCTCGTAATCGTCCAAATCCTGAGATTGTACGCTTTCCTCAACCTCGCAGAGATAGTAGTAATTGTCCTGAACAAAATAGTCCGCATCGTCATGATCGCTTTTTTGAATCCGATGAACGTACCCGTACTCTTTCACAGTTCCGGGGACGACGGTCAATCCGGCCTCCTCCCGCGTCTCCCTGATCATCGCACATTCTGCGCTTTCGCCTTTCTCGATTCCCCCGCCGGGAAACTTATAGTAGTCATACTTGATGCTGTGCACCATCGCGACTAACCCGTTTTTGATATTGATACAGCGGGCCGAGTGGCGTATAAACGCAGTACCGTTCCTGTCATAGTCTTTTGTGTCCATTTCAAACAACAGCCGCATCGCTCAACCTCACCCCTTCAGTTTCTCCAGCGCGGCCTTTGCCGCCATCTGCTCGGCCTCCTTCTTCGTCCGGCCCGCCCCCGCGCCGATGACCTTCCCGTCCACCGACGCCTCCATCTCAAAACTGCGGCAGTGGTCGGGGCCGCTCTCCCGCACCAGGGTATAGCTCACCGCCGCCCCCGGCGTGCGCTGTACCAGCTCCTGGAGAGCGGTCTTGTAGTCCCGTCCGGCAGACTTTTCCCGCTCCTTGTCCAGGATCAGCTTGCGGATGATAGGCCGCACCGCCTCCATCCCCCCGTCCAGGTAGACGGCGGCCAGCATCGCCTCGGTAGCGTCCGCCAGGATGGACGGCCGCTTCCGGCCCCCTCCCGCATCCTCCCCTTTTCCCAAGCGCAGGCAGCGCCCCAGATTCAGTCCCTTGGCCGCCTCGTAAAGGCTGCCCTCGCACACCAGGGCCGCCCGGGTCCGGGTCAGCTCCCCTTCGGGCATATCCGGATGTTCGTGGAACAGGTAGTCCGCCACCACCATCCCCAGCACCGAATCCCCCAAAAACTCCAGCCGCTCATTGCTGGTCAGGCCCGCCGCCCTGTGCTCGTTCGCATACGAGCTGTGGGTCATAGCGTGCTCCAGCAGCCTCCGGTCCCGGAAGCGGTAGCCCAGTTTTTCCTCCAACCTGTCCATGATGGCCTCCATTCCTCCCCCCACAGAAAAAGCCCCGCGCCAGCGGGACTTTTTCACGTATTTCTTTGTCGTCAGAGATCCAGATGATCCTGCATATATTTATACAGGTCGCCCACGGTGACAATGGATTCGATCTCCTCCGCCTCCATCTCCTCCATACCGAACTCCTCCTCCAAGGCCATGGACAGGTCTACCAGGTCCACGGAGTCGGCGCCCAGGTCGTCCACAAAAGCGGTATCGGCGGTGACGCTGTCCGGCTCCACGTCAAATTGCTCGGCAATCAGCGCGCATAATTTTTCAAACATATTGAGCAGCTCCTTCTATGTG
>CAJULZ010000125.1 GCA_910587205.1 uncultured Oscillospiraceae bacterium
ACAAAATATACATTTTGTATCTGGAGCGCATTGCGATGGGCATCAGGACAGAATTAAAACAAAAAACAGGCAAAACAAATCAATGCCGCAAGAAGCGTTTCCCTTGCGGCATTGATTTGTTTTGCCTGTTTATCGTGATTGTGCCGAATTTCAGAAAAGACTATTCCCTTTCAGACGTTTCATGCTATAATATTATCAGTATATACTGGGTATTTGCTTTGGATAACTATATATGGTAAACAAAATGTATATTTTGTTAAAAACGCCGAACAGCTAACTCACCAGACCCAGCCGTTCCAGCTGCCGGGCATGCTCGTCCCCAGTAGTCAGCAGGTAGATCCGGGTCGTTTCAATGGAGCTGTGTCCCAGCACATCCGCCAGCCTTACGATGTCCCGGGTCGCTCGGTAAAATGTGGTGGCAAACAGGTGCCGGAGATTGTGGGGAAACACCTTAGAGGGCGCTACCCGGGCTGTTTCGCACAACGTTTTCATGGCCCGCCAGATTTGCCCTCGGGACAACCCTGCCCCAGTTCTATCGCGAAAGATTTCGCCGGAGACAATTTTGTGCCGCTTCGCGTACTTGGCCAGTTTGCGGCACAGCTTGTCCGGGAATAAGATGGTGCGGATTTTTCCTTTGAGCGCTACATTGGCCCGTCCACGGCGTATGGCCTCCACGGTAACGCAGCGCACCTCGGATACCCGGATGCCGGTGGAGCATACCGTTTCCATCAGCAGCCCCAGCCAGCTGCGTCTATCCTTCCGGGCCGCGGCCAGCAGGCGTCCGTACTCCTCCCGGCACAATTCCCGGGACGCATCCCGAAAAGTTTTCCGCTGGATTTTAAGAAATCTCACCCGGCAATCCTCCCACCCCAGAAAACGAAACAGGCTGTTCAGCGCCGACAGCTTGGCGTTCACTGTTGCCGGGGCCTGCCCCTGGGCCAGGAGGTGTTCTCTCCAGGCAATTGCAAGCGCCTTGGTAACGCCCCTGCCGTTCAGCCAGACGATGAAGACCCGTATATTCCGCAGGTAGTTTTCGATAGTGGCCGGGGCGCGTTCTTCCCGAAACAGGTGCTCCTGATAGCGGTTCAAATCGCAAACTCGAAGCTGTTGTTCACACATTTTAGTATCCCTCCGATTACTTTATAATCAAGTAAATTCAAATGTATCAAAATAGATCCTTTTGAACCCAGCGGCGATATGCCGCCGCTGCCTGCCTTTTCCGCAAAATGGGCCCGGACCCTTTATTGCGCATATTATACCGCCACTATGTTTTCCTTCCCCTCCAAGAAAAGAATTAAAACACCGCAGGGCAAGGGCCTGGTACCCTTGCCCTGCGGGCGTTTCTGTCCAATGCCGGTAATTTCACTCAGATTCCCATCAAGCCATTATTTCGAACGACATATACAAAACAGCCTATCTCTCCCCCGCCTTTTTCCAAATGCGGGCCTCATAGCCCTGCATCCTCCCCCCGCCTCCACCCTGCGGGGTGGAATCATAGGCCAGCTCCCATGTCCCCTGAAGCGGAAACGCCCGACAGGGCCGCAGGCCCAGGTTACAGTCCACCAGCCAGCGCTGCCCGTCCAGCGCCCGCTCGTAGGTAAAGCGGTCCTTTCCCCGGTTCCGAACCTGAAAGGAGCCGTAGACCAACGCCCTGGTCTCGTGCCGCAGGCGGATCAGCGTCCGGTACGCTTCCAGTACCTCCGCCTTGGGCTGCTGGCGCAGGCCCTTGTGCCAGGGGGGCAGCGCGCGGTTCCAGGGCAGGAGCACCCGGGCGTGCTCCCGCGTCCCCGCCAGGATGGCGGCAAACACCTTGTCCTCCGGCTCCGTTTGGATGTGCTCCCCGTAATATCCCTTGGCCTCCACGTCCGTGACCTGCTCCATGGAGGTGAAGGGGTAGTTGCCCAGCCCCATCTCGTCCCCCTGGAACACGAAGGGCGTCCCCTTCAGCGTAAACTGCATAACGGCCAGCAGCTTGGACAGCGCGGTGTGCCGGGAGATATCCCCGGTGATCTTGCTGATCATTCGCGGGTTGTCATGGTTGTTGTAAAACAGGGCCATCCAGCAATCGTTCCCATAATGCTCCATCCAGTCGATGAGGTAGTCCCGCAGGTAGTTCAGGTCGTATTCATAGTCGTCGTACCGGGTGTGCCCCGGCGTCTCCAGGTGGTCGAAGGAGAAGACCATGTCCAGCTCGCCCCTCCCCTCCCCCGTCACCAGCCTGCACATCTGCATCCCCAGGCCGGGGGTCTCCCCCACAGAGAACGCGCCATGGGGCTCAAAGGCTTTCTCCCGGATCTCCCGCAGGTACTCATGGAGATGGGGGCCATAATAGTAGTGCTCAATCCCGGCAAAGCCCATCAGGGCCCCGATGGTTTCGTTCCCCTGGGGCAGCCCGTCCTCCTTGGAGATGTAGTTGATGACATCCATGCGGAAGCCGTCCACCCCCCGGTCCAGCCACCGGTTCACCATGGCGATGACGTCCCGGCGGACGTCCGGATTGTCCCAGTTTAGGTCCATCTGTTTTTGGGAGAACAGGTGCAGAGCCCAGCTGTCCGATTCCTCCACATAGTTCCATGCGGAACCGGAGAAGAAAGACGTCCAGTTATTGGGCGGGGTGTGACTGCCTTCGTCTTTCCGGAAAAAATAGTACGCCCGATAGGGGGAGTTCCCGTCCCTTAGGGCCTCCTGATACCAGGGGTGCTCGTCGGAGGTGTGGTTGACCACCAGATCCATGATGAGGCGCATCCCCCGGCGGTGTATCCCGTCCAGCAGGCGGTCAAAGTCGTCCATCGTCCCAAACTCCGCCATAATCTTGTCGTAGTCCCGGATGTCATATCCGTTGTCATCGTTGGGGGAATCATAGATGGGGGACAGCCACAGCGCGTCCACCCCCAGCTCCTTTAAGTAGTCCAGCTTGCCAAGGATGCCGGGCAAGTCTCCGATGCCGTCCCCGTTGCTGTCGCAGAAGCTCCGGGGGTAGATCTGGTAAAACACCGCCTCCTTCCACCACTTGGGGACGATGGGCCCCGTGGATGGGGCGGGCTCGTCCCGCTCCAGGTTCACCAGATGGAGCAGCGCGTCAAAAAAACCCGGCCCCAGCTTTTTCCCCGCCAGCCCCGCCACCGTGCGCAGCTTCAGGTTTGCCACCGCCGGATTGGTGATCACCCGCTCCGGAAAGCCCAGCTGGAGCAGCACCCGGGCCAGGGCGTCGTGTCCCACGGGGGTTTGGTACAGATCCTTGATCCGGCTGCCATAGGTCAGCGTTTTTCTGTCCATATCTATGCCTCCCTCCTATTTTTCTCCAGCTCATTGCAAATCCGCTCATACTCTTCTTCGTCCAGCCTGTATTTCTTCCGATAGAGGAGATACGAACCCACCATCATGGCCCAGGGCAGCGCCGTCATGGTCACCAGCAGACCCAAGCTCTGTCCGGGGGACACTCCGCCCCCGCCGAACAGCACGCCGTCGATAGCGGCCAGTTTCTCCTGCTCGGACAGCAGGCCCTGGGCGCACTGCTGCTCCAGGCCGGAGATCTGATTGGTATAGCCGGTGACACCGAAGACCAGGTAGGTGGCGGAGGTGACCGCCACGATGAGGGCGGAGCTCATTTTGGTGATGAAGGGGCGCAGTGAGGTAATGATCCCCTCGTTCCGCTGGCCAAAACGGTACTCGTTATACTCCACCGTGTTCATGATGGAGATCATCATAATGAGATAGAAGCAGTACTGTCCGAAGTTGGAGCACATATAGCCCACCACCAGCAGGCCGAATCGGCCCATCCCGGCGCCTGGGACGGCGGTGGAGGCCAGCGTCAGCAGGTAGCCCGCCGACGATACCGCCGTCATGATGCCCATGAGCTTCTTCCGGCGCAGCCGCCGGGAGATGGCCGGGTAAAAGATCATCAGGAACGCGGTGGCCGCCATCCCCACCGTGTTGAAGATGGAGTACAGCCCCCCGCTGTAGCCGAAAGTGAAGTAGATGTAGGTGGAGCCCAGCCCGCCCACCACCAGGCCGCACCCCACCTGCTGGATGAGGAAAATCACCGCCACCCACACCAGCTGGTCGTTCCGGGCGATGGTCTTGAACACCTGGAGCAGGGAGAATTTCTCCCTGGGGCGGCTTGCCGGGGCCGCTTCCCGCCGCTCCCGCACGCCCAGCACCGTAAAGAGCTGGGTCAGGGGGGCCAGCAGGGCGATGCCCACCGCCACCCAGCCGTAGGCGGTGGTGGTGCTGCCCCCGATGGCCCCAGCGCCGGTGGTGAACACGGGGATGAGCATGGCGGCCAGCGTTCCGCCGATGCCGGCGCACAGGGTAGCCCGGGAGGTGAACTGGTTGCGAGTGTCGGCGTCCGAGCCCAGGGCGGGGATCATCCCCCAGTAGGAGATGTCGTTCATGGTGTAGGTGATGCTGAAGGCGAAGTACATCACCCCGAAGAACCACACAAAGGCCCAGCCCTGGAGCTGCACATTGAACATCAGGTAGATCACCATCGACGTGGACAGCGCCCCCGCCACCAGCCAGGGCTTGAACTTGCCGTATTTCGAGTGAGTATGCTCGATGATATTGCCCATGATGGGGTCGTTCAGCGCGTCAAACAACCGGGCGGCGATCATGATGCCGGTGACGGCGGCCAGCTGCGCCGCGTCCAGCGTGCGGGTGAACAGCACGAAGGTGAGCAGATAGCTGTTGATGAGGGCGTACAGCGCGTCCCGCCCAATGGTGCCGATGGGATAGCAGATCAGGTTTCGCTTTACCGCATTTTTATTTTCCATACCGCTTCACACCTTTTCCACAAAATACGGCCGGGCGGCAAAATCCCGATACGCCCGGGTCCCTTTGCTATGGCCGCCGGTTCGGAGACCGCTATGTTGAACCGCGCCTCCAGTCCTATCTGCACAAATCCACCTGGCTGGAACCCCAAAGATTTTATATAGTCCATTTAATTATAACATTCATTACAAAAAATGTCTACCAATTCCGCATCATACCGGCAACTGTCAGCGAAAGCACTTCCCTGCCTGGGCATGTCCCCCGCCTTGACATCCGCCCCTGACCGTGCTATACTGTGCTCACTTTGCTTTATGGAAAAGGGTGAAAAGATGCGCAATCAGTAAGTTGAACTTCAAGCTGTGAGCAAGGAGCCGGGTCCATCAATTGGGGATGGGCTTGGATTTTCATGGCACGAAGGGCGGCTTACTGACCGGGGGCATCCGTATGTCCCTGCCTTTTCGTCATGTGATCCGTCTTTCTGCCATGAAAGACGGATTTTTTGTTTGAAAAGGGAGCGTGCATCGATGCTGCAAGTGAAAAACCTCACCATCACCCATAAAAAAGACCTGACCACCCTGGTGGACGGCCTCGCCTTCACCCTGGCCCCCGGCGACCGGGCCGCCCTCATCGGCGAGGAGGGCAACGGCAAGTCCACCGTCCTCAAGCTGCTGTACGACCCCGCCCTGGTGGAACCCTACGCCGAGTGGACTGGGGAGATTGTGGACCGGGGGCTACGCAAGGGCTATCTGGCCCAGGAGCTCTCCCCCGAGGAATTGACCCTCCCGGTGTGGGAATTCTGCCAGGATTTCCCGGCGTTTGAAGGGGCAGACTGCAAGGCCCTGGACCGGGCCGCCCGGCAGGTGGGTCTGGACGTCGCGCTGCTTTGGGATAGCCGGGCCATGTCCACCCTCTCCGGCGGTGAGCGGGTGAAGCTGCGTTTGGCCCTGCTGCTGCTGGACGAGCCGGACGTGCTGCTGCTGGACGAGCCGTCCAACGATCTGGACCTGACCACCCTGGAGTGGCTGGAGGGCTTTCTGCTGGGCTGTAAGGTTCCGGTGCTGTATATCTCCCACGATGAGCTTCTGCTGGAGCACACCGCCAACATGATCATCCATCTGGAGCGGCTGCGGCGGCGCACCGCCCCCCGGTGTACTGTGGCCCGGACGGGATACGTCCAGTACGTGGAGCAGCGGGCGGCGGGCTTCGCCCGCCAGGAGCAGAACGCCCGGAAGGAACGGGCGGAATTTGACGCCAAGCTGGACAAATTCCGCCAGATCCGGAACAAGGTGGAGCACCAGCAGGCCGTCATTACCCGGCAGGACCCCCACGGCGGGCAGCTGCTGAAAAAGAAAATGCACGCGGTGCAGTCCATGGGCCGCCGGTTCCAGCGGGAGCGGGAGGACATGACCGCCCTGCCCGAGTGGGAGGAGGCCATCCTCACCGCCTTTGACCAGGGAAAGTCCGCTTTCCCGGCGGGGAAAACGGCGCTGCGGCTGGATCTGCCGGAATTGGCCGCGGGCGGCCGGGTGCTGGCCCGGGGCGTGCGGCTGTGGGTCACCGGACCGGAAAAAATCGGCATCGTGGGCCCCAACGGTGCTGGGAAATCCACCCTGCTGAAAATCGTGACGGACCAGCTCCTGCCCCGGCCAGACATCCGGGCGGCCTACATGCCCCAGGACTACGGTGAACTGCTGCTGGGGAACAGGACGCCGGTGGAGCTGCTGGCCCCCTCGGGGCACAAGGATGACGTGACAAAGGCCCGCACCCTGCTGGGCAGCATGAAATATAAGGCGGAGGAAATGGAGCACCCCGCCATTGGGCTGTCCGGCGGCCAGCGGGCCAAGCTGCTGTTTCTGTCCATGGTGCTGGGCAGGGCCAACGTGCTGGTGCTGGACGAGCCCACCCGGAACTTCTCCCCCCTGTCCGCGCCGGTAATCCGCCGGGTACTGGCGGAATTCCCCGGCGTAATTATCAGCGTGTCCCACGACCGGCTGTACTTGGGCCAGGTATGTACCCGGGTGCTGGAGCTGACGGCGGCCGGGCTGACGGAACAACCTGCCCAATAAGCCCGCCCCTCCCTGCCGCGCAGATCAAACACGGCCCCGCGCCCGCCTTACACGGCGGGCGCGGGGCCGTGTTTTTCCAGCCTCCGGCAAAGCCCAGGTCAAACGCGGACGTGAAGCTCGGCCGCCCCGTCCGGCGGCAGCCCATACCGGTCTCCTCCGATCCAGAGCGTTCCGCCCTTCCAGTTGGTTTCCACCGCCAGCAGCCCGCCGTCCCAGCGGACGCGCACAAAGCCGCCCGCTCCCCCTACCGGGAGGGTGCAGTCAAGGGCGGAAAAATACTCCAGCCGGGGCTCCAGCGCAAAGCCGTCCCCCTCCCGGCGCAGCCCCACAAAGTACCGGGCCAACAGGTAGATCGGACTGGCGGCCCAGGCGTGACACAGGCTCTTGCCGAACCGGTCGCCGTACATGTCGTACTGGGCCGTCCCCGTCACAGAGGGGTCGAACTCCTCCCAGAACGTCACCGCCCCCCGCTCCAGCATACCGACCCAGTAGGCCCGCAGCCGCTCCATCACAGATCGGAAGAGCGTCGTGTAGGG
>CAJULZ010000126.1 GCA_910587205.1 uncultured Oscillospiraceae bacterium
CAGCACAGTGTACTCGTGGAGGGGCGGGTGGGCCGCCTGGTACGCCGGGTAGGCGCCCAGCACCAGCGCCGCGCAGGCGGCGCAGGCCGCGACGGCCTTCCAGCGGAATTTGGGGCGGATCACCTTGCCGTCCGCCGCCTGGACGTAGTCCTCGCTTACGTCCCCGATCAGATCCAAAAGCTCGTGGTTTTTCATAAATCGAAACCCTCCTGTTCAAGATGGGCCCGCAGCTTCTGCCGCAGGCGGTGGAGCGTGGTGGTGGCCTGGGTCTTGCTCATGCCGAACCGCTTGGCGAGCTGCTCCACGCTGTCCAGATACCAGTACCGCCGCAGGAACAGGCTCCGGCTGCGCTCGGGAAGGCCCGCCAGAAAGCCGTCCAGCGCGGCCCGGAGGGCCTGACGGTCCATGGCCCCCTCCGGGGTCTCGCCGCCGGACACCACCTCGCTGAGCTCGTCCAGGGCCAGGGCGGTCTGCCCGCCGCCCCGCTTCTGGGCCATGTCCGCCCGCCGGACGCTGAGGGCCAGGTTGCGGGCGATCCGCCCCGCGAAGCCCTTCAGCGAACGGGGGTGCTGGGGCGGGATGGACTGCCAGCACTTCAGCCACGTGTCGTTGACACATTCCTCCGCCGCGCCCCGGTCGTCCAGGATGCCGTTGGCGATGGCGGCGCAGTAGCCGCCGTACTGCCGCTGGGCAGCCTGGATGGCCCCCTCGTCCCGGGCGAGGAACAGCGCGATGATTTCCTTGTCGTCCATGGTTCTCAACTCCTTGAAAGGCCCTTCACCCATAAAGACGCGGTTTGGCGGGGAATGTCACAGGGGAAAATAAAAAAGTCCGGGAAGTGTTCCCGGACTCTTTTGTTTGCCGCGCTTCTTAGCGCCTGCTTCCTATCTCGAAGGATGCCGGTTGACGGGGGATTTCCCCGCCAGGCGAGGCGGGATTCCGCAGGAATCATTGTGTTTATTTCCAGAAATCACAACGAAGTATGGCGGGCAAAGACCCGGCAAACGGCGTTTTGAGAGATGTAAAACAGGCCTTTACATATCCCAAGTCAGGGGCTTGCCGTCCCGGTCCACCAGCGGGCACAGCCCGCCCGCGTAGCCGGAGTGGACAAACAGGTACTGCACGCCGGTGGAGGCGTCCAGCAGCACTTTCCAGACATCGTTGGTCAGCCCGTTGCCCTCCTCCTGAATCACTTGGAAGCGGTTATTTTTCGCCATGGTCACTCAATTCCTTCTCAGCTTTGATCCGGAGAATCCGGGGACATTATGAGCTGGTCATGCCGAGATGTCAACCAAGGCCCGCTTTCTTTAGGAATTCTCAGCTTCCCCCACAGCGCGCCGCCGCGCAAAGCCGGGGTGGTCTCCGCCCCGGCCCGCCGGCGGGCCTGCTCACACGTCCCACGTGAGGGGGCCGCCCTCCTTGTCTACCAGGGGGCACAGTCCCCCGCCGTAGCCAGACTGCACAAACAGGTACTGCACACCGGTGGCGGAATCCATCAGTACCAGGCATTGGGGCTTGGTCAGGCCGTTGCCCTCCTGGTGGATAATCTCAAAACGGTCATTTTTTGCCATTTGAAATCCTTCCTTTCTCTTATTTGATCAGCAGTATTATATAATATATAATACTGCGCTGTCAATATTCTCCTGCCGCCTTTATGAATTCTTTACCTTGAGCCGCACGGTAGCAAACACCAGCGCCGCCATAGCGGCCATCATGATAACGCCGTTGACCCGCACCCCCCAGTCGGGCAGGGGGAGGAATACCCGCCCCGCCGTCCACAGCAGGACGGCCGCGGCCAGCACAAGCCGGCTTACAAATTGTAATTTTTTCATCTAATATTCTCCTCCGGAATCAGTTTTCGCATGTCCTCGGGCAGGGGCTGGGCAAAGCGCAGCCGCTCCCCGGTGACGGGGTGCAGAAGCTCCAGCCGTGCCGAATGGAGGGCCGGACGGCCGATCAGCCCCCGGTTTTCCGTCCCGTACAGGAAGTCCCCGGTGAGGGGACAGCCCAGGTGGGCCATATGCACCCGGATCTGATGGGTACGGCCGGTGTCCAGCTCCAACTCCACCAGGGCGCGGCCCTCCCAGCGCCCCAGCACCCGGTAATGGGTGCGCGCAGGCAGGCCGTCCAGCCGCACCTCCCGGGCCATCAGCGAGCCCTCCGCCCGGCCGATGGGGGCGTCCACCGTCCCGGCTGGCTGGGGCGGCGCGCCATCGCACACCGCCAGGTACACCCGGCGGAACCCCCCGGTGTGGAGCTGGTTTTTCAGCTTTTCCTGGGCGTGGGGGTGCTTGGCCACCGCCAGCAGCCCAGAGGTGCCCTTGTCCAGCCGGTGCACGGGGTGGAAATCCGATTTATCCCCGCACTGTTTGTAATGATCCATCAAAAAATTACCCAGCGTATCGTCAAAATGGCCGTGGCCTGGGTGGACCAGCACCCCGGCGGCCTTGTTGAGCACGATCAGATCCGGGTCCTCGTACACGATGTCCAGCGGGCCCTCCGCCGGGACCACTCCGGATGTGGGCGCGGGATCGGTGAGGCGCACGGCCAGCGTCTGGCCCTCCCTCACCCGCACCCGGACGTTCACCCGCGCGCCGTCCAGGGTGATGCCGTCCTCCAGCCACTTCACCCGGCGCAGCACCGTGCCGGACAGCCCCAGCTGGCGGCGCAGGAGGGTATTGACCTCCAACCCCGCCAGCTCCGGGGTTATTTTCAAAGCGAGGTATCGGGCGCTCACAGCTTTTTGGACAGGTAGAGGTTGGCCAGCAGCCACACGACGGAGTACACCGCCACCACCGCCAGCACTGCCCCGGTGGCCTCCATGCTCACCGCCACCAGCACGAACAGGGAACCCGCGGCGGCAAACAGGGTAAAGATTCCGGCAAACTGGAAGGACTGGTTGAGGATGGCCTTCTCCCGCTCGTCCTGCTCTTTGATCTTGGCCTTTTTCCGGGCCTCCGGGTTGGACAGCAAATACGTCACCCGCGCCAGCAGGAACACCGCCCCGATGCAGATGCCGCCGGCCCCGCCCAGATAGAAGCCCCGGGCAAAGTTGGGCAGCACATCGCTGCCGTCCACCAGGAAAAAGTAGCACAGCATGCCTACAAGCCCCACCGCCAGCAGGCCGAAGCCCACCCAGCGGCGGCGGCGCAGGGCTCGCTCAAAGTTAGAGCTGTCGAATAGATGCATCACCATAGGTTTCCCTCCTTATTCCCGGCCCAGCAGCCGGAGCTTGAACGCGTGGAACCGGTCGAACAGGGGCCGGGTCTTGGGGGAGCCGTAGAGCAGGCCGATGAGCAGTGTTCCGCAGGCCGCGCCGGACAGGAACTGGGCCGCAGTGGCCACAGGCCCCCCCAGCTCCAGCACGTGCCGGATAAAAAGAGAGACCCACAGCAGAGTGATGCCGGTGACGAAGGCAGGGTTCATCTGGAAATTACAGCTGTGTTTCATGATTCTTCCTCCTCAAACAGAAAAATGTCCTCAATAGCAGCGTCAAAGTATCTGGCGATCTTGTGGGCCAGCAGGAGGGAGGCGTTATACCGCCCGCTCTCCAGCGAGATGATGGTCTGCCTTGTGACTGCCACCGCCTCGGCCAGCTCCGCCTGGGAAATGCGCCGGGCCTTGCGCAGCTCGGCGATGCGGTTCTCCATATCATCCCTCCTGACGGCACAGCTTGCCTGTACCATATAAAATTCCTCCTCAGCGGAAGTAATGTAAAGTTCGCTTTACGAAACAAGTATAGCGTACTTTACACTCCATGTCAAGCCCATTTTACATTTTTCCAGAAAATTTCTTTGGACGCGGAAAGCCCCGCCGGGTGATCCCGGCGGGGCTTGTTTCTTCTCGCGCTTCGTCCTTGTTACGCTCGCTTTGGGCGCATCGCCGGCTCGCTTTCCTTCCGACTCGGGCAAAAACCGCCTCCGCTACGCGGCGGCTGGGTTTTTGCCCTCGCTCCGGTCCATCCGCCCCTATAGGTCTATCCTCGCGCTTCCTCTCACGCTGCGCAGACGGCTGGTCGCTCGGTCGCTTTCGCTCCGACTCGGCCTGGTCTGCGGGGCGCATAGCACCCCTCCGCTCGGCCTCGCTTTGCTCCAAGCCCCCTCGCAGCCGTCTGCTCCGCGCTTAAATCCCCTGCCACAGCATCGCGTCCGCCACTTTCAGGAACCCGGCGATGTTGGCCCCCGCCTGGATGTTCCCCTTCATGCCGAACTTCTCCGCCGCGTCGGCGCAGGCGGCGTAAATGCCCTCCATGATGCCCTTCAGCTTGGCGTCAACCTCCTCGAAGGTCCAGCTCAGCCGCTCGCTGTTCTGGCTCATCTCCAGGCCGGAGGTGGCCACGCCGCCGGCGTTGGCCGCCTTGGCGGGGCCGAAGAAGATGCCCGCGTCCAGATACGCGGCGATGGCGCCGGGGGTGGAGGGCATGTTGGCCCCCTCGAACACGCCCTTGCAGCCGTTGGCAATGAGGGCCTTGGCCGAGTTCTCGTCGATCTCGTTCTGGGTGGCGCAGGGCAGGGCGATGTCGCAGGGCACCGTCCAGATGCCGGAGCAGCCCTCCACATATTTGGCGGACGGCACATAGTCCAGGTAGGTCTTGATCCGGGCGCGCTTGACCTCCTTGATCTCCTTGATGACCTTGTAGTCGATGCCGTTTTCGTCTACAATATAGCCGTTGGAGTCGGACATGGCCACCACCTTGCCCCCCAGCTGGTTCACCTTCTGGTTGGCGTAGATGGCCACGTTTCCGGAGCCGGAGACGACCACCCGCTTGCCCTCAAAGGACTGGCCGTTGTCCCGCAGGCAGGCATCGGCAAAGTAGCACAGGCCGAAGCCGGTGGCCTCGGTGCGGGCCAGGGAACCGCCGTAGCTCAGACCCTTGCCGGTGAGCACGCCGGTGAACTCGTCCCGGATCTTCTTGTACTGGCCGAACATAAAGCCGATCTCCCGGGCGCCCACGCCGATGTCGCCGGCGGGCACGTCGGTGTCCGGGCCTATATGACGCTGCAATTCGGTCATGAAGGACTGGCAGAACCGCATGACCTCGCCGTCGCTTTTGCCCTTGGGGTCGAAGTCGGAGCCGCCCTTGCCGCCGCCCATGGGCAGGGTGGTGAGGGAGTTCTTGAAAATCTGCTCAAAGCCCAGGAACTTGATGACGGACAGGTTGACGGTGGGGTGGAACCGCAGGCCACCCTTGTAGGGGCCGATGGCGGAGTTGAACTGGACGCGGTAGCCCCGGTTCACCTGTACCTTGCCGCTGTCGTCCACCCAGGGCACCCGGAACATCACCACGCGCTCCGGCTCCACGATGCGGCCGATGATGTTCTGCTGCTCGTAGCGGGGGTCGGCCTCCACCACGGGCTCCAGGGATTCCAGGACCTCCTCCACCGCCTGGAGAAACTCGGGCTCGTGGGCGCTCTTGGCCTTCAGGTCGTCCAGCACGGACAGCAGGTACTTGTTTTTAATGGACATAATACTCGACATCCTTTCTTCATTGAAAGTGGTGCGGAAGTTACGCTTTAATGCGATACAGTATTTTACACCACCGGGCGGAATTTTGCAAGTCCGAAGATCAAAAATTGCAAAAACGAATTTCACAAAATATTTTGGCAGGGCGGGAACCTTTTTGGCGCTCCACGCGTCTTAGTATTGTCCGGACAGACAACGAAGGGGGGGGGCGATGCCCGGCATGGATTGGACGCAAGAGGAATTTTCCGCCGCGGTGACGGAGCACAGCCGGTCGATGTACCGGGCGGCCCGGGCGGTGCTGGACAGCGCCGCCGACGCGGAGGACGCGGTGGGCCAGGCGGTGCTCCAGGCGTGGCAGTCGCTGGACAGGCTGCGGGACAAGGGGGCGGTGCGGCCCTGGCTCATCCGGATCGCGGTGAACTGCGCCTACGCCCAGCGGCGGAAGCAGGGGAAGGTGGTCTATCTGGACGATCTCCCCCAGGAGCCCACCGCGCCCCCGCCCGCCCGCTGTGACGGGCTGTGGGAGGCGGTGTCCGCCCTGCCCCCGGAACGGCGGGTGGCGGTGGCGCTGTTCTACTACGAGGACATGAGCGTGGAGCAGATCGCAAAGGTGCTGGGCGTCCCCCAGGGGACGGTGAAGTCCCGGCTGTCAAGAGCCCGAAAGCAGTTGAAGGAGATGCTTCAAGGACAGGAGGGCGAGTATGGAACAATTTGACAAGATGCTAAAGGAACTGGCCAAAAAGGAGGAATGGACCATGCCGGAAGGATTCGATAAAAACTTGCAGGATATATTATGCAAACTCCCGCCAAAAGCCAAGCGCCGGGGACTGGGGGCGGTGAGGACGGTGATTGCCGCCGCCGCGGTGTGCGCCGCCCTGCTGTGCACCGCGTTCGCCGCCTCCCCCGGCCTGCGGGAGCTGCTGAGTACGGCCCTGGGCAGCTTCGCGCCCTACGCCCAGGACCAGGAGGGGCAGGCCTATGAGATGGACGGCCTGGAGGTGCGGGTGCTGTCCGCCATGGCGGACCAGGACACTATCCGGGTCTATGTCCAGCTCAAGGATCTGGAGGGCGACAGGCTCAGCGACCACATCAACGCCATGGGCCTGGTGGACGTGCCCGCGCCGCCGCCCAGCGATGTCAGCGGCGTCAGGGGGAACACCTTCGGCTCCCGGTGCCTGGGCTATGACCAGGACACCAAAACCGCCCTGATGACGTGCACCACCTGGGGGCGGGTCTATGAGGACTTGGGCGGGGCCGAGCTGATCCTGTTCCATGTGTACGACACCCAGACACTGGAGGATATCTCGGTGGACACCACCCTCCACATCCCCCTGGACATCGAGGTCATGCCCTCGGTCACCCTGGGCGGCGACACCGAGCTGGCCGCCGGGTTCTTCGCCGAGACCATGCGCCTGTCCCCCCTGGGGGTCACCGCCGTCACCTATGGCGACACCCAGTACACCTATCTGTCCGGGAGCCACCTGCGTCTGACCATGAAGGACGGCGCCGAAATGCTGTCCTGCGGCGACCATGTGGACGGCCAGGGCAGTTATGGCGAATACGGCACCGAAAGCAGCCGCCGGGTGCTGACCTGGAACTTCCGCGACCCGCTGGAGGTGGAGCAGATTCAAAGCGTCACCATCATTGACCGGGACGGCGGCGAACGGACTTTCCCCGTCGTGCTTCCCTGATTGTTACGTCCCATCGTCAAAGCAGGCCGCAAAAAAGGTCCCCGGGAACACTCCCGGGGACCTTCTTATTTCCGTTTGCGCAGGGGACGTGGATTACTTCAGCTCCACCTTGCCGCCGGCCTCCTCGATCTTCTTCTTCAGCTCCTCGGCCTCGTCCTTGGACACGGCCTCCTTCAGGGTCTTG
>CAJULZ010000127.1 GCA_910587205.1 uncultured Oscillospiraceae bacterium
ACCAATGGATGAATTCAGAGGGGAAAACAAAATCGTACTGCGGGGGCAGGCCGCGGGCCAGCCCGCGCCCTCCCACCGGAACCACGGGGTGGATTACTACATCGTCCCGCTACGGGTGCCCCGGCTGTCCGGGGTGGACGACGTGCTCAACCTGGTGACGGCCGACCCGGACCCCGCGCTGTGGGCGCAGGGGCGGTGGGTATCCGTCCAGGGCGAGGTGCGATCCTACAACAACCGCACGGGCCAGGGCAGCAAGCTGGTCATCACCGTGCTGGTGCGCTCTGCCCAGCCGGACCCTGTGGAGGAGGGGGAAAATCGCCTGGTGCTGGCCGGGGCGCTGTGCCGGAAACCCAACACCCGGCGCACCCCCCTGGGCAGGGAAATCTGCGATCTGCTACTGGCCGTCAACCGCCCTTACGGCCGGGCGGACTACCTGCCCTGCATCGCTTGGGGGTCCCTATCCACCCATTGCGGCGGGCTGGAGGTGGGCGACCGGTTACGACTGGAGGGCCGGCTGCAAAGCCGGCAGTACCACAAAATCGTGGACGGCGAACAGGTGGAACGGACTGCCTTTGAGATCTCCGTCATGAATCTGCTGCCCGCAGAAGACGAATGCCCCTGAACATCGTCTTCTATTCCTTTTTCTTGAAGGAAAAAGGAAAGCCCTTGACCTACTCGTACACCTCCGGGCAAACCTCCCGGATCTTCGCCCGGATGGACCGCAGGTCGGCAAAGGTGTCCGGCTTCTTCGTGGGGTCCCGCAGGAGCGCCGCGGGATGGTAGATAGCGGTATAAAACGCGCCGTCCTTCTCCACCCATTGCCCATGCTCCCTGGTGATACGGTAATCCGGCTTGATCAGCCGCATGGCGGCAATGCGCCCCAGGCATACCACCACCTTGGGCCGGATCAGCTCCATCTGCTCCCACAGGTAGCCGATACAGGCGTCCTGCTCGGTGTTCAGTGGATCCCGGTTCTTGGGCGGGCGGCACTTTACAATGTTGGTAATGTAAAAATTTTTCTCCCGGCTCAGGCCCACCAGGGACAGCATCTCGTCCAGAAGCTGTCCGCCCCGGCCCACAAAAGGTTCGCCCTGGAGGTCCTCATTCTCCCCAGGACCCTCGCCAATGAACATGACCCCGGCGTCCCGCGGGCCTTTCCCAAACACCACGTTGGTGCGGGTGTCCGCCAGGGCGCACCGCTGGCAGCCCATGCACCGGCGCTGTAATTCTTCCCAATTTGGCACAGTACCATCCCCCCAGATTTTCCATTCTTTGTCCATTATACCACAATTTTTCCGGGGCGGCTACGGCAAGTTTGGGGAATCTTTGGTTGACAACCGCAAAAAAACAGTGTAGAATTTCCTCAACAATAAAAAAGCCAATGGCATTGACGAAGACCGCCCCTCACGGCGTCCGACAGAGAACGCGGGCCACCGACTGAAAGCCCGCCCCGGAAAGACGAGATGGCGCAACACTTCTGAGCCGGTGGTCCGAACCCCCAAGGGCGGGGGCGTAGGGCCGTCCGTCTTCCCTACGTTATCGGGGCTCGAAAGAGGTCCCTTGCTGGAGGGGCAACGCGGGTGGTACCGCGGAATAATCTGGTTATTCCGTCCCGGACTGTACGTTTGTACAGTCCGGGACTTTTATTTTTTAGCCCCCGCCGAAGCAGGTTCGGCGGGGAGAACAGGCGCAAGGAAGCGGGCGCAGTTTTTGCCTCAGGCGGAACCGAGACCCAGCGAACTTTGCGACGGAAAAGAAAGGGCTGAATGTTATGAAGTTCGTCACCGGCACATGCGCAAAAACATCCACTTGGCAAGACCTCGCGGAGGGCGGGCGCAATAACCGGCCCGTCACCGTCCACGGCGCCGTTCACTCCCTGCGGGATATGGGCGGCCTGGCCTTCCTCACCCTGCGGCTGGCCCGGGGGACCGTCCAGTGCGTGTGCACGCCGGGCCTCCTCCCCGGGGGGCTGTGCGAGGAGTGCGCCGTAGAGCTGTCCGGCACGGTGCGGGACGAGCCCCGCGCCCCCGGCGGGTTCGAGATCGCTGCGGAGACGCTCACCGTGCTGTCCCGCCCCGACGCCCCTATGCCCGCGCCCCTGTCCAAGCGGGCGCTGGGCCTAAACCTGGACACCGAGCTGGCCCTGCGCCCCGCCGTCCTGCGCCATCCCCAGGCGCGGGCCGTGTTCAAGCTCCAGGAGGGGCTGGCGAGGGCGTTCCGGGACTACCTCACCGGCCAGGGCTTCACTGAAATCCACACCCCGAAGATCGTCCATGCCGGGGCGGAGGGCGGCTCCAACATCTTCCGGCTGGACTACTTTGGCCAGAAAGCCTACCTGGCCCAGTCCCCCCAGTTCTACAAGCAGACCATGGTTGGGGTATTCGAGCGGGTCTTCGAGGTGGGTCCCGTATTCCGGGCGGAAAAGCACGCCACCCCCCGGCACCTCAACGAGTATACCGGGCTGGACCTCGAAATGGGATATATCCGCTCGTTTTACGACGTCATGGAGATGGAGACGGGCTGCCTGCGTTACGCCATGGACCTGCTGAACCGGGAATACGGCCCGGAGCTGGCCCTGCTGGGAGCGGAGCTGCCCGACACCTCCCAAATCCCCTGCCTGCGGTTCGACGAGGCCAAGCGGCTGGCGGCGGAGAAGTACGGCTATCGGGTCCGCGACCCCTATGACCTGGAACCCGAGGAGGAGGTCCATATCGGGCGGTACGCCCGGGAGGAGCTAGGCAGCGACTTTGTGTTTGTCACCCACTATCCCTCGAAAAAGCGGCCCTTCTACGCCATGGACGACCCGGACGACCCGAAATACACTCTGTCCTTCGACCTGCTGTTCCGGGGGATGGAGGTGACCACCGGCGGCCAGCGGGTGCACGAGTACGCCGCCCAGGTGGCAAAGATGGAGGCCCGGGGGATGGATCCCGCGGAGTTTGGGAGCTACCTCATGATCCACAGACATGGGATGCCGCCCCACGGCGGGCTTGGCATCGGGCTGGAACGGCTGACCATGAAGCTGTGCGGGCTGGATAACATCCGGTATGCCAGCCTGTTCCCGCGGGATCGGACGCGCCTGGCCCCCTAACCTACTTTTTCTTGAAAGAAAAAGTAGGCAAAAAGAACTTGAATTCGTTACCGCCATATGTTTTGTCCGACAGTTTTCGTCGGCGGCAGCCATCGCCGCGCATAACTCCGCGCCCTTGCTTGCTTTTTCTTGAAAGAAAAGCAGGCAAAAAACTTGAATTCATCGAGGAGAGATTGCCATGAATATTGATACTGAAATGGTGGATTACATCGCCGAGCTGTCCCGGCTGGAGCTCCAGGCGGGTGAAAAGCAGGCTATGACCGCTGAGCTGGAGCGGATTATCGCCTATATGGACGTGCTGAACCGGCTGGACACCCAGGGCGTGGAGCCCATGAGCCACGTGTTCCCGGTCAAAAATGTGCTGCGGGAGGATACGGTGGCCGCGTCCCAGGATCGGGACGAACTGCTGGCGGGCTCGCCCGCAGGGGATAAAGAGGCGTTTTTAGTGCCCAAGGCCGTGGAGTGAGGGGAGGCAGACGATGGAATTGAGAGAATTAACGGCGCTGGAGTTGGGCGCGGCCATCAAAAAGGGAGAGGTGTCTATGGCCGAAGCCGCCCAGGCGGCGCTGGACCGGATTTCCGCCCAGGCCGGGGTGCTGAACAGCTTTATCACCGTGACGGGGCAACAGGCGCTGGATCGGGCGGCCAGACTCCAGGCTGGGGCGCGAGACGCCCAAAGCCCCCTCTACGGCGTGCCCATGGCCATCAAGGACAACATCTGCACCCGTGGGGTCAAGACCTCCTGCGCCTCCAAAATCCTGGGGGACTTCGAACCCCTCTATGACGCCGCCGTGGTGGAACGGCTGGCGGGCGCTGGGGCGGTATCCCTGGGCAAGCTGAACATGGACGAGTTCGCCATGGGCTCTACCTCGGAGACGTCATTTTACGGCCCGGTGAAAAACCCTTGGGACTTGGAACGGGTCCCCGGCGGATCCTCCGGCGGCGCGGCGGCAGCGGTGGCCGCAGGCATGGGCTGGTACGCCATCGGGTCCGACACCGGCGGCTCTATCCGCCAGCCCGCGTCCTACTGCGGCGTCACCGGGATAAAGCCCACCTATGGCACCGTATCCCGGTATGGGCTCATCGCCTATGCCTCCTCCCTCGACCAGATCGGCCCGCTGTGCCGGGACGCAGCGGACTGCGCCGCCGTGCTGGACGTGCTCATGGGCCATGACCGGCGAGACGCCACCAGCCTGCCGGGGCGATACAGCGATTGGAGCGGCTCGGGGCCCCGGATGGACTACGGCCGCCTGCTGGAAGGGCTGACAGGTGATATCCGGGGCATGAAAATCGGCCTGCCTGAGGACTGCTTCGGGGACGGGCTTGATGGGGCGGTCCGGACCGCGGTGCTGGCTGTGTCCGACGTGCTGGAGGGCCGAGGGGCGGAGATCGTGCCCCTCCCCTTCCCCGTACTGGAATATGCCGTGCCCACCTACTATATTATCGCCGCCGCCGAGGCCTCCTCCAACCTCTCCCGGTTTGACGGGGTAAAGTACGGATGGCGAGCGGATGGATATGAGGGGCTGGCGGATTTGTACCGCAAGACCCGCACCCAGGGCTTTGGGCCAGAGGTAAAACGGCGCATCCTACTGGGGACGTTCGTGCTGTCCTCAGGGTATTACGACGCCTATTACAAAAAAGCGCTCCAGGCCAAAGCAGTTATCAAGAGCGCGTTCGACCGGGTATTCAGGCAGTGCGATATGCTCCTCACCCCCGTGGCCCCCACCACCGCACCGCGCTTGGGGGAAAGCCTCGACGACCCGCTGCAAATGTACCTTGGCGATATCTACACCGTATCCGTCAACCTGGCAGGGCTGCCCGCCCTGTCCATGCCCTGCGGGTTTGACCGCCGGGGCCTGCCCATCGGGGCCCAGCTCATCGGCCCCCACTTCGGGGAGGGCGCGCTTCTGAACACCGCCCACGCATTCCAGCTGGACACAGATTACCACAGACGCACACCGAAAGGAGGCGACCCCGCATGACCTGGGAAACCGTGATTGGCCTGGAAACCCATGTGGAGCTGGCCACCAAAACCAAAATTTTCTGCGCCTGCACCACCGCCTTCGGCGGCGGACCCAACACCCACTGCTGTCCGGTGTGCACTGGGATGCCGGGCGCCCTGCCGGTGCTGAACAAAAAGGTACTAGAGTTCGCTGTCAAGGCCGGGCTGGCCCTGGGCTGCTCCATCACCCGGTACAGCAAGTTCGACCGGAAAAACTACTTCTATCCCGACCTGCCCAAGGCGTACCAGATTTCCCAGCTATCCCTCCCTATCGCCCGGGACGGCAAGGTGGATATACGCGCCGCTGCCGGACCCAGGACGGTGCACATCCATGAGCTCCACATGGAGGAGGACGCGGGCAAGCTGGTCCACGACCCCTGGCTCGACCAGACCCGCGCGGACTACAACCGCTGCGGGGTTCCCCTCATCGAAATCGTCACCGAGCCGGACTTCCGCAGCGCCGACGAGGTGGTCGCCTACCTGGGAAAACTGAAGGAGACGCTGCAATACCTGGGCGTGTCCGACTGCAAAATGCAGGAAGGCTCCCTGCGCTGCGACGTGAACCTGTCTGTGCGGCCTATGGGCAGCACGGAATTGGGAACCCGCACGGAAATGAAGAATCTGAATTCCTTTAAAGCCATCACCCGGGCCATCGGCTATGAGGCCAAGCGGCAAATCGAGCTGATCGAGGCTGGCAGGCGGGTAATCCAGGAAACCCGCCGCTGGGACGAAAACAAGGACGCCACCTACGCCATGCGCTCCAAGGAGAACGCCCAGGACTACCGCTACTTCCCCGAGCCAGACCTGCCCCCCATCGAATTGCCGGAAGAATATCTGGCTGGGCTGCGCGCCGCCCAGCCGGAGCTGGCCGAGGCCAAGCGCACACGGTACCAGACGGACTACGGGCTGCCCGAGTATGACTGCCAAATGATTGCCTCGGACAGTGCGCTGGCCCGCTTCTTTGAAACGCTGGTGGAGCTGGGCACACCCCCTAAGCAGGGCGCCAACTGGATCATGGGCGAGGTGCTGGGGGCGCTGGCCGCCCGCTCCATGGAACCCAAGGACATGAAACTCACACCCCCCACCCTGGCCCGGCTCATCGCCCTGGTAAGCGGGGGCAGTTTAAACCGGAATACCGCTGTCAAGGTATTCGAGGCAGTGTTCGACGCGGACGGGGACGTGGATGCCTATGTCAAAGAACACGGTCTGGAGCAAGTGAACGACGGCAAAGTAGTGCGGGATGCCTGCGCCCGTGCGCTGGCCGCCAACCCCCGGTCTGTGGAAGACTACAGGAGCGGCAAGGAGAAGGCGTTCGGCTTCCTGGTGGGCCAGGTCATGCGGGAACTCAAAGGCAGGGCAAATCCCAAGACGGTAAATACCGCGCTGCGGGAACTGCTGGAACAGTAGCTGGAACAGTAGGGGGGTATCGGGGCAGCCGGCAGGCCGCCCCTCCCCCGCCCCGGCGCTCCCGGTGAAAAATTCAAGCGCCCCTGGCAAAATAGGGCTTGACATAGCCGACCTCCTATGTTAATATAATGAAGCGTCAATAAGCCGGAGTGGCGGAATTGGCAGACGCCCGGGACTTAAAATCCCGTGGGAGTGATCCCGTGCCGGTTCGACCCCGGTCTCCGGCACCAATTTAATATCGCGGGGTGGAGCAGTCTGGTAGCTCATCGGGCTCATAACCCGAAGGTCGTCGGTTCAAATCCGGCCCCCGCAACCATAAATCCTCTGATTTCCGTGGAAATCAGAGGATTTTCTTTGTTTCTGCTCACTTTTTCTTGCGGTTAAAATTTTGGTTTTTCTCCAGACCCAGGTTTTGACCCATACGGGGAAATGTCCCGTTAGTTCTCAACAGCATCGGAGAGGATATTCGCCATGGTATTCGTCGCCTGGCGCTGGGCCTGGGTTGTGACATGGGCGTAGGTGTCCAGCGTGAATCCGGCGCTGTAGTGGCCCGGCATCCCGGAGACAGTCTTGATATCCACACCGTTTTGCAGTGCTACGGTTGCGAACGTATGTCTCATGTCGTGAAAACGGATTTTCGGAAGTCCTTCCCATTTCAGTACCCGGTGGAGCATATGGAGTACGCTGTCCGGCGAGATGGGGCCGCCC
>CAJULZ010000128.1 GCA_910587205.1 uncultured Oscillospiraceae bacterium
ACGACCCGCCTGCGGTTTGCCCGCGGGCAAACCGCAGGTCCGCCGGAAAGGGGATGCCCGGGATGAACACGCTGTTCGATGAAAAGCGCCTGCGCAAGCTGATCGCCAACCTCGACGTCCTCACCAGCGTCCCCGCCAACATCCTGGATGTCTCTGGCCGGGACATCCAGCTGTTCAGCGGCCATCCCCCCTTCTGCAAGGCCGTCAACGCCTGCCCGGAGGGCCACGAGCGCTGCGTGGCCTGCGACGCGTGGAAGGTGCGTACCTATGCCGGGGACGGCGGTTTCCAGTATTACCGCTGCCACCTGGGCATATGCGAGGCGCTGATGCCGCTGTACAGCAAGGACGCCCCCCTGGCCTGGCTGGTATTCGGCTGCTACCTGGACGACTCCCCCATCGAGGAGCAGTGGGCCCGCACCCGCGCCCTGCTGGCGGACTGGTGGCCGGACGACCCGGACGGGCTGCGCCCCGCCTTTTTCCAGTTCCGCCGGTGCTCCCAGCCCGAGCTGCGCGCCTATGCCGAGACGCTCCAGGCCCTGGCCGCCTACATCCGGCTGGAAGGCATGATCCTGTCCGCCGAACAGAGCGACCTGCAAAAGCTGGAGCTCTACCTGGAGCAGCACTACATGGAAAAGCTCTCCTTGGCCTCCATTTCCAAGGAACTGCATATCGGCCGCACCAAGCTGTGCACTCTGGCCAAGGGCCTGTCCGGGGGGCATACCCTGTCCTGGCTTATCGCCCAGCGCCGCATTGAGGCCGCCAAGCGCCTGCTGCTTCAGAGCAGCCTGCCCATTTCCGCCGTGGCCGAGGCGGTGGGCATCATCGATTACAATTACTTCACCAAGGTGTTCCGCTCCGTCACCGGCACTACCCCCAGCCAGTTCCGGAAGGCGGCGCGGACCTCCTCCGGGGCCCATTCGCCCGTGAAATAAATTCCGAAATTCACAGAAAAATCGTACGAATTTTCATGTTCGTACGATTTTTCTATAAGCTGGACGATCCGACCTATTTATTTACAATTCGTCTAAGTATAATCTTAATCGGTGAGACGTGTTTGTGAAATATGCCTACATGTCCCCCCCTGTCCGGCGCACCCGCGCCGCGGGGATCAATTTTGAAGAAGGAGAATGAAAATGAAGAAGATTCTTGCACTGCTGCTGGCTGCCGTCATGGTGCTCTCCCTGGCCGCCTGCAGCAACAACGCCGGCACCCCCGCGTCCAACCCCCCCGCTGAGGACAGCACCCCCGCCGAAAATCCCCCCGACAAGCCCGACGACAACCAGCCCAGCGGCGACAAGATCGACATCAACGTCATCGCCGCCGAGTATGGCCAGAACACCAAGCAGTGGTGGGCCGACTTCCAGAAGGAGTTCAACGCCGCTTATGACAACATCAATCTGACCGTGGAAGTGGTGTCCTGGAACGACATCTACACCGTGGTCAACACCCGCCTGGGCGGCAACAACGCCCCCGACATCCTGAACATCGACGTGTTCGCCGACTACCAGTCCGACGGCCTGCTCCTCCCCGCCCAGGACTACGTGTCCGAGGAGACCTACGCCAAGTTCTATGAGGCGTTCCTGGACCAGTCCGTGGTGGACGGCACCGTGTGGGCCATCCCCGACCTCGCCTCCGCCCGCGCCATGTACTACAACGTGGACATCCTGGAGGCCGCCGGCGTCGATGTCCCCACCACCTGGGACGAACTGAAGGCCGCCTGTGAGGCTATCAAAGCTTACGACTCCAGCATCTACCCCTGGGGCATCGACATGACCACCGACGAGGGGCAGGCCGCCTTTGCCTACTACATCTGGAACAACGGCAGCGACTTCACCGACGCCGACGGCAACTGGACCCTGAACGACCCGAAGAACGTGGAAGCCATTGAGTACGCCATCGGCCTGTACAACGACGGCCTGACCAACACCGACCCCGCCAACGAGACCCGCTACAACCTGCAGGACCTGTTCGGCGCGGGCAAGCTGGCCATGGTTATCGGCCCCAACTCCATCCCCACCTACATTGCCGACAACTATGCTAAGGCCAACACCCCCGAGTCTGAGCAGATCAACTACGCTTTCGCCGCCATCCCCACCAACGGCGGCAACGCCTCCGTCTCTGCGGGCGTTATGGATCGCTTCATGTGCTTCGATAACGGCCACTCTGCTGAGAAGATCGAGGCCATCAAGACCTTCTTTGATTTCTTCTACGAGGACAGCCGTTACTCCGACTGGGTGCTGATGGAGGGCTTCCTGCCCGCCACCTCCGCCGGCGGCGAGATCGTGGCCTCCTCCGATCCCAACATGGCCCCCTGGGTTGACATCGTGGGCTCCTGCAAGTTCTATCCCACCGCCAAGGCCGAGTGGGCCGACGTGAAGCAGGGCGTCATCAACGTGGAGCAGCAGGCCCTGCTGGGCGGCAACGTCCAGGAGCTGCTGGATAACCTCCAGGCTGAGATCGCCGGCTAAACCACGCCTAACACGCAAGTCCGAATACGTACTGCCGTGGGCCGGGCCTTTGGCCCGGCCCACGGCCTCCTTCAGCCGCTTTCAAAGCGCGGACACAACCCCGCGTTTTGAAAACGGCCGGAGGGGTCCGTGCGGGAGAAAATTTAGGGAGGTGTCCCCGTGAGCAAACTGACTGCGCCAAAGGCCGCCCCCGCGGGCAGCACGACAGCCCGCTCCGGCAAGAAGGTTTTCCGCAAAATCGAACCGTACATCTGGATCGCCCCCAGCGTCATCCTCATGGCCATCTTTATTGTGGTACCCATCTGCAAGGTGTTCCAGATGTCCATGAATCAGGTGACTAAAACCAACCAGCTCAAGGGCTTCAACAACTTTGAAAACTTCATCAAGGTGGTCAAGGCCCCCGCCTTTACCTTGGTGCTGAAAAACACCCTGGTGTGGACCATCGCCGTGGTTGTGCTGTCCACCGTGCTGGGCTTTATGCTGGCCCTGGTCCTGAACAACAAGTTCCGCGGCCGGAAGATCGCCCGGGCCATCGTGGTGTTCCCCTGGGCCACCACCCTGGTCATCCAGGCCAGCGCCTGGGGCTTCATCATCAATAAGGACTACGGCACGCTGAACACCCTGCTGATGAAGATCGGCCTGATCAGCCAGCCGGTGAACTGGACGCCCACCCCGGAGGCCTATTTCGCCTGGGAGATCGCCTGCGGCATCTTTGTCACCATCCCCTTCGTCACCTTCTGCGTCCTGTCGGGATTGCAGAGCATCGACACCTCCTATTATGAGGCCGCCACGGTGGACGGGGCAAACTACTGGCAGAAGCTGTTTAAAATCACCCTGCCGCTGGTGAAGTCCTCCCTCACGGTGTCCACGGTGCTGAACATCATCTACGTGTTCAACTCCTTCCCCATCATCTGGACCATGACCAAGGGCGACCCGGCCAACCGCACCGACACCCTGGTTACCTACCTGTACAAGCTGGCCTTCTACAATGGCCGGAGCGGTGAGGCGGCGGCGGTGTCCGTCATCGGCTTCCTGATCCTGCTGGTGTGCGCCAGCGTGTACATGATCTACACTCTGCGGAAAGGAGATGGCGATTTATGAGCGAAAACACCGTCAAAAAGCCGGTCTCGGTGAAAAAAGTCATCCTGCGGGTACTGCTGTACTTCGTGGTGCTGGACGTGTGCGTCATCACGCTGTACCCCTACTTCGCCATGCTGTGCACCGCCCTGAAAAACCGGGTGGAAATTTTCTCCGGCAACACCATCCTCCCCGTCACCGCCCTGTGGTCCAACTTCATTGAGATCTGGAGCCGTGCCCCCATGGCGCGCTACCTGCTCAACTCCGTGCTCATCGCCGGCGGCTCCACCCTCATCGCCATGCTGTGCGGCATCCCCGCCGCCTACGCCCTGGCCCGCATGAAGTTCAAGGGCCAGACTGCGTTCCTGGGCTTCGTCATCGTCTCCCAGATGTTCGCCCCCGTGGTGCTGCTCATCGGCATCTACCAGGTGATGCAGGCCCTGGGTCTGACGGACAGCATCCTGGGCCTGGTATTCATCAACGCCGCCTTCAACCAGGCGTTCACCATCTGGCTGCTGCGGGGCACCTTCATCGGCATATCCGCCGAGATGGAGCAGGCCGCCACCATCGACGGCTGCAACCGCGTCCAGGCCATGATGAAGGTGCTGCTCCCGGTGGCCGCCCCCGGCATCGTCACCACCCTGATCTTTATCTTCATCAACGCGTGGAACGAGTATACCGTGGCCCTGTGTCTGATCTCCACAGACGCCCTCAAGCCCATCACCGTGGGCATCAACACCTTCAACGGCTACAACATGATCGAGTGGCAGTACCTCTTTGCCGCCTCCATCTTCGCCATCATCCCGGTGGTCATCCTGTTTATGTGTATCGAAAAGAACCTGGTCAGCGGCCTGGCCTCCGGCGGCGTGAAGGGCTGACGCCCCTCCCCCTCCCACAAACCGCGTACCCGCCTTCCCCCCGGTACCCCGGGGGGAAGGCTTTTTCCATTTTCCCCCAGGCAATCCTTATGAAATTTTAAAGCATTTCGTATTTACACCGGCCTGCCAACAGTATATAATAGAATTCACTTATGGTTTTCCATGGGCATTTCCCAGCACATGGCTCCAGGAAGGGAGAATGGTTATGCCGGACACATACCACTATGGCCCCGACGGTCAGGACCAAAAGGACGGCTCCAGCCAAGACCAGCAGGGCTACAATTACGGATATAAATACAGCTACGGCTCCGGATCAGGCCGGGGGACGGCCCCCGGGGGACACAAACCCCCCAGGCATGACGACAACTGGGGGGAGTGGATCGGCATCGGCGTGATGTTGCTGGTTCTGCCCTTCTGGTTTTGTAAGGTTATCGGGGTGATCTGGCTCATCCGCAAACTGGCCGGCATGGACGTCACTCAAAAGAACCGCTACAAGCAGGAGGCGAAAAACGCCGCCAACCGGGCCAAAAATACCGCCCAGGACGTGTTCCAGCATGGTGCGGACGCCGCCCGGCAGGGGGCGGACGCGGCCCGGAAGGCCGCGGACAGCGCCCGGCGTTCCGCCCGGCAGGGCGCCTCCTACTCTTACCAGTACAGCCAAACTGCCCAGCCGGGGCAGCCGAAAAAAGCCGAAGCCAAATCCGAGCCCTGGGAGCAGAAAGCCCAGCCCGACGCCTGGAACGTCCGGGACCCGTCGGAAAACAAGCGGCGCAAGCTGAAAAGAGCGGGCAAAGAGGGCACAGGGCTGGTCATCGGCGGCGGCATTATGAGCGGCATCTTCGCCCTGGGCACCGTTGCCACCGGCGTCGAGTTCCTACAATATTTTGATGGCGGCCTGCTTGTGGGCGTATTGGCCTGCCTGATGTTTTTGGCGGGGGGCCTGGGTATGCTGTTCTCCGGCATCGGCATGAACCGCCGCAGCGAGCGCTACCTGAACTACCTGGCCTACATCGGGGCCAACCGGGAGGTGGCCCTGGCCCCCATGGCCGCCAGCTTTGGCGTCTCGGTGTCCGCGCTGTGCAAGGATCTGCGTCGCATGCTGGCCAAGGGCATCCTGCCCACCGGCTACCTGGATCTGGCCGAGGGCAAGCTGTTCCTCACCGAGATGGGTTATCATGCCCCCGAACCCAAACGGGAGGCCCCGCCCGAGGAGACGCCCCAGCAGGCCGCCGCCCGGGAGGACGACATTCTCCGGGAGATCCGGCAGGTAAACGACGAGATCCCCGACGAGGTGATGACCGCCAAGATCAACCGCATCGAGGAGATCACCGGCAAGATCCTGCGCTACCAGAAGGAACATCCCAACAAGGAGGGCCAGCTTCGCACCTTCCTGAACTACTACCTGCCCACCACCCTGAAAATCCTCCGGGCCTACGCCCAGCTGGACGCCCAGGGCATCGAGGGGGAAAACATTTCCGCCGCCAAAAAGCGGATCGAGGACATGATGGACCAGGTGGTGTCCGGGTTCGAAAAGCAGCTCGACAAGCTGTTCCAGGACGACGCCATGGATATCACCTCCGACGTGGAGGTGCTGGAGAATATGCTCAAAAAGGATGGGCTGTCCGACGAGGGCGGGATCACCATGACGCTGTGAGATTGGGGAAGTTTGTATGCCTAAGAAAGAAACGATTGCTGTCTGGTGTTTGCTGGCTGGTACGATTTTAGGCGGTTTCACAAAGCTATATGTGATCACCGCGGTCTTCTCCCTGATCGTGCTGGCGATTGATCTTCCGCTGCTTATGGAGGAATACAAGGCGTGGAAGCGTAAAAAGCAGCAATAAAAGGGGAGCGGCAGGGCCTATGGCCCTGCCGCTCCCCTTTTTCGCTGATCTTTCTGAAAGCCTTCCCCCTGAACGGGGGAAGGCTTGGCGCGTTAACCGGCCACCCGTGCCCTCACGCCTTCCCGCCCTTGAGGGCCTTCATCCGCTTCTCGTGGTTCAAAATGCGCTTGCGCAGGCGCAGGTTTTCCGGCGTGACCTCCAACAGCTCGTCGTCCGCCAAAAATTCCAAACACTGTTCCAAGCTCATGGACTTGGGGGGCACCAGCCGCAGGGCCTCGTCGCTGCCGGACGCCCGCATGTTGGTGAGCTGCTTCTTCTTGCACACGTTGACGGTGATATCCTCCATCTTGGGGCACACGCCCACCACCATGCCCTCGTACACGGGCACCCCCGCGCCGATGAACAGCGCGCCCCGCTCCTGGGCGGCAAACAGGCCGTAGGTCACGGAATCGCCCTGCTCATGGGCCACCAGGGAGCCGGTGTTCCGGCGCTGTATGTCCCCCTTGAAGGGGGCGTACTTCTCAAAGACGGAGGCCATGATGCCCTCGCCCTTGGTGTCCGTCAAAAACTCGTTGCGGTAGCCGAACAGCCCCCGGGAGGGCACCAGGAATTCCAGCTTGGTCCGGCTGCCGACGGGGTCCATGGAGAGGAACTCGCCCTTCCGAGCCCCCAGCTTCTCCATCACCGCCCCCACACAGTCGGCGGGCACGTCGATGACCACCCGCTCGATGGGTTCGCACTTCCTGCCCTCCACCTCCTGGTACACCACGCGGGGGGGCGAGACCTGGAACTCGTAACCCTCCCGGCGCATGGTCTCGATGAGGATGGACAGGGACATCTCCCCCCGGCCCG
>CAJULZ010000129.1 GCA_910587205.1 uncultured Oscillospiraceae bacterium
GAGATCGGCGGCAACCACACCGACCACCAGCACGGCCGGGTGCTGTGCGGCAGCGTGGACCTGGACATGCTGGCCTGCGCCGCCCCCAACGGCTTGAACGTGGCGCGCATCATGTCCGAGGGCTACCCCATCCTGGAGATCGGCCTAGACAACCTGTCCCCGAACAGGGAGGAGGAGAACACCTCCGCCGCCCTGGTGCGGGGGGTTGCGGCGAAAATCAAGGAGCTGGGCTATCCCCTGTCCGGCTTCGACGCCTATGCCGCCTCCACTGTGCTGTCCGGCTCCGGGCTTTCCTCCTCCGCCGCCTACGAGACCCTGGTGGGCTGCGTGTTCAACCGTTTCTGCTGCGATGGTAAACTTGACCCCGTCGCCATCGCCAAGATCGGCCAGTACGCGGAAAACGTCTACTTCGGCAAACCCTGCGGCCTGATGGACCAGATGGGCTCGTCGGTGGGGGGCGCGGTAGCCATCGACTTCAACGACCCCGCCAACCCCATCGTGGAGCGGGTGGACTACGACTTCAGCCAGTCCGGCCACGCCCTTTGCATTGTAGACACCGGCTCCAGCCACGGCGACCTGACGGACGACTACGCCGCCGTCACCCGGGAGATGGGGGCGGTGGCGGCCCACTTCGGGAAAAAAGTGCTGCGGGACGTGCCCGAGTCGGACTTCCGCGCCGCCATCCCCGCCCTGCGGCGGGAGTGCGGCGACCGGGCGGTGCTTCGCTCCCTGCATTTCTACGGCGACGACCGCCGGGCCGCCCAGGAGGCGGACGCCCTCAAGGCCGGGGACTTCCCCGGCTTCCTGGCCCTGGTGAACGCCTCCGGCCTGTCCTCCTCCCTGCACCTGCAAAACACCTGGTCCACCGCCGACCCCAAACAGCAGGCCATCCCCCTGGCCCTGGCGGCGGGGGCGGAGCTGCTGGACGGCGCGGGGGCCGTCCGGGTGCACGGCGGCGGCTTCGCGGGCACCATCCAGGCCTTCGTGCCCAACGAAAAGCTGGACGCCTTCAAAGCCGGTATGGAAGCCCTGTTCGGCCAAGGCAAGTGTCATGTGCTCCACATCCGCCCCCAGGGCGGATGCGTCGTCACCGCAAGCTCCACGCCCCTCGCTTCTGTCTGACGCCGAACGTTCCGGCTCCTCTCCCCACAAGCCAGAGGACGGCTTTGCGGGGGCCCCAATTATGATACCGAAAGAACGGGAGTGTTTTTATGATTGATACTGCCATTTCCAAGCTGGTCTCCTACGCCCTGCAAACGGGCCTCATCCAGCCCTGTGAGAAAGACTGGGCCGTCAACACAATACTAAATGTATTAAAGTTGGACAGTTATACGATTGCAAATCAGGACTGGGGGACGGTGGAGCTGGCCCCGGTGCTGGAGGAGCTGCTGGACGACGCTCACGCCCGGGGCGTGCTGGCGGAGAACTCCGTGGTCTACCGGGATCTGTTCGACACCGAGCTTATGGGCCGCCTCACCCCCCGCCCCGCCCAGGTCATCGAGAAATTCCAGGCCCTGTACCGGGACGACCCCAGGGCGGCGACAGACTGGTACTACAAGCTCAGCCAGGACACTAACTACATCCGCCGGGACCGCATCGCCAAGGATGTGCAGTGGAAGGCCCGCACAGAGTACGGCGAGCTGGACATCACCATCAACCTGTCCAAGCCGGAGAAGGACCCCAAGGCCATCGCGGCGGCGAAAAACCTGCCCGCCTCCGCCTACCCCCGGTGCCAGCTGTGCGCCGAGAATGAGGGCTACGCGGGGAGGGTGAACCACCCGGCGCGGCAAAACCACCGCATCGTGCCCATCACCATCAACGGCTCCCCCTGGTTTTTGCAGTATTCCCCCTACGTCTATTACAACGAGCACTGCATCTGCCTGAACGCGGAGCACACCCCCATGAAAATCGACCGGGCCTGCTTCGCCAAGCTGCTGGACTTCGTGGGCCAGTTCCCCCACTACTTCGTGGGCTCCAACGCGGACCTGCCCATCGTGGGCGGCTCGATTTTGGCCCACGACCACTTCCAGGGCGGGCATTACACCTTTGCCATGGCCAAGGCCCCGGTGGAAACCCCGGTCTCCTTCCCCGGTTTTGAGGACGTGGAAGCGGGCATCGTGAAATGGCCCATGTCTGTGGTGCGCATCTCCTCGGAAAATCCCCAGCGCCTCATTGAGCTGGCTGACAAGATCCTCACCGCCTGGCGGGGGTACACCGACGAGACCGCCTTCATTTTTGCCGAGACGGAGGGCGAGCCCCACAACACCATCACCCCCATCGCCCGGCGGCGGGGAGAGAAATTTGAGCTGGATCTGGTACTGCGCAACAACATCACCACCCAGGAGCATCCATTGGGGGTATACCATCCCCACGCAGAGCTCCACCACATCAAAAAGGAGAACATCGGGCTCATTGAGGTGATGGGACTGGCCGTCCTCCCTGCCCGGCTAAAGGACGAGCTGGGGTTGGTGGCGGAGGCCCTGGCCTCCGGCAAGGACCTCCGGGGGGACGAGCGCACCGCCAAGCACGCGGACTGGGCGGAGGGCTTCGCGCCCAACTACGCCGTCACCCCGGACAACGCCCTGGACATCGTCAAGGCGGAGACGGGCAAGGTGTTCGCCCAGGTACTGGAGCACGCCGGGGTGTACGCCCGGACGGAGGCGGGCAAGGCGGCTTTCCTGCGCTTCCTGGCCTCCATCTGACCGCCATACCTTCCACCCTCCCCTCCCGCCCCGGCGGGAGGGGAACCCATTCTTTCCGGGAGGCGTTTTTTTGAAGGAATTCACCATCGGCCCCAACGACGCGGGCCAGCGGCTGGACCGCTGGCTGGCCAAGGCGGTCCCCCTGCTCCCCGCCCCCCTGGCCCAGAAATACATCCGCCTCAAGCGGGTGAAGCGCAACGGCAGGGGCTCCCAGCGGGACGCACGGCTGGAGCGGGGCGATGTGCTCCAGCTGTATATCAACGACGAGTTTTTTGACGCCCCCACCCCGGAAAACGCCTTTTTATCCGTGGCCAAGCCCAGGCTGAACATTCTGTACGAGGACAACCACCTGCTGCTGGTGGACAAGCGCCCCGGCATGGTGGTCCACCCGGACGAGGGGGAGCGGGTGAACACCCTCATCACCCACATCCAGGCGTACCTGTACCAGAAGAAGGAGTGGTCCCCCTACCGGGAGAACACCTTCGCCCCCGCCCTGTGCAACCGTATCGACCGCAATACCGGGGGCATCGTTATCGCCGCCAAGACGGCTCAGGCCCTGCGGGTGATGAACCAGAAGATCCGGGATCGGGAGCTGCAAAAGCTGTACCTGTGCGTCGTCCACGGGGAGCCGGATCCCCGGGAGGGGCGGCTCAAGGGGTACATTTTGAAGGACGAAAACCGGGCCCAGGTGCGGGTATTTGACCGCCCCGTCCCTGGGGCGCGGACAGCGGTGACGCTGTACCGCACCCTAAAAGTCCGGGACGGGCTGTCCCTGGTGGAATGCGACCTCATCACCGGGCGCACCCACCAGATCCGCGCCCAGTTCGCCGCCGCCGGCCATCCCCTCCTGGGGGACGGCAAGTACGGCCGGGAACGGGACGGCCGGAAATACCAGGCGCTGTACTCCTACAAGCTGCGGTTTGACTTCACCACGGACGCAGGGCCCCTCAGCCGCCTCAACGGCCGGGAGTGGACGGTGGAGGACGTGGACTTCGTGGAGGAATATTTCCCTGAGGAGTGAGCGGATTTGGACAGAACAATTTTAAATCTGCGGGAGAGGCCCGAATGGCTGGAACAGGCGGCGGAGTGGTTCCATGCCAAATGGGGCGTGCCGCTGTCCGCCTACCGGGAGAGCATGGCGGCGTGCGTCCGGGGCGGCAGCTCAGTGCCCCAGTGGTATCTGACCGTGGACGGGGCAACCATCCTCGGCGGGCTGGGCGTGATTGAAAACGATTTCCATGGCCGAAAGGATCTGGCCCCCAACGTGTGCGCCGTCTACGTAGAGGAGCCATACCGCTGCCGGGGAATTGCCGGGGCCCTGCTGGAGCACGCCTGCCGGGACATGGCGGACCTGGGGGTGGACACCCTGTACCTGCTCACCGGCCACACGTCGTTCTACGAACGCTATGGCTGGCGGTTCCTGTGCATGGCCCAGGGGGACGGGGAGGACCGGCCTTCCCGGATGTATGTCCGCAGATGGGGCGCGTAAAAGATGTGGAACCTCAAGAATTATAAGTTTGGCTTTGACCCCTGGGGGCTGGGGCTCTTCCTGGTCATCATGCTCCCCAATTGTATCTGGTTCGCTGTCCCCGCACCCAACGATATTTTGCGGGCCGAGTCCGTCACGCCCCTGCTGGATACCGTAGGGCAGGTCCTTCAAGTGGTCCTGGCCGCGGCGCTGTGCGGAGTGGTCAATACCGCCCGGAGCGGGCCCGTCAGCCGCGGATACACGGCGGGGGTTATCCTGTGCGTCCTGCTTTATTTCGCCGGGTGGGCGGCCTATTACGCCGGGGCCGCGGGCAGCGCCGTGATTTTGACCCTCTGCCTCGCCCCCTGCGGGGCGTTCCTGCTCTTTTCCGCGGCGCGGAGAACCGCCCCCGTCCTCATCGCCGGGGCCGGCTTCACAGTGTGTCACGCGATCTGCGCCGCCGTCAATTTCATCCTGTAGTGTGGAGGAGGTCCCTATGTACTATCACGCGTCCCCCTTCGCGGGGATCAAAACCCTGGAGCCCAGAATCTCCAACCACGGCGCCCCCCTCGTTTACTTCTCCAAAAAGCGGGAAAACACCCTCGTCTATCTGAGTAACGCTGTGGAGAAGTTCTGCCGGGAGACGGGCTTCCCCCACGCCGGAAGCTGGACCACGTGGGGGCCCTACGGCTTCCGGGACGGGATTCTGCTCCTGGAGGAATACTACCCCAACGCCCTGGAGGAGACCTACCGGGGCGTTTCCGGGTACGTCTACCGTGCCGCTTCTATCCGGGAGGCGGATTGGGCCGACTCCATACCGGACGCCGCCGTGTCCGCCGTCCCCGTCCCCGTGGACGGGGTGGAGTTCATCCCCGACGCCTGCCGGGCGATTTTGGACGCCAAGCGCGCCGGTCTGCTCACCATCGCCCGGTACGGGGGGCACTCCCAGGAAAAGCTGGCCTGGATTGAGAAAACCATCCGGTCGGAGTATGACGGCTCCGGCGGCCGGCCGGAATACCGGCATTTTTTAAGAAGCAAATTTTCCTTCCTCCGTTAAAATGCAGGGCCCGCGCCGCTTCCCGGCGGCGCGGGCCCTGCTTCTCAATTGGTGGTGATGTTCAGCGTTTCCCCATCGGCGGACAGGCTTACCGTCGTGATGGGGTCGGCGTACCGCTGGATGAGCTTGGCGGCGATGGGATCCTCCAAATCCTTCTGGATCTGACGGCGCAGGTTCCGCGCGCCGTATGCCGCGGAGTAGGACTTCTTCACCAGGTAGTCCAGCACGGACTCATCGTAGGAGAACGCGATGTTCTTATCCTTCAGCACCCCGTCCAGCTCGGACAGCATGATCCGGGCGATGGCCTTGAAGTTGTCCTCGGTGAGCTGGTTGAAATAGACGATCTCGTCCACCCGGTTGATGAATTCGGGCCGCAGGAAGGATTCCAGCCCCTTCATGGCCTTCTCCTTCCCCAGCTGGTTTGGGGAGCGGTCAAAGCCCAGGGAGCCGCCCTTGATCTCGCTGCCCGCGTTGGAGGTCATGACGATGACAGTGTTCTCAAAGTTGACCACCTTGCCGTGGGCATCGGAGATATGGCCGTCGTCCAGGATTTGCAGCAGCACGTTGAGCACGTCCGGGTGGGCCTTCTCGATCTCGTCGAACAGCACCACGGTGTAGGGCTTGCGGCGGATTTTCTCGGTGAGCTGCCCCGCGTCGTCATAGCCCACGTACCCCGGGGGGGAGCCGATGATCCGGGAAACAGAGTGCTTTTCCATAAACTCGCTCATATCCAGCCGGATCAGGGACTCCGGGGAGGAGAACAGGTCGGCGGCCAGGCGCTTGACCAGCTCGGTCTTGCCCACGCCGGTGGAGCCCACAAAGATGAAGGAGACCGGCTTGTGCTTGGCGGATATGCCCACCCTGCCCCGGCGGATGGCGTTGGACACGGAGGCCACCGCGTCGTCCTGGCCCACGATATGCTCGCGCAGCCGCTCGTCCAGCTTGGCCAGCCGCTCGAACTCCTGCTCCTGGATGGAGGAGGCGGGGATTTTGGTCCACAGCTCGATGACCCTGGCCAGATGGGCGGCGGTGAGCGGGGGGTCGCCCTTGGCGGCCAGGATATCCCGCTCGCCGGTGAGCTGAGCCTGGCGGCTTTTCAGCTCGGCCAGCCGCTGGTATGCCTTCTCATTGGCGGCGGACTGTACGTCCTGCTTCTCGCCGCTGACGGCGCGCAGCTTCTGGGCCAGCTCGGCGATCTGCTTCCGGCGGCCCTCCTGGCGCTCCTGGAAGGCGGGGTCGTCCCGGTTGGGGGCCTCGGCGTCGTCCCGGCTCACCGCCATCTCCAGGGTGTCCCGCTGGCGCTGGAGGCGCTGCTCCTGCTTTTGCAGCTCCTGGAGCTTGGGGTCGTTCTGCGCCCCCGTGGACGCCAGCACCACCTCCATCTCCTTGGCGTAGTCGGCCAGCTCCTTGTCGATCTCCGCCATCCGGGCCAGGTCCTTGTTGTGGAGGTTCACGTCGGAGGCCGCCTCGTCGATCAGGTCGATGGCCTTGTCGGGGAGATAGCGGTCGGTGATGTACCGCTCGCTCATAGTGACGGCCTGGCGGCAGATATCCGGGCTGATGGACACATGGTGGAAGGACTCGTAGTAGGGCGCGATGCCCTTCAGGATCTCCACGGAGTCGTCGATGGAGGGTTCCTCCACAATCACGGGCTGGAACCGCCGCTCCAGGGCGGAATCCTTCTCAATGTATTTGCGGTACTCCGTGAGGGTGGTGGCGCCGATGACCTGGATCTCGCCCCGGCTCAGGGCGGGCTTGAGGATATTGGCGGCGTTCATGGAGCCCTCCGCGTCCCCCGCGCCCACGATGGAGTGCACCTCGTCGATGAC
>CAJULZ010000130.1 GCA_910587205.1 uncultured Oscillospiraceae bacterium
TCTGCCTCGCCTGTATCCTCCTTTGGCTACTTTGATGGTTTTAAAGCAGACTCTAAGGCTTGTTTGAAAATTGTCAACACGCCCAAACGGAGGCTCTTTTTAGGAAGCGGCTTATCAACTGTTAGGCGTTGCCGCTCAACTCGCACACAATTCCTGTTTCAGCGTTGGTGACCTCCATGGTATACACCCCGTCGGCCAGGGTGACGGTGAAATCCCGCGTTCCGGTGAGGGCCAGGGAGCCGTCCTCATTTTCCGTCCAGGCGCCGCTGTCCGTCTCGATGCCGGAATTCTCGATGTTGTAGTCCACCGTGATCGTAAAGGTGCCGTCGGTGAGCAGAGTGGCGTGGCATTTCAGCCATTCGTTTTCCGCTCCCACGCCCGCGCCGTCCAGCTGGGCGAACACGTCGCCGCCGGGCTGGGCCGCGCTGCCAGCAGTCCCGGTGAGCAGACAGGTGATGCTGGTCTCGGTGTTCAACACCTCCATGGTATACGCGCCGTCCGCCAGGGTGGCGGTAAAGTCCCGCGTCCCGGTGAGGACCAGGGAGCCGTCCTCGTTTTCCGTCCAGGTGCCGCTGTCCGTCTCGATCCCGGCGTTCTCGGCGTTATAGTCCACGGTGATGGTGAAGGTGCCGTCGCTGAGGAGGATAGCGTGGCAGGCCAGCCACTCATTACCCTCGCCGGTGCCGTGGCCGTCCATCTGGAGGAACACATCCCCAGTCTGGGCGGGCGGCTCAGAGGGCGCGGGCGAATCGGTCTGGACAGGCGCCTCAGACTGGGCGGGCACATCCTGGGAGGCATTGGGGTCGGCGGCGGCCACCCCGCCGGAGCGGAAGAAGCAGGCCCAGAAGATCAGCGCCAGCGCGGCGGCAAGTACCACGACGATGCTGATCTTCACGCCAAGGTTCAGCCGTTCCTTGAGCTTCGTCCGCCCCAGGAACACGAACAGCGCGGCGGCGATGACGGCGGTGTCCAGCACCACCAGCAGCACCAGCCAGTAGGGGGAGGTGTCCGCGGCGGCGGCCACGGCGGCGCTGTTGGCCTGGGTGTAGAGGATGTTGTGGCAGGCCCGGCGCATCTCCTGCTGGGCGGTGTTGGTGCTGCTGTCCAGGTTCACGCCCATGAGGCACAGCATCATGTCGCCCCCGGCCCGCAGAGCCAGGTTGATGTCCATCCAGCTGGTATTGCCCATGGCGGAGTCGGTGACCACGGTGCCCTGGAAGCCCCACTCGTCCCGGAGCACGTCGGTGAGCAGGGCCCGGCTGGCCCCCGCCCAAGTGTTGCCCAGGTAGCTGTAGCTGCTCATCATGGCGGTGGTCCTGCCCTCCTTCACCACCACCTCAAAGGCTTTCAGGTACAGCTCCCGCATGGCCTGCTCGTTGGACCACACGGAAATGGACAGGCGGTTGCTCTCCTGGTCGTTAAGGGCGAAGTGCTTCACGTAGGCGTACACGCCCTGGCTGGCGTAGCCCCGGACCATGGCCGCGCCAAGCTTGCCGGACAGCAGGGCGTCCTCGGAGTAGTACTCAAAGTTCCGCCCGGAATAGGGGGTGCGGTGGATATTCACGGCGGGGGCGTACAGGCCCACCACGTGGTTGGCGGTGGCCTCCGCGCCAAAGGCGTGGCCGAAGTCTTCCAAAAGCTCCTGGTTCCAGGATGCGCCGATGAGAGCCTCACTGGGATAGGCCATGCCCTTCAGGTCGCTGACCAGGCTGTTGATGCCCGCGGGGCCGTCCAGGTCGTTGGTGGCGGGCTTACCCACGCTGGCCACCTCCGGGGTGGACCAGCCGCCGTTGGAGATCATGTTGGTCATGTCCTCCACACTGAGCTGCTCCAGCAGCTTCTCCCACTTGGGGTCGTCATAGTCAAGCCCCGCCATGTCCTCCAGGGTGAGGCCGTTGTTGGCAATGGTGATGGCCGGGGCGCTGGGGTCGCTCTCATACACGGCGGAAGCGGTGAGGGCGGACACGGTGGCGTCGGAGGCCGCCTTGCCGTCCTCCCGGGCCTTGGGGGTGGTGCCCTCCCAGTCGGCGCGGGAGACGTACTGGGTGATCTGTCCAGCAGATACGTTCCCAAAGCGGTTGACGGCGGCGGTGAGGTCGGTGCTCCGGGGGTTCCCCTCGCCGTAGGTGACGGTCTGCTCCACCACATATTCCCGGCTGTCGATGACCTCGTGGGCGTTGGCCATCAGCTTGATCTGATAGGTTCCGGCTTCCAGCACGTAGCACCCCGCGCCCTTCTCGTCGTAGGAGGCCATGTCGTCCACCGCGAAGGTGAGGGTGAGGGTCTCGCTGTCCCCCGGCTGGAGCAGCCCGGTCTTGCCGAAGGCGGCCAGCACCACGTGGGCCTTCTCAATGCCGCCCACGGTGTAGGGGGCGGTGAAGTAGACCTGGGCCACGTCCTTGCCCGCCGCGCCCCCGGTGTTGGTGACCTTCACCTTCATGGTGACGAGCCCCTTGTCCACGGAGAAGTCCTCGATGGCCTGTTCAAAGCTGGTATAGCTCAGGCCGTAGCCGAAGGGGTACTGGACGGTTTTTTCGTAGGCGGCCTCGTCGCACGTCCCCGTGGCGTTGTCGATGAAGCGGGTCTCGTAGAAGCGGTAGCCCACGTAGATGCCCTCCACGTACTCCACGTAGTTGCGCTTGTCCAGGTTGCCGTAAGTAAAATCGCCCGCGTTCCAGTAGGCGGGGGCGGTGGTGTGGTCGTAGGCATAGGTGTCGGGGAGCCGCCCGGAGGGGTTCACTGTCCCGGCCAGCACCTGGCCCACCGCGTCCATGCCCCGGCTGCCGGGGCCGCCGATCCACAAAGCGGCGTCCACGCCGTCCTCTAAGAAGCCCAGCTCCATGGCGTGGGAGGAGTTGATGAGTACGACCACCTTGCCGAAGCCCTGGGCCTTCACCAGCGCCAGCAGGTTCTCCTCGTCCTGGGTGAGCTCCAGGTAGCTGCGGTTCCCCCCGGCCTGGCTGTAGCCCGCCGCCTCCATATCCATGGGCAGGTCGCCGCCCTCGCCGCCGATGCGGGAGAACATCACCACCGCCGTGTCGGAGAACGCCTTGGCGTTTGCCAGAAGGTTATCGCTGTACTTGTCTGCGGAAACCTCGGCGGGGGTGAAGTTGGAGCCGGTAAAGCCCCCCTGGCTCTCCCGTTTCACGCCGGAGTTCTTGTAGAAGTCCACCAGCTCCTGGTTGACCTCCAGCCCGGCATTGGTGAGGCCCTGCACCAGATCCACGTTGGAGGAGGTGTCGCTGGCGCCGCTGCCCGTGCCGCCGTACAGGGGGGACACGGTGGCGTAGCCGAACAGGTTCACCTTGGCGCCGCCCTCCAAGGGCAGGGCGTTGTTCTGGTTCTCCAGCAGGACGATGCCCTCGGCGGCAAGCTCCCGGGCCATGTCCAGGGCGGCCTCCTTGGCCTGCTCCGGGGTGAGCTGTTCCGCCGTGACGGAGCCGTGGGTCCCCGGCAGGCGGCTATTCAGGTTTGCCGCCATGAAAGCGTTGATGGCGGCAAACATCTGGATGCACACCACGTTGACGATGAGCGCGACTGCCAGCAGGACGCTGACGATCACGATAGGCAGCCGATTGCCGCCCTTTGCGGATTTCCCGATCCCCATTCTGATCCTCTCCTCATGTTGAAATTTTTTGCTTGACATCGTTATCTCGCACGAGGTATTGTAATAAACACAGTGTTGGTTTTCAACCATCAATACGGGTGATAAACGATGCAAAAACAACAGAAGGAGAGGAAGTGTTGGATTTGCACCATTTTTCTGAGAATCCACAAAATGCACAAAAGCAGGAAAACCAGCGTACCCGGCTTACCAAGCGGCTGCTGCGGGAGAGTCTGCTGGAGCTGCTGAAGGAGAAGCCGGTGGAGCACATCACGGTGAAGGAGCTGTGTGAGCTGGCGGAGCTGAACCGCTCCACCTTCTACGCCTACTACAACAACGTGCCCGCGCTGTACCAGGAGATGGGCGGCGAGCTGGCCCAGGCGCTCCTGGATCACATCCGGGCCATCAACCAGGGGGGCGGCGTGGACACCGCGCCTATGCTGGCCTACATCCGGGACAACCGGGAGCGGTTCCGGCTGCTGGTCTACCGGGACGAGTACCTCAACGCCAACCAGCCGGTGCAGCGGCAGATCATTGAGGGATACTTTGGCCTCGCCCCGGAGCTGGCCCTGCCCTGCGCCCCGGAGGAGCGGGAATATTTCCTCCAGTACCTCTACATGGGGGGCACTGGGATCATCCACCGCTGGGTGCAGAATGAATGCGGCCTGCCGCCGGAGCAGGTGGCGGGGCTCATCGACGCCCTCGTCCGGCGGGCCGTGAGCGGGTAGCGCGAACGCTTGGGGATTATGGACTTACGAATGGAAGGGAGCCTGTGCTGTGCACTTCGGTAATTGAGGATGACCGGTCGGCGGCGCAGGGTGCGCCCATGGGTAAGCGTTTGATTGGAACGATGCTTCTGGGTGAATGCAAGGCTTGGCTGGAGATAAGCGCGCTGGGCCGGATGAAGAAGGGAGATGGAAAGCCCGCCGGCAGGAGTATCTCCTGCCGGCGGGTTCCTTTGGCGGCGATATAATTATAAGGGGTCCGTTTCGAGCCGGTTTGGGAGAAAATCTTCCCGCATCGGATGGAAGATGTCCAGCAGAACTCCGGCCTCCAGGCAGGTGCAGCCATGGATGACTTCGTCCGTTTTCAGCATGGTATCCCCCGGCCCCACTTCGCTGGTCTCCCCATGGATGGTAAAAGAGAACCGCCCGCTGACCACATAAGTGATCTGGGTGTGGGGGTGGCTGTGAAGCGCCCCAACGGCCCCTTGCGCAAATTGATTTTCCACGCACATGAGCTGGCCGCCATAGGCCAGTACCCGGCGTACCACGCCCTCCCCCGCGTTTTGCGGCAGGGTGTCCCGGTGGAACACCCACCGCTGATTCTTCTCTGTGAACACGGCGATTCACCTCTCAAAACAGTCAGCCCAAATATTTTTTTAACGTGTCCCGCACCGCTCCGGGTCCCGCCAGCATCTCCCGCAGCATCCCACCGATTTTGCCCGCCAGGCCAACCTCGCACAGATTTACCGCGAACAGGGCCGGATTGGACAGAATGGGAGTCAACGCCCCATCGGGAGCGCTGGCAGGATTGCCAAGACTGACGGCGGAAAGCTGCTCTTGCAGGGCGCCCAGCATGGGGTCGCTGCTGCACTCCATGGGCTTGCCCTGGTCGTCCGCCGCCGTCAAGTACCTCAGCCACCCCGCGATAGCCAGGGGGATATAGGTCAGGGTGGTCACATCCAGGTCGGGCCGGGAAAGGTAGCTTTTGATGGTTTCGCCAAAACGGATGGGGATCTTTTGGCTGGTGTCGGTGGCAATACGCTGGGGCACATCGGGGATGAACGGATTGGGCAGGCGCTGGTCAATGACCTCATGGATAAAATCCATAGGGCTGAAGATCTTGGGATCGACCACCACGGGAATGCCCTCGCCGTAGCCGATTTTCTCCACCAGGGCTTTCAGCTGGGGGTCCTTCATCTCGGCGGCAATGGAGTTATAACCCAGCAGGCAGCCATACACAGCCAGGGCGGTGTGAAGGGGGTTGAGGCAGGTAGTCACCTTCATCTTTTCCGTCTTGTTTACCGTGTCCCGATCAGTCATATACACCCCGGCCTCTTCCAGCGGCGGCCTGCCGTTGGGGAACCGGTCCTCAATCACCAAGTACTGGGGCCGCTCGGCATTGACAAAGGGGGCGATAAAGGTGTTCTTGCTGGTGACAATGGGGGCCATGCTCTCTATGCCCAGCCGGGTCAGAGCCTCCTCCACCGCCTTGGCCGGCCGGGGGGTGATCTTGTCGATCATAGACCAGGGGAAGGACACCTGGGCCTCGTCCGACACCCAGGCCGCGAACGCCTGGGATACATGGCCCTTTTCCAGCCAGTTTTCCACCACCGTCATGACGCTGGAGCGCAGCTTTTCCCCGTTGTGGGAGCAGTTGTCCATGCTCACCACGGCGATGGGCGCGCCCCCCGCCTGGAACCGCGCCCACAGCAGGGCGGCGGTCATACTCATGGCATGGGCGCAACGCTCCGGGCCGTTTTCAAAATCCGCCAGCACAACGGGGAAAAACTCCCCGTTCATGTTGGTCAGGGCGTAGCCCTTTTCCGTGATGGTATAGCTTGCGATTTGCAGGGAAGGGCTGCGGAAGGCGGCGCGCAGGCGCGCCATATCCTCGGGATAGGCGTTCCCCGCCCGCAGTCCCTGGGCGATAGAGGCAATGACCTCCCTTTCCATGGTTCCATCCGGAAGCAGGGACACCATCAGGGTCATGTTGTCGCAGGGAGTATAAATTTTGTCGATGATATCGTAGTCGAAGGTGTCGGCGGCAATGATGCCGCCCGGTACCAGCTTTTTCTCCAATAGCTCCTGTTGAAGCTTGGCAATAAAGCCCCGGAAAATGTTGCCCGCGCCGAAGTGGACCCAAGTGGGACTGTTCTCCGTATCAGCGCACATCTCCCGACAGTTAAAGGCGGGCAGCCGAACCCCCGCCTGTTCCCAGGCAGAGCGGTCCTTTAGACCCTCGTAAGATAATTTCATCGTCCGGTCCTCCGGTTTTCCTATTTAAAGAACAGCAGCGGCACGGTGGGTTCATAGCCGCCCAGCAACTTGGGGATGGCGAGGCTGATATCCGGGATAAAGGAGATCAGCAGCAGGGCCACAATCATGCACAGGTAGAAGGGCAGGGTGGCCTTGACCACCTTCTCCATGGGCCGCTTGGCCACGGCGGAGCCGATGAACAGCACCGCGCCCACCGGGGGCGTCAGCAGGCCGATGCCGCAGTTGAGCACCACGATGATGCCGAACTGGACGGGGTCCAGGCCGCAGAACTGGGTGGCGATGGGCAGCAGGATGGGGGTGGCGATGAGGATGATGGGGGCCATGTCCATGATCATAC
>CAJULZ010000131.1 GCA_910587205.1 uncultured Oscillospiraceae bacterium
ACATCAACACCCTGCTGACCCTCTCCGACACCAAGGGGGAGGTTTTCCAGAGCAACCAGACCATGCGGGTGTGCGACCAGATCGCCAATGACATTGCGGTGCTGTTCAACACCCGCTATGTAGGTACGGTGCCCAATGACGCATCCGGGCGGTCCGCCCTGTGGGGGGACATCACCCACTACATCGAGCAGCTTGAGGGTATCCGGGCGGTTGAGAACTTTGACCCCGACACCGTGACCTGTGAGCAGGGCGACAAGAAAAAGGCCGTGTTGGTTACCGTCAACGGCCTCAACATCGTTAGCGCCATGGCCCAGCTCTACATGAGCGTGATTATCCAGTAAAGGGGAGGGAATGAAATGCCTGACGGAGCTATGATGAACGCCCAGGATGCCGTAAGCGCCCACCGTGCGGAGTGCTTTGTCACCATTGACGGCAAGCGCTATTCCATGCTCATGGCCAAGGACTTTGAGGGCAAGGCCAAAATCAACACCAAGGAGGTCCCCCGGCTGGGCAATGTGGTCATCGGCCACAAGGCCGACACGATGGTCTTTTCCTTTTCCATGACCATCTACAAGTGCACGGAGATCTTCGACGACGTGATCGAGCGGTTTGTCCGCACCGGAATCATGCCCACATTTACCATCCAGATCTCCAACGACGACCAGGCCAGCAGCGTGGGCAGGAGCACAAAAATCTATAATGACTGCGTGTTGGACGGCGACGTGCTGCTGTCCATGTTCAAAGCCGAGGGCGGCTTCATCGAGCAGTCCATTGAGGGCTTCTGCGACAGTTTTAGCCGCCCTGAGAAATACGCCAACCCGTCCTATATGTGATAGGGCGGCACAACTGCAAGGAGGAAAAGCACCGTGAGTAAGAGCCTGTCCGCATTTATGCGCCCTAATGTGGCGGAAATCGAAAACGCCCACTACGCCCCCTCCCCCCGCTTTGTGGGGGAGGACGGAAAGCCGGTGGAGTGGGAGATCTGCTGCATCTCCGCTGACGAGTACGGCCGGATCCGTTCCAGTTGCATCCGGCAGGTGCCGGTGGCGGGCAAGAAGAACCAGTTTACCCAGATGTTGGACGCCTACGCGTTCCAGTCCAAGGTGTGCGCCCGCTGCACCGTGTTCCCCGACCTCAATGACGCAGGGCTCCAGGACAGCTGGGGCGTGGCGAGGCCGGAGGAGCTGGTGGGCGCTATGCTCATCGGCGGGGAGTTTGACGACTACGTGACGGAGGTCTTCCGCGTCAACGGCTTCAAGACCGAGGGCGAGCTGGTGGGCGAGGCAAAAAACTGATTTTGGATGGCGACCCGGAGGCCAACTTTGCCCATTTCTGCCTGCAAAAGTTTGGCTGGGAGCCGTCCAAATTCCTTAACCTGCCCATCGAAGAACGAGCCTTTGTTATCGCCTCCTGTAAGGTCCGCGTTGAAGACGAAAAGAAAAAAGAGGCGGAGCTGAAAGCAAAGGCGGCCAAGCGGGGCCGCTGATAAGGCCGGGCCCCGTCCAACCGGGCGGGGGCGTTTCTCTCAAAGGTGGTGAGTGTATGGCAACAATCAAATCCCAAATGGTGCTCAATGATGGCATAAGCGCGGTGCTGAAAAAGATTACCACCGCATTAGACCTTACCCTTGCGTCCTTCGAGAAAATCCAGCGGGCATCCGGTGATGCTATGGATGTGGCCAACATTGAGGCCGCCAGGGGGGCGCTGGTGGGCGCGGTCAACGCTGCGGACGAAATGGAGGATAAATTCCGCCGGGCCGCCCAGGCGGAGGGGCAGTTGAACGACAGCATCAACCGAGGGACTTCTGCCATGGATGGTATGGTGTCGAAAGTGGTGTCTTTGGTGGGGGCCTATGCCAGCCTGTCTACAGCAAAAAACTTCGCGCTGGATTCTATGGGGGCCGCTGATGTGCAGATCGGCGCCCAGGTACAGCTCAAAACCGTCATGGGCAATATGGGCTCCCTGGACTATTATGAGCAGGTTCTGGACAAGGCCGCCGCCATCCAGGGCAAGGGCATATATGGCGACGAGGCCATGATTGCCGGGGCGGGGGAGCTGGCCACCTACTTCTCCGACGGGGAGGCCATTTTGTCCATGATGGACACCCTCACCAACTATGCCGCGGGCATGAGCGGGGGCGGAGCCCTGGACGCCACATCCATAGTGGACTATGCCACCGGTATCGGCAAGATCATGTCCGGCTCCTATGACGCCATGACCAAGAAAGGCTTCGAGTTCACAGACGCCCAAAAGGCCATCATCGAGGGCACCGCCACCGAGGCCCAGATCGCGGCGGAGCTGGGGGCGGAGTACCTTGGCATGAGCCAGGACATGCAGGCAGCAGCAGCCATCAACGCCGTGATCGCGGAGGGCTGGGGCGGGTTGTACGAGGCCATGAGCAGCACCCCGGAGAGCAAGTTGATCCAGCTGGGCAACACCCTGGGGGACATCCAGGAGAACATCGGGGCCGGGATCTATCCGGCAGTGTTGGAGCTTGTGGGCACGGTTCAGGCCAACGCTCCCCAGATCGAGGCCGCCGCCATGGGCCTGACCACGGTGCTGGGCTTCGGTATCACGCTGCTCACCGACTTGGTGGGCGGCGCTATAGCGTTTGGCACCGCCGTGGCAGACAATTGGGGCTGGATCGGGCCCATCGTTTTTGGCATTGTCGCCGCACTGGGGGCCTATGTGGGCTATTTGGGCGTGATGAAGGCCATGGAGCTGGCCAGCGCCGCCGGAAAAATCATCATGTGCGCTGCCTCCTATGCCCACGCCGCAGCGACAGGGACCGAGGCAAGCACCACGGCAGCCGCTACAGCGGCCCAGTACGGCTTTAACACCGCCCTCCTGGCCTGCCCTGTGACCTGGATTGTGGTGGGCATCCTTGCGCTGATTGCCGCCATTTACGCGGGCGTAGGCGCGTTCAACCATTTTACGGGGGCCGGTGTGTCAGCAACAGGTCTGATCACCGGGGCATTTGCCGTTTTAGGGGCCCATGTACTGAACGGCACGGTCATTCCCCTGTACAACGGCTTTGCCATGCTGGTCAACTTCCTGGGCAACGTGTTTAATGACCCGGTGGCCGCCATCAAGGTGCTTTTCTACGATATGGCACTTGCGGTTATCGGGTATATCGCCAACATGGCCCACGCCATCGAGAACGTCATCAACAAGATCCCCGGCGTCACGGTGGATATCACCAGCGGCCTTGATAGTTTCTATGCTGGGTTGGAGCAGGCCCAGCAGGCCGTCAAGGATGAGAGCGGCTGGGTGGAGTATGTGTCCAAAATGGACTACATCGACTATTCGGACGCCGCCAGCGCCGGGTATGCTTTCGGCCAGGGTGTTGAGGACAAAATCGGCGGGCTTTTTAGCTACGACGCTGGCAGTATGGACGGCCTCATGGCCCAGATCCCGGACATACCGGGCATGGACGGTATGGGCGGCGACATCGCCGACATCGCCGGGAACACCGGCGGCATGGCCAAGTCCTTGGAGGTGAGCGGCGAGGAGCTGGAATACCTGCGGGACATCGCGGAGCGGGACGCCATCAACCGTTTTACCACGGCGGAGGTCAAGATCGACATGACCGGCATGACCAACAAAATTGACGGCGGCGCGGATCTGGACGGCGTCATCCGGGAGCTGACAGACGGCTTTACTGAGGCCCTGGTCACCGCCGCTGAGGGGGTGCACGCATGAGCTATGCCTGCTATCTGGCCGGGGTGCAAATGCCCACCCCGGCCAAGCTGACTGTGAAAATCAAGAACAAAAACAAAACCCTCATCCTACTCAATGAGGGTGAAATCAATTTCCTGCGCACGCCGGGCCTCACGGAGATTGTGGTGCCGTTTGTTTTCCCCATGCTGACCGGCAGGTCCCCGGACTACTACCTGGGGACCCTGGAACGGCTCAAGACCTCCAAGGAGCCCACCCAATTCATCCTTGTGCGGTGCTCCCCGGACGGGCGGACCCTCTACGACACCAACATGAGGGTGAGCGTGGAGGACTACAACATCGTGGAGGACGCCACCAAGGGCCTGGACGTGGCCGTGGATGTCAACCTCAAGCAATGGAGGCCCTACGGGACCAAGACCGCCACCGTGGAACAGCCTGCCGAAAGCGGCCAGGCGGCCACGGTGACGGTGGAAAAAGAGCGGGACGCCAGCACGGCTCCCACCGCCAAGACCTACACGGTCAAGGCCGGTGACAGCCTGTGGGCCATCGCCGCTAAGTATTACGGCAAGGGGGCCGAATACTCAAAGATTGCCAGCGCAAACACGGACAAAATCAGCAATCCCAATTTAATCTATCCGGGGCAGGTGCTCACCATCCCATGACCTATGAGCTGATTATCCAGCACAACGGGACGGTGATGTTTCCCGCCGTGGTGGAGGGCGTGACCATAGAGTGGGAGCGCCAGGGGCAGCCCGGCAAGCTATCCTTTGAGGTGGTGAAGACGGACGGCCTGAGCTTCCAGGAGGGGGACCCCTGCCGTTTTTCCGTGGACGGCACCCCCGTTTTTTATGGCTTTGTTTTTGAGAAATCCCGCAAGGGCAGCAGCCCCAAGGTCATCCAGGTCACCGCCTATGACCAGCTCTACTACCTCAAGAACAAGGATACGTACGTCTATACAGACAAAACCGCCACGGAGGTCATCCAGATGGTGGCGGATGACTTCCGGCTCAGCCTTGGAAGTTTGGAGGGCACCGGGTACAAGATCGCAAGCCGGGTGGAGGACAACCAGACCCTGTTTGACATCATCCAAAATGCCCTGGACGAAACCCTAAGGGCCACCGGGAAGATGTATGTGCTGTTCGACGACGCCGGAAAGCTGACCCTCAAGGGGCTGGGCAGCATGAAGCTGGGCATGGTCATCGACGATGAGACCGCCGGGGACTATGACTATAAAAGCACTATCGCCTCCCAGACCTATGACAAAGTCAAGCTGTCCTACGAGAACAAGGACACCGGCAAGCGGGAAATCTACATTGCCCAGGACGGCGCCCACATCAACCAATGGGGCGTCCTGCAATACTATGAGAAAATCGACAGCACCGCCAACGCCAAGGCGATGGCGGACGCCCTGCTGGACCTCTACAACACCAAGACCCGGACGCTCAAGCTCCAGGACGTTTTGGGGGATGTGCGGGTCCGGGCGGGCACGCTGCTGGTGGTGACCCTGGGCCTGGGGGACATCAACCTCTCCAGCTACCTCATGGTGGAACAGGTCAAGCACACGTTCAAGGAGAGCGTGCACCTAATGGATTTAAGAATGCGGGGTGGTACGTTTGTCGCTTGATATCAACGGGCTGGTCAAGGCGGTCAAGCAGGCCGCCGTGGAGGCCGTGCGGGCGGAGGCCCCCATGATGATGTGCCACGGCACGGTCACCTCGGTGGCCCCCCTCAAAATCATGGTGGACCAAAAGAAAACCCTGGAGGAGCTTCAGCTCATCCTCACCGACAACGTGCGGGACTTCAACGTGGAGCTGTCCACCATTGAGGGGGCGGGCAAAAGCCTGGGGCCGCACTACACCGAGGACGAGGGCGGCGGGAGCGGGTACGCCGAGTTTGCCGCCCACCGGCACAAATACCAGGGCCGGAAGAAATGGCGGGTGCACAACGCCCTCAAGGTGGGGGAGCGGGTCATCCTGCTGCGCTGCGACGGCGGGCAGAAATACATTGTTTTGGACAGATGGGAGGCGAGGGAATAATGGGCCTGCTGCCGACAACCGGGGACGACCTGGACCTCATCGCCTTTGCCATGGGGGAGCAGCCGGGCTACACCCACAAGCTGGACATCGGCCGCCGCCGGGTGGGCGGCATGACAGACCGGCGGGAGGCGCTATACCAGGCCATCTACCTCATCCTGAACGTGGAGCGCTATGTGTACCCCATCTACTCCCGCAATTACGGCTCGGAATTTTCCGACCTCATCGGCAAACCCAGGGACTACGCCATGAGCGAGATGAAACGCCGGATCACGGAGGCGCTGGAGCAGGATGACCGCGTCACCGGCGTGGGCAACTGGGGCTTTGAGACAGGCCGGAAAACGGTGCAGGCCCGATTTACGGTCTATACCATATACGGCGATATGGACTTTTCAAAGGAGGTCGAGGTGTAGATGTTCGAGCACAACACCTATGAGGCGCTGGTGAAAAGCGCCCTGGCCCGCGTGCCCGGCGGCATCGACAAGCGGGAGGGCTCCATGGTGTTCAATGGCGTGGCCCCCTCCATGGCGGAGCTGGCCCAGCTCTTTATTGGGCTGGACTTCGTGTTCAAGGCCACCTACCTGCTGACCGCCCCCAGGGAATACCTCATCAAGCGGGCCTCCGACCGGAACATGGCCCCCAAGCCCGCCAGCCCCGCGGTGTTCCGGGCGGAGTGCAACATGGCGGTGCCGGTGGGTACCCGCTTCTCCTGTGAAGATGTCAATTTTGTGGTCACCGCCCGCATGGAGGGCTATGACACGGAGGACGCTGTGAGCCACATGGTCACCTGCGAAAAGGCCGGGGCCCTGGGCAACGGCTACACCGGGCAGCTCATCCCGGTGGAATATGTGAACGGGCTGACCCGGGCGGAGCTGGTGGAGCTGCTGGTGCCCGGCGAGGACGATGAGGAGACGGAGGCCTTCCGGCAGCGGGTGTTGGACAGCTTCCAATCGCTGGCCTTTGGCGGGAACCAGGCGGACTACAAGGAAAAGGTGCTTGCCATGCCCGGCGTAGCCGCCGTCAAGGTGCACCCCGTCTGGAATAGAAGCCTACGGCCCGCCGCGCTCATCCCCGGGAATGCGGTGGCGGCTTGGTTTGAGGCCTCCGTAGGAACCCTGGAGCCCGCTGTGGCGGCCTGGCTGACCGCGGTATACACGGCGGCCAAGGACAAGCTGCTGACCGTGGGGG
>CAJULZ010000132.1 GCA_910587205.1 uncultured Oscillospiraceae bacterium
TAACGGGCATACGCACGTCCATAATAATCGCGTCATAATACCCCACGGGGGACTCCATTAACATCTCCACGCATATCTGGCCGTTCTCCGCCCAGTCCAGCTCCAGCCCCTCCTCACCCAGCAGCTCGGAGGCGATCTCCCAGTTGAGCTCATTGTCCTCCGCCAGGAGGATACGCCGCCCGGCCAGGTCGTGCTCAGCCACGGGCTCCGGGTCGTTCTCGGGTCCATCGGGAATCCCGGCGAACTGCCGCAGGCTGTTGAACAGGGTGGATTTGAACAGGGGCTTGGCAATAAACCCGGTGATGCCCGCGTCCCGGGCCTCCTGCTCAATCTCCCCCCAGTCGTAGGCGGATATAAGCAGAATGGGCATATTCTCCCCCAGCTTTTCCCGAATACGCCGGGCGGTGGCGATGCCGTCCATGCCGGGCAGCTTCCAGTCCAGCAGGATGACGTGGTAATTGTCGCCCCGGCTGTGGCGGCGCTCCACCATTTCCAAGGCCGTCTCGCCGTCCAGGGCCCATTCGGCGTTCACTCCGATAGCGGCCAGGGACGCGGCGGTAGATTCACACAGCTGCCGGTCATCGTCCACCACCAGCATATCCCAGTTGGGCAGCACCATGTCCTCCTCCCGCGCCAGGGCCTTTTCCAGATCCAAGGTGACGGCGAACTCAGTGCCCTTGCCCTGACGGCTGTTCACGTCGATGGAGCCGCCCATGGCATCCACCACGATGAACTTGGTGATGGCCATACCCAGGCCGGTGCCCTCCGTGCGGTGGACACGCTGGCTGTCCTCCCGAGCAAAGGAATCGAAAATGTGCTTCTGGAACTCCTCGGACATCCCGATGCCGTTGTCCTGCACCTTGATGTGGATCCGCACGTACTCCTCCCCCCGGGGTGAGTCCTCCTCGTACAGGGCCATGTGGATCTGCCCGCCCTCCGGGGTGAACTTGATGGCGTTGGACAGCAAATTGATAAGTACCTGGCTGAGCCGCACACTGTCGCATACCACATTTTCCGTGGTGATATCGTGGATGAACACGTCGAACCGCTGGCCCTTGGCCCGCACCTGGGGCTGGCAGATGGAGACGATGCTGTCCGTCACCTCCCGAAGGGAAACCTGATCCATATTCAGCGTCATCTTTCCGCTCTCGATCTTGGACATGTCCAGCACGTCGTTAATCAGCCCCAGCAGATGCTTGCTGGACAGGGCGATTTTCTTCAGACAGTTCTGCACCTGCTGCCGGTCGTCTATATTGGCGGTGGCGATGGCGGTCATGCCCACAATGGCGTTCATGGGGGTGCGGATGTCGTGGCTCATGTTGGACAGGAACTCACTTTTAGCCCGGTTGGCGTGTTCAGCCTCCCTCCGGGCGTCCTCCACCGCCTTGAGCTGTCTCCGGGTAAGGCCGAAATATTTGTAGAACACCAGCAGGAGGGCAGCCAGGATGATGGTGCCGCTGAAAACCGTCAAGGAGCCCCACTCCTGGCTAAACCCCCTGACGATGGTATCCATAGCCCCGTAGGGCATGAAGGTGATGAGATACCACTCGGAATAGGGCAGATGGGTGCAATACAGATGGTACCGCTCCCCCTCCATGGTAAACTCGTTGGAATAGTCCACACCCTCGGCCATGGCCGTGGTAAGTGCCTGGATGTACTCCTCCGGGGTAAGGCCGTTCACGTCCTCATAGATGACCCGGGCCCGCTCGAAATAATTATTGCGGTATGCGTCGTTGCTGCGGATGACAAAGGAGCCGTCCCGGCGGATGATGAAAGAATATGCCCGTTCGCTGTTCTCCTCCAGGGAAAGATTGTCACTGATATAAGAGATGGGCAGCCCGGCCACCAGGGCGGCGCAATTGTGCTTCGGCGTGGGTTCATGGGGGGAGGGCACCCCCAGCAGCACTACCTTTTCCCCCTTGTCGTTGGTGCCGACGGCCACCTTCCGCCCCCCGGCCGTCAGGGAACCCAGGAAGGGTTCCGGATCGGTGACGGTAATCTGCGTCCCATAGAGCATCTCCATGCTGCCGTCGCTTCCATAAAAGCCCAGGTACTCAAAATCCCGGGCCCGGGCCTGGTTAACCAGCTCCTCTTGGAGGTCCCTGTCCTCGTGCACCGCGTCGGACGGGATGGTATCCGCCAACGTCTCCAGCTGGTTCATCTGAATGCCGATGATGCTCTCAAAGTGGATGGATATCTGCTGGCTCATGTTGGACATATACAACGTACCCACCTGGTTGATGGTGCGGGCGCTCTGGCTGCTCATATGGATGGCCAGGAAGGAAAACACACACACGCACAGCAACGCCACGCCCACCAGGCTGGTGATGAGAAACCGTGTGGTTTTGTTCTTCATCCCGCGGCCCCTGTCTGAAAAGCCTGGATAGCCTGGATGGTGCGCTGATAATCCTCCTTCACCTGCGCCACCAGCCCCTCCTCCCCGGGCTGGGCGGGTTTGCCGTCCCGCAGGGCCTCGGTGAGCTCCTCGCTGGAGGCCAGCAGCGTATTAAAGGCCAGATTGGCGCACACGCCTTTGATGGTGTGGGCGGCCCGGAACGCCTCGCCCCGGTTCCCGGCCTCCAACGAAGCGCACAGCAGCCCATAGCTGCCGTCGTCCAGGAATTTCAACACAAACTTCTGCACCAGCCGCTCGCTGCGCAGCCGGCCCATCGCCTCGTCATAGTCCCCGCCCAGCGCGTCATAGCACTCTTTCAGCGTCATAATCGGTCACTCTCCTTTTTGTTCATCCGAGGCCCGCCCCGCCTCCTGCTCTCCGTCGATGGGGGAGATGGCAGACAGGGTTTTCCCCGTGGAACCGTCGTAAAAATGGAAATGCCCCCGGCCGGCCCGTTTCACAGTGTATAGGGCCTGATCCGCCGCCTGGAACAAGGCGTCGTAATTCGTCCCCACCATCTGCGGCGTGGCCACGCCCATGCTCACCGAGATGGTAAAATCCTTATACTGCCCAATGAGCGCGGAATAGATGCGCTGGATGGCCGGTTCGATTTCCATCTTGCACTCCAGGAAGATGAGGAACTCATCCCCGCCCACCCGGGCGGCGATGTCGCCGTCCCGGATGCTCTCCCGCAGCTTGCCCGCCAGGTGGATCAAGACCTGGTCGCCAAACATATGGCCATAGGTGTCGTTGGCCTGTTTAAAATGGTCCAAATCCACAATCGCCAGCACATATTTCCCCTCCGGCCGCTCCTCCAGGCGTTCCCGGATGCGCTGCTTGGCGGTGGCGTGGTTGAGCAGGCCCGTCATGGCGTCGTGGGTTGCCCTGCGCTTCAGGTCGTCCATCTGCATCCGGGAGTCGTGGATATCGATGAGCTTGCCGATGGCGCCGGTGTAGCGGGGCGGCTCGTCGGAGGACCATGTGGCCCGGGCGACGATCCGCGTCCACCGGGGCCCGCCCGGGAAATTGAGCGTACAGTCGTAAGTCACCACCGGATGGCCCGGGGTGGTGGCGTGGAGGGCGTCGGCCAGCCCCCGCCAGTTGTCCTCCCCCAGCAGCCTCACCGACTGTTCGCTGTGCACGGGATCCATGGTGATCTCAGGCAGGCCCAGCTTTTCCGCTCCCCAGGCAGACAGGGTGACCATGGGCGGCTGCACGGTAAACTCGAACTGGATCTCCTCGGTCATGGCGGCGAAGAAGCTGTATTTCATCCGCTCGTGCTCCAGCAGCTCCAGGGTGCGCTCCGAGGCGGTGAGTTCCTCATGCTTGTGCAGCTCCCGGGCCACGTTTTGCAGCTCCCGCTGGTTCTGGCGCCAGACATTGTCGTTGCTCAACTCCTCCTGAACCTCCCCCGCGCACTCTCGCAGGCAGTCCAGCACCAAGGGGTTAAACGTACCGCACTCCCCGTTGAGGATCATCTCAATGGCCTTCTCATGGGTAAACGCGGGCTTATACACCCGCTGGCTGGTCAGGGCGTCGTACACATCCGCCAACGCCACGATCTGGGCGGAGATGGGGATCTCGTCCCCCTTCAGCCCGTCCGGGTAACCCCGCCCGTCCCACCGCTCATGGTGCCAGCGGCAGATCTGGTACGCGGCCTTCACCAGCGGCTCGTCCTGGTGGATAGGCAGGCCCTCCAGCATCTCCGCCCCCACCATGGAGTGGGTTTTCATAACGGCAAATTCCTCGTTGGTGAGCCGTCCCGGCTTGTTGAGCACTTCCTCCGGTATGGCAATCTTGCCGATGTCGTGGAGGGCGGACGCGGTGCTGATCACGGAGATATCCGTGGGGCTGAGGTGGTACCGGTCCGTCTTCTGGCTCAGCACCCGCAGCAGGATTTCCGTAAGCGTGTGCACATGGCGCACATGCAGGCCGCTCTCGCCGTTTCGGAACTCCACAATATGGCTGAGTATGTCGATCATCAGGCTGCTGCGGTGTTCCTTCTCATAGATCTGCTCCGCCACCAGGGACACCAGCTTCTTTTGCTTGGCGTACAGCAGAATGGTGTTTACCACCCGCCGGTGGACAATCAGCGCGTCAAACGGCCGACTGATAAAGTCGGTGATGCCCAGCTCAAAGGCCCGCTCGATGTGGGCCGAGCCCCGTTCCGCGGAAATCATAATCACCGGGATCTCATCAATCCAGTGGTATTTGTTCATCATGGTCAGCACGCCGAAGCCATCCATCTCCGGCATTACGATATCCAGCAGCACAAGGGAAATCTCCGTGCTGTGTTTTTGCAGCACGGCCAGCCCCTCCCTGCCGTTCTCCGCCTCCAGGATTTCGTACTCATCCCCCAGCATATCCGCCAGGATCGACCGGTTCATCTCCGAGTCGTCCACAATCAGTATTTTCTGCCTGTCTGCGATCCGATCCAAGGTATTCCATCCCCTTTTTCCGCGTCTGGCCGCCTGCCGCGCGCCGCTTCCCTGGCAGCTCGCGGCAGCGGGGCAAACTACGTCACGTTATCATGCATTATAGCACAGCCCTGCGGAGAAACACAAGACGGTTTTTGGAAATTCGATGGAAATTTGGCGGTTTCCCCTTTACATTTCCCACAACAGGGTATACAATATATTTAGGGAAAGTACACAAGAAATACACAGCAGACAGGAGTGCTTTTAGTTGAAGCTTACATTTTTTGGCGCGGCCAAGGCAGTCACCGGAAGCTGCCACTGCGTTGAGGCCAATGGGCACAAGGTGCTGGTGGACTGCGGGCTCCAGCAGGGCCGGGACGAGCGGGACAACAACGAGCTGGATTTCGCCCCGTCCTACATTGATGATGTGGTGGTCACCCACGCCCACATCGACCACTCCGGGCGCATCCCCCTTCTGGTGAAGCAGGGCTTCCGCGGCAATATCTACTGCACCCGGCTGACGGCGGAGCTGTTGTCCATCATGCTGCGGGACTCCGCCCATATCCAGGAGAGCGACGCCGCCTGGGAAAACCAGAAAGGCCAGCGGGCGGGCAAGGCGCCGGTGGAACCGCTGTACACCATTGTGGATGTGGAGCGGGCCCTGCGGCACATCGTCACCTGCGAATACGGCCAGGAACTCCAGGTCTCCGACGGCATCAAGGCGCGCTTTGTGGACGCGGGCCATCTGCTGGGCTCCGCCTGCGTGGAAATGTGGCTCACCGAGGACGGCGTCACCCGGAAGGTCGTCTTTTCCGGGGACATCGGCAACCGCAAGCAGCCCATCATCCGCTCCCCCCAGTACATCACCGAGGCGGACTATGTCGTCACCGAGAGCACCTATGGCGACCGCCTCCACTCCGTAAAGGAGAAACCCAACTATGCCGCCGACCTGGCCCAGGTCATTGAGGAAACCCTCTCCAAGGGCGGCAACCTGGTCATCCCCTCCTTCGCCGTAGGCCGCACCCAGGAGCTTTTATACTTCATCCGGGAGATCAAGGAGCAGGGGCTTGTAAAATGCAACCCCTGTTTCCAGGTATATGTGGACTCCCCCCTGGCCGGCGCGGCCACGGAGATCTTCTCCGGCGACCTGACCGGTTACTTGGACGAGGATGAGATCCAGACCCTGCGCGGGGGCGCGCTGTTCCGCTTCCCCGGGCTGAACATCACCGAGAGCAGCGAGGAGTCCCGCACGCTGAACACCGACCCCAATCCCAAGGTCATCATCTCCGCCTCCGGCATGTGCGACGCGGGCCGCATCCGCCACCATCTGAAGCACAACCTTTGGCGGCCGGAGTGTTCCATTCTGTTCGTGGGCTATCAGGCGGACGGTTCCCTGGGCCGCCGCCTGCTGGACGGCGCGTCCCACGTCAAGCTGTTTGGCGAGGAAATTGCCGTACGCGCCCGGATCATCCGGTTCCACGGCCTGAGCTCCCACGCCGACCGGGACGGGCTGCTGCGCTGGATCAACTCCTATGCCCCCAAGCCCTCCCAGGTGTTCGTGGTACACGGCGAATCCCGCACCACCGAGCACTACGCCCAGACCCTGCGCGACCTTGGCTTCTCCGCCCACTCCCCCAATTACGAGGAGGTCTACGACCTGCTGGATAACCGAATCATCGCCCCGGGCATCGTTCTGGAACCCAAAGCGCCCGCCCCGGTGGATGCCGGCTCCCCGGCTTACCGCCGGCTGGAAGACGTGGGTCAGAAGCTCATGGAGGTCATCGCTCACAACAAAGGCGGCTCCAACAAGGATCTGGGCAAGTTCGAGGATCAGATCAGGGCCCTTATCTCCAAGTGGGACCGCTGAGCGCGGAAGCTCCCCATGGAAATACCGGTGGAAAAATACTCCGCCGGCGGCGAATACAAATACGGGGCACGCCGCCGGCGGGATGGACTATTGGTGGCATTATGCGGGGAAAAAGCACGCTGGCTCCGACAGATCGGAAGAGCGTCGTGTAGGG
>CAJULZ010000133.1 GCA_910587205.1 uncultured Oscillospiraceae bacterium
TTCCCTGTCTTCGCCCTGGAGCGGCGCGCCCAATATGATCCCGTTTCACTCAGGACAGCGCTTTTTTCAGCGCCCCCAGCAGCGCCTCCCGGTTGAGGGGCTTGAACAGCACCCCCTGGGCGCCGATGCCGTACACCTCCTGGAGCATTTCCTCGTCCCCCAGGGAAGAAATCATAATGATCTTAGCCTCATCGTGCTCATACATCAACACCTGGGCGGCCTCCAGACCATCGATCCCCGGCATGATGATGTCCATCGTCACCACGTCCGGCTTGACCTCGTCATAGCGGGCAATCGCCTCCTCGCCATTTTCGCAGTAGGCCGCCACCTCAAACTCGCTGCCCTCCAGAAGTTTACGGATCTGGAGCTCCATGATCCGAGAATCATCCACCACCATAATCCTTTTCTTCATAAAAAGCTATCCCCTTTTCTTTTATTCCTATCTGACCGGGTACCCAAATCCGGGCTTACATCACAATGATTTCCCCGCACACCATCTTGGCGACGCACTGCCGTTCCTCATGGCGCAGGCGGAGCAGCTCATCCCCGAAGCTGATCTCCGTCCCCGCATAGGCGACGCTGCACTCCAGCCGCCCTTCTTCCTCCCGGCCCCGCAGCTCCTCTTTGATGTCCTGGAGGTCCTCCTCCAACTGCTGGAGCCGGAGCTCCGCGGTGTTCAGCTTCACCCGGGCCTTGCCGAGCAGGCTGGCCTTCACCGGGCTATCCATCTGACATTCCAGCTTCTCCAGCTCCATTTCCAGCTCCTTCAGCTCCTTGCGCACCAGCTCGCGCTCGAAGTTGGTACAAGGCAGGCCGCCCAGGGCAATGGATGTCCGGCACTCCGACTTGGAGCCCACCACGGCGGCGCTTATCTTCTGCGCCGCCCACACCCGTCCGCCCATAATCGTACCCCGCCCGGAGCGCACCAGCACCTCCCCGTCGCAGTAGATGCTGCCGTTGATAATGGCGTCTGTCTGGAGATTTTCCCGAACATAGATGGTGGCGTTTTCAATGTATTTTGAGAAGATACATCGCTGGGCCCGGACCGTGGTGGTGCCGTCCCCCAGGATGCCCTTGACCACTGTGAGGTCGCCCCCGGCCTCTACAGTGGCCCCCGCCTCAATGACGCCGCCCACCCAGATGCTTCCCATGGCGCGGACGGTAAAACCGGTGAGCACGTCGCCCTTGATGTTCACGTCCCCTAAAAACTTGATATTCCCGGTGGAGAAATCCACGTTCCCGCCGATCTCCAGCACCGGCTTGACCTGGAAGCTGCGGCCGGTAAACTCCACATGGCCGGACACCAACGCCAACAGCACGTCCCCGTCCTCGCTGAGCTCGGTGTTGCGCCCTTTGGGCAGGGGGACGGCCTTGCCGCTTTTGGCGGGGATCTCCTGATCCAGCACCGTGCGGCCCGGTTCGCCCTCGGTGGGGCGGATCAGGCGGCAGATCTCCTGGCCTTCCTTCACGTTGTGGATCAGGTTCAGCGCGGCATAGTTCACCTGGTCGTACTCGTCCACCTCCAGCACCCGCTCCACCGTTCGGGGGAAGTAGTCCACAATGTTGCCGTTTTTCCCGTCGAAGGCGGGCTTGCCCTGGGCAATCAGGAACAGGGTAAAATAGCGGTCTTCGTCATGGGGCAGGCGGTCCACTATCCGCCGGTCCACCCCGTAGGTGATGCCCTGCTCCTCCATGGCCTGGAGCAGCAGCCCCCGGGACAGTTCCTTTCCCTGCCCCGTGGGCGGAAGCACCAGCGCCCAGGCGTACAGCTTGTCGGATGAAATGAAGAACCAGGGGAACGCATCCAGCCCCCTATGCTCGTCGTCCGCCCCCCCATCCTCCTCTTTCTGCTCCCTTTTCCGCTTGTTCCCGCTGTTTTTTGTGGATTTCAGCCGGAAGCTGCATACGTTCCTCAGGGCCGTCTGCAACCGCCCCTTCTCCTTCTGCACCACTTCTTTGGGGAGGACGCCCTCCTCGTCCAAACTCAGCCGGGGCGCGGGCAGCCTGCCCGCCTCCTTCCGCCGCAGGGCATAGAGCTGCTGGAGCGGATGATCCCCCGGCAGCTTCAGCAAGGCCGGGTCCTCCGCGGCAAACGGCAGAGTCTCGGGAACCCCCTCCTCCGCCTGTGCCGCCTGTATACGGGACTCCTGTTCCTCCGGTTCCTCAGTCTTTTTTCCAAACAGGATCGTTGTAAGCTTATCCTTGATCGACATGACCCGACGCCTCCCTTTCAAGCCGCAGAAGATGATGCCACTATTATAGCAGGCCCGCGCACCGTTGGCAAGGCCCGCCCCAGGACTTGTCCCCTGTGCTATACTGTTTTCAGCCCCGCCTGCAACCTTTTCCATTTTGATCCGTATCTATAAACAGAACCGGTTCTTTGAGGAAGTGAGACCTTGGACGACAGAAAGCTGGCCCAAAAGCTGAAGCAGGGCAACCGTCTGGCCCTGGACCGGGCCATGGCGGCGTACACCCCCTACCTGTCCACCGTGGTGTGGAATGCCCTGGGGCCCGCCGCCTCGGCCCAGGACGTGGAGGAAGTGGTATCCGACGCATTTTTGGCCCTCTGGTCCCGGCGGGACAGCCTCCAGCCGGAACAGGGCCTCAAACCCTGGCTGGCGGCGGTGGCCCGGAACCGGGCCATCGACCGTCTGCGCGCCGCGCGCCCCGCCCCCCTGCCTCTGCATGAAGCGGAGACGGCGGGCGGCCCCACCCCGGAGCAGGATTTGGAGCGGCGGATGTTCGCCCACGCCCTCCGGCAGGCGGTAGAGGGGCTCCCGCCCCCGGACGACCAGCTGGTCCTTCGCTTCTACTACGAGGGGGAAAAGCTAAAGGACGTCGCCCGGGATCTGGGCCTGTCCGTCCCGGCGGCCAAGAGCAGGCTTTGCCGGGCGCGGAAAAAATTGAAGGAAATCCTCACGGAAGGGGGTCTGGCAGATGGCACGGTTGGATGAGCTGTGGCGGGAAACGGGCGGCGCCGGACGCCCGCCCCGGGCGGACGCCCGGCGCGTAAAAGCGCGGGTCAACGCCGTACTGGACGCCGACCAGGCAGAAAGGAAGATTTATATGAAGCAAAAGTTACGCATGGCTCTCATTGCCGCGGCGGTGGCCGCCGCCCTGACGGGCTCCGCTTTCGCGGCCACGGCCGGCTGGACCGGTTTGTCCGACTGGTTCAAGGGGGACACCGCCCCCGGCCAGATCTATGTCCAGGACACCGTCCAGAGCGTCAGCGACGGCAACTACACCCTGACGGTGGAGGGTGTGGCGGCGGATGAGACCAGCGCCTATTTCACCATCACGATCACCGCCCTCAGCGACGAGGCCAAAGCATTTATCCGGGACGACCATTTTAACTCGATTGACATGCTGGGGACCCACATCTACTCCGACGCATCCGACGGAGCCGCCGAAAGCTGGGCATCAACGGGCGGATGCAGCTACCGCGAGCTGGACGCCCCGGACGAGTACTCCCGCCGGTTTACCGTAACTGTGGATCAGGCCTCGGCCTCCTCCGCCAACAGCGTGCTGCGGGTGCGCTGCGGCTATATGGAGGAGGGCAAGCGGGTGGAGATCCCCCTCGCCCCCGCCCCCTCGGTGACTGTGAAGATCGGCGCCTCCGGCGCGGGCGCTCTGGGGATCACGTCCGGCTCCCCTGCGGACAACCCGTCTCTGACCATTGAGGAGGTCACCCTTACCCCCTTCACCCTCCACGTCAGGGCCCGGAGCGAGGCCGGTGTATACCCCAACCTCCGCTTCCGCATGGCGGACGGCTCTGTCCTCACCCAGTCCCAACTGATGACCCACACCAGCAGCGACTTTGACTGGGCAAGCAGCCGGAGCCTGTACCACTACCGCTTCCTGGAAATCCAAGACCTGGAAGACATTTCCTCCATCATTGTCTTTGACACAGAGTACCCCCTGGACGGCTCCAAACCCACCCCGGTGGAGCACGACCCCGCCCTGGATCCCTTACCGTAACCCGGATGGAGCCCCTGGCGGAGGGCAGCGGCTTCGCCGTCCCCGTCCGGGAGCTGACGGAGCGGCTGGGCGGCGCCTGCGTTTGGGACGCCGCCACCGGCGACGTGACCTGCACCTACCGGGGAGTGTCCATTGTCCTCCACGCCGGGCGGGACGCCGTCCTGGTGGACGGCGAGCCCGTTGACGCACGCTACGCCCCCGCGGAGCAGGACGGCGTACTGGCGGCAGACTGGTCCGTGTTCGAAGACGCCTGGGGGCTCGGCGGCGGCGTCCTGCGGGAAAAAGTAGAGCTTCCCCAGGACGGCGGCGGGACAAACGTAGAGATCAACTGGCTGGACTGGTATATCATCCCGTAAAAAGGTAGGCGTCGGGAAAACTGCGGTTCCCCGGCAAGCTGAAGCGGGCCTCCGTTGACACGGAGGCCCGCTTCTTCTATTTTTCTTATATTATATATCTTGCAAACCCGTGCTTTGCCTTAGGAAAACACGGTATGGTTTCGGCGGTACACGTCGTTGTCCTTCCTGCGCAGCTCATTTTCCACTTGGGCCAGCTCCCGCCTCCATCCCAGTTTACCGCCTGGGCCGGGGAGACCTCCGACGCAATCCCCGCCGCCTTCCGCCGCCCCAGGGCTTTGAATACCCTGTCCATCGTCCGCCGGAACCGGCCGCCGTCCAGCGGCTTGACGAGATAGTCGTACGCCTCCACTTCGAAGGCGTCAAATACACATTCCTCCAGCACCGTCACAAAGACCAGCATGCTCCGGTCTCCCCGCCCGCGCAGCAGCCTGGCGGTCTCCATCCTGTCCGGCGGCCCCATCCGCACATCAAGGAATACTACGTCAAATCCCTCGCTGTCTTCCAGCATGGAGCGGCCGTCCGGAAAGCCGCTGACGCAGTACGGGGCCGTCCGCTCCTCCTCCATATATCTTGCAAGATACCGGACAGCTCCCCCGCCGCCGGCTCGTCGTCACAAATCGCGACTTTTATCGTCCCTGTAGCCCGTACCTCCGTCACCCCCAGCGGCCGCCGCCATCCCTCAGCCCCTGGTACAGCCGCCCCAGCAGGCGGCGCAGCGGCGGGAACAGCGTCAGCGCGATCACGAAATTCCCCGCACCATGGAGCAGGTCAAAGGGGATGCCAGAAACCCAGCGCCCTGCGGCATAGCCCCATCCGCCTACCACCACGTCCACCGGGGCGCACAGCAGCCCGAACACGAGCCCAAAGCCGCCCGACAACAACGCCCAGGCCAGGGGATGGGTTTCCCGCCGCAGCAGCCACGCCCCCGCCGCCGGCACCAGCCAGATATAAAGGTAGCAGACCGCCCACAGGTGAGGGCCATACACCAGCAGCTCCAGCAGGACGTAGACGTAGATGGGGTACAGCGCCTTGCGCCCAAAGGTGGCGGCGAACAGCATCACCATCAGCGATGAAGGTTCAATGTTGGGCAGCGCGGCCATAGCCGCCTTCATGGCAAAGGTGAGGCTGCCCAGTATTCCAAAAAGGGCGGCCTCCGCCAGGGTGGGCAACGTCCCGGCCCGCTCATCCAACGGTATACACCAGCGAAAAGGCGCCGCCGTCCAGCACAGGCGTCTTGTCCACCCCCTGCTGAGCATAGTCCTCCCCTTCATACAGCGCCCAGTACGCCCCGTCCTCCTCGTAAACGGCGGGTTCCCCGTCCACCGTGGTGATGTACAACCCAAACTGGCCGTCTTCCCCGGCGATGAGCCCTTCCGCCAGCAGCACCTCGCCCAGGTATTCCGCGTCCGTATGGTAGGTAAAGGTTTTCGCCCCGCCGTCACTGTGGACAACCTCTACCGTAAAGGTTTTCGCCCCCTGGACAGCCTGCGGCCGGGTCAACGCAAAAATAACAACCATGACGATGGCGAGCAAGGCCACCGCCGCAGCCGCCAGGATCAGTTTTTTGTTTTTCCGCATGATGTGTGTACCTCCTCAAAAAATGGCCGGGCAATGCCGCAGGCAGGGTCCGGCGGCTGAAAAATACAAATCATCCGAACCCATCCCCTACCGGGAACAGGTTCGGATTGTATGGGTTTGGCTTACCCCGGCGAAGCCGCTGTCTGCGGTTTTGCGCGCCCAGCAAAGCAGGTCACGGGTGGAAACGAAGAAATTCCTGCCAGAGTACAGTTTTCGGCGAAGCCGGAAACCGAACGGTGGCAGGAATTTCTGAGCTGGTGCCGGTGGCCGGACTCGAACCGGCACGCCTCGCGGCGCTTGATTTTGAGTCAAGTACGTCTACCAATTCCATCACACCGGCAAGCGCAGAGGATACTATATCACATTTTGTCCTCCAACGCAAGGGCCATTCTCTATTTTTCCGGATTTTCTTCCCCGTCCTCCAGATCCAGGTCGGCCACGGTGAAGGCCATCAGATCCTCCTTCTTGGGCGCGTCCATGGCAGCCACCCGGTTGGCCTGGCGGGCCACGGCGGCCTCGAACACGTTGCGTACGTCCCGGGCGTTGCCGAAATTCTCGTCCCGGCGGTCGTACATCACCTGGAACGCCTCCGCCGCGGCCTTGTCCGTCCCCTCATCCAGCGTATACCCGTTCCTCTCGCACATGGAGCGGAAGATTTCCGCCAGCTGCCCGCCATCGTAGTCCTCAAAGTAGAAATACTTGTTGAAGCGGCTCTCCAAGCCGGGGTTGGCGTGGATGAAATCGCCCATCAGGTCGGTGTATCCCGCCACGATCACAATCAGGTCGTCCCGGTGGTCCTCCATCCCCTTGAGCAGCACCTCGATGGCCTCCCGGCCGAAATCGTTGGGGTTGTCCTGGTTGGCCAGGGCGTACGCTTCGTCGACAAACAGCACCCCGCCCAGG
>CAJULZ010000134.1 GCA_910587205.1 uncultured Oscillospiraceae bacterium
GGCGTATCAACAACCGGCTGCTGTGTGAGATTGCCACACATGAGGATTTTATTATGTTCTCCTGCTCGTCAAATTCCAGGGTCAGGGTGAGGTTCTCGCCAAAGCGGAACACCTCCAGCGTCACCGTCTGCCCCGCCTTGTAGCGGTTTTTCACCGAGACCATCTGGTTCATGCCGGTGATCTCCGTGTCGTCCATTTTGGTGATGACGTCGCCCTGCTTCAGCCCAGCAACTTCGGCGCAGGAACCCTCCTCCACGCTGGTCACTACCGCGCCCGCGGGGAACCCGAACCGCTGCGTGTCACTCTCCGTGACGTCCTGGACGGTGATGCCCATGTAGGGCCGCCCGGTGATATAACCGTACTCCATAAAGTCGGTGACGATGCCGATCACGTCGTTGATGGGGATGGCGAAGCCGATGCCCTCAATCGCAGCCTGGGAGGACTGGCCGTTGTTGGACAGCTTGGCGGAGGTGATGCCCACCACCCGGCCATAGCTGTCAAAGAGGGGCCCGCCGGAGTTGCCGGAGTTGATGGTGCACTCGGTCTGGATCATGTTGTTCATCACGGTGCCGTCGCTCATGGTGATGGACCGCCCGGTGGAGGACACCTGGCCGGAGGTCTGGGAAAAGGACAGGGTGCCCAGGGCGTTGCCGATGGTGCACACTGTCTCGCCCACCACCAGGTCCTCGGAATCGCCCAGCACCACCGGCCTGAGGCCGGACACGCCGTCGATCTTCAGCACCGCCACATCGTTGAGCTCCTCGCCGCCCACCAGCTTGGCGTCATAGCTGTCTCCGTTGTTCAGCGTCACCTTGATGGCGTTGGCGCCGTCGATGACGTGGTAGTTGGTGACGATGTAGCCGTCCTCGCTGATGATGAAGCCGGAGCCCGCCCCGGAGGTGGGCTGCTGGTACCAGCCGTTGGTGGCCATGCCCTGGACAGAGATACACACGCACGAGTCAACATAGGCGGCGTAAATCTCGCTCAGGCTCATGGGGGTGAGGCCGTCGGCGTGCTTCACGTTGACGGCGGTGGGGTCCACCTCGTTGCGGTAAATGGTGGTCTCCCCCTGGGGAGCGCTGGTCAGCGCGCCGTAGGCCGCCGCGCCCCCCACCCCCGCGCCGCCGCCCACCAGGGCGCAGCACAGGACCAGGGCCACCACCTTGCCCGCGCCGCTCCTTTTCTTCGGGGGCTGGGGCGGCGTGGGCGGCGTCTGCTGGGGGGCCTGCCAGGGGTCGCCCGGCTGGGAACTATAGCTGTAGTGGTAATTCCCGCTGTTGTCAAAACCATTCTGATCGTACATGGAAAATGTCTCCTTTCCAAATTCGGCGTATTCAATCGTATTCATAGGCCGGGCGGCTATTCCGCGCCGTTCCCCTGCCGCTGAGAATAAGATACACGCAAATTGTGTCCAGAGTGTGTCATGGGCCCGAAATGATTTTGAATTTACCCTGAAAAAAAGCTGAAAATGGGGATGGCTACCCGTTTTCACCTTCGCCGCCCTGCCTTCTCCCCGAGCGTAAAATGGCGCTGATATCCCCGGCGGCCAGGGCCAGGTCGTCCAGCACAGGGCGGAAAATTCCCAGCTTGGCCAGGTTGATGCATACCAGCAGCAGCAGCGGCCCCACCACCATGCCCAGCACGCCGCCCAGCTTCATGCCCAGATAGATGCCCACCAGGGACAAGATGGGGGACAGCCCGGTCTGGTCGCCCAAAACTTTCGGCTCGGCAAACCGGCGGAACAGCACAATCACGCCCCACACCGCCATGAGGGCGGCGGCCTCGCCGTACTGGGCCAGCACCATATCCACCACCGCCCAGGGAACCATAACGGTGCCCGCACCGATGATGGGGATGAAGTCCAGCACCGCCAAACCAAAGGCCAGCAGCAGGCCGTAGGGCTGCTTCATAAACAGGAAGCCCACGGTAAGAATCATGAATACCCCGAAGGACAGGATCAACTGGCTTTTGAGGTAGCCGCCGAAAGCGCTCATGAAGATGTCCTTCACCGAGCGGCAGAAGTCCCGGGCCACTATAGGCACCCGCTCGGTGAGCTCGAATCGCAGCCGGGGGTAATCCCCGGTGATGAAATAACTGGCCATCATGAACACCACCAGCGCCACCGCGAAGCCGGACACATTTGTCACCATGGACGGGGCCTGCCCCGCCATCTGGGTGAGCCAGCCGGATATGTCCAGCCCCCGCACCCAGCCCACCAGAGTATCCATCAGGTCCTCGCTGGTGGTGAGCACCCCCTGGGGCACAATACCTCCCAGCCCCTCCAGCCAGCCGCCCACGCTGTTGACCACGCTGACCAGGCCGTCCAGCAACTCATCCAGCACCGACTGCCGGTTGTCAAACAGGGACCGCACCTGGTCCACCGCCATCCACCCCAAGCCGAACAGCACGCCACCGATCACGGCGAACACCAGAATAACCAGCACCATGGACACCGCCTTCCGGGGTGCGCCGCTGTGCCGCTGGAGCCAGCGCACCGCCGGGTTGAGCACCCAGGCCAGCACCAGGGCAAACACAAAGGGGCTGAGCAGCGACAGCAGGGGCAGCCCTACAAAAACCAGCAGCGCCAGCCCCCCCAGCAGCAGTATGCCCCGCAGGCCAAGCCGCAGCCAGAGCCGGCCCCGCTCCTCCCAAGTCATCGGCATATGGTCCATAGACAATTCCTCCTCATCTCAGCGGGCGGCCAGGAGCTGGGCCAGCATCGCCATCACCGGCAGAGTGGCCATGCACAACAGAGTGGACAGCGTGACCTGCTGCGCCCCCAGGGCAGCGTCCTTTCCCATGCTCTGGGCAAACAGGCTGGTGGCCCCGGCGGTGGGGCAGGCCGCCAAGATCACCGCCGCCACATAGACCGTGGGGTCCAGGCGGAAGGGCAGCAGCAGCCCCGCCGTCACCAACGGCAGCCCTGCCAGCTTGACTGCGGACACCAGGTAGAGCTTCCTGGTGGAAAACACTTTCACCAGGTCGGACTGGGCCATCTGCCCGCCGATCACCACCATGGCCAGAGGGGTGTTCAGGCTGCCCAGATAGGCCACGGCGCTGTCCACCGGCCCGGGAAACCGCCACCCGGTGAAGTACAGCAGCAGCCCCACCACAAATCCGATGATCCCCGGGTTGAGGGCCAGCTTCTTCCACGAAAGCTCCGCCCGCCCCCCGATGAGGGCCCGGCCCTGGGTCCAGGTGACGATGTTAAACACCGCCAGGCCCACCACCGCCACCATCATTGCCTCATCCCCCATGACGGACTGGATCAGGGGCAGGCCCATAAAACCGGCGTTGCCGTATACCGAGGCAAACCGGAGGATGCCCCGGTGCTCCTCCCCCTCCCGGCGGAACAGCACGATAGACAGCAGCATATATACCACGTAAATCTCCGCCATGGCCCCCAGAGAGGCGAACAGCATCCCCTGGCTTTCTGGCGTGCGCTCCACCTCGAAGGAGGTAATCATAATGCACGGCGTCACCACATAGAGCAGCACCCGCGACACCTGGGACAAGGTCTCGCCGGACAACAGGCCCATCCGGCCGAAGATGAACCCAACCGACATCAATAGGAACAGGGTGAGCACACTGCCGCCCACCACCAAAAGCGCGTCAAACATGGTAATCGCACATTCCCCTCTATTTTGTATTTCCCGCGGGACCGCGTAATTATGTATTATAAGCCCGTTCCTCTGCATTGACAAGGGAAAACCTTTCAGTTATACTATTTATTTACGAATTACCTGAACTGTGAAAGGAGTGCCCTCCTATGGCTTCCGGCCGCTTCCACCGGGGATACGTCCCCATTTTTCTGTCCTACTACAAGCCCCACATGAAACTGTTCCTTCTGGACATGGCCTGCGCCCTTGGCATCGCCCTGGTGGACCTGGCCTTCCCCGCCGCCTCCCGCCAGGCGCTGAACACCCTGCTGCCCCAGAACCTGTACGCCGCCTTTTTTGCCGTCATGGGCCTGCTGCTGGCAGCCTACGCCCTGCGCTCGGTGATGTATTTCGTCGTCACCTACTGGGGCCATATGATGGGCGTGCGCATTGAGGCGGACATACGCCGGGATCTCTTCGGCCACATGCAGGACCTGTCCTTCTCCTTCTACGACAAGAACCGCACCGGCCAGCTCATGAGCCGGGCCACCAACGACCTGTTTGAGATCACGGAGCTGGCCCACCATGGCCCGGAGGACCTGTTCATCTCCGCCGTCACCCTCGTCGGCGCCTTCTGCATGATGGTGTCCATCCAGTGGAAGCTATCCCTCATCGTCTTCGCCATCGTGCCCATTTTCGTGGTGTTCACCATCATCCAGCGCCGGAGGATGGTGCGGGCCTCCGTGCGGGTCAAGCAGAATATGGCGGGCATCAACGGGCAGCTGGAATCCGCCATCTCCGGGATGCGTACGGCCAAGGCCTTCGCCAGCGAGGAGCAGGAGACGGCCAAATTCCAGCAGTCCAACGAGCAGTTCAAGCGGGCCAAGCGGGAGTCCTACAAGGCCATGGGCATTTACCACGCGGGGCTGGAGTTCGCCCTGCCCGCCATGAACGTGCTCACCGTGGCGGCGGGGGGCTTTTTCATCATGCGGGGCGAGATGAATTTCGTGGATCTGGTCACGTTCACGCTGTACATCTCCACCTTCCTCACCCCTGTGCGCAAGCTGGCCGCCTTCGTGGAGCAGTTCCTGAACGGTATGGCGGGCTTTAAGCGGTTTGTGGAGCTGATGCGGGTGGAGCCCGCGGTGCAGGACGCTCCGGACGCCCGGGAGATGGGGACGGCCCAGGGCGACATCCTCGTCGACGACGTATCCTTCCACTATGACGATGGCCCGGCGGTGCTGGACCACGTATCCATCCACATCCCCCAGGGGGAGACGGTGGCGGTGGTGGGCCCCTCCGGGGGCGGCAAATCCACCCTGTGCCAGCTCATCCCCCGGTTCTACGACGTGACCGGGGGCCGCATCCTGGTGGACGGCCAGGATGTGCGGGACGTGACCCAGCGCTCCCTGCGGCACAACATCGGCATCGTCCAGCAGGACGTGTTCCTCTTTGCCGGGACGATTTTGGAAAACATCCGCTACGGTCGCCCCGGCGCCACCGAGACGGAGGTGGCGGAGGCGGCCAAACGCGCGGAGATCTACGACGACATCATGGCTATGCCCGACGGCTTCCACACCTATGTGGGCGAGCGGGGGGTGATGCTGTCCGGCGGGCAGAAGCAGCGGGTGTCCATCGCCCGGATCTTCCTGAAAAATCCGCCCATCCTGATTTTGGACGAGGCCACCTCCGCCCTGGATTCCGTGACGGAGGCCCGGATCCAGTCCGCCTTTGACGAGCTGGCCCGCGGACGCACCACCCTGATCATCGCCCACCGGCTGTCCACCATCCGCTCGGCCAACCGGATCATCGTGGTGGACGAGAACCACATTTTGGAGGAAGGCACCCACCAGGAGCTGTTGGAAAAGGGCGGGGAGTACGCCCAGCTGTATAACGCCCAGAAACGGGTGGTATAGAAAAGGAGTGTTTACAATGAGCGATTATGTGTCGGTTTTTCAATACAAGGACAAGGTGGGGATATCCTTCGATGTGGGGGCGGAAAAGCCCTTCCATGTGGGGGAGCAGATGAACGCCGCCCACGAGATGGCCTACATGAACGGCTATAACTGGGCGGCCCTGCTGGACTGGTATCTGGCCCAGCGGGAGCCCGCCCTGCTGGAGGGGTTGGAGCACGATCCGGAGGCGGGCTCCTATGCGGGCTATTACCACCTCACGCCGGAAAATGAGGCGAAGGCGGCGAAGGTGGTGGAGCTCATCCGCGCGCTGGTGGGGAATGAGGAGGAAGCATGCCGCCTGGTGCGGGAGCACGGCGATGATATTGAGTGGGACTGACCGCCCATGAATAAAACCGAGCTTTTAAACAAATTCTCCAAGGACCCGGAGGAGCGCGTCGTTCTGGCCCGGGCCCTGGACCAGCTGGACCGGGCGGCTAACCGCTCCATCCCCTGCGCCACCCAGTTTTTGTCCCCGGCCCAGCGGGCGGCTTTGGAGCCGCTCATCGCCGCGTCGGGCCATCCCAAGCACCTGTTCCACGGCGGCTTTGAGGGCGCGGAGCGCACTGTCTGCGTCTTCCTCCCCGACTGGCAGGAGCGGTCGGACTGGGAGGCGGCGGACGAGCTGGCCGCCATCCAGTGCGCCTACCCGCCCACCGGGGCGGAGCTGACCCACCGGGATCTGCTGGGCGGGCTGATGGGCATCGGCCTCACCCGGGAGAAGGTGGGGGACATTCTGGTGGGAGAAAAATCCGCCCAGATCGTCTGTCTGCTGGACGCCGCCCCCATCATCCTGTCCCAGTTCGATCAGGCGGGGCGGTATAGATTAAAGTTGCGGGAGATCCCCCTGGTGGAGCTGGCCCCCGCCCCCGCGGAGGTGAAGCTCATCCACGACACCGTGTCCACCCTGCGGTTGGACGCGGTGCTCTCCTCCGGCTTCTCCCTGGCAAGGGGCAAGGCGGCGGACGCCGTCACGGGCGGAAGGGTGTCCCTGAACCACCGGGAATGCGTCAAGCCCGACCGGGCGGTGGCCCAGGGGGACGTGATCACCTGCCGGGGGCTGGGCAAATGCGTGGTAAAAACCGTAGGCGGCCAGTCCCGGAAAGGCCGGATCATCATCGAAATCGAGAGGTATCTGTAAATGGACCAGAAAAAGATCGACCGGATCAACGAATTTGCCCGCCGGGTGAAGACGGCCATACTCTAATGAAATTCAGTTGGTACTGACTATTCCTGTATTGGTACTTTTC
>CAJULZ010000135.1 GCA_910587205.1 uncultured Oscillospiraceae bacterium
CCCGCATCTTCTTGGCGGAGATGTAGTCGGGGTACATCCGCTTGGCGGAGCACTTCACGGCCAGCTCTGTGAGATAGTCATATTCGCCGCCGGTGAGGTTGTTGCACTCATCCAGCACATACACCAGCTTGGGGAAGGCGGGGGTGATGTACACGCCCTTCTCATTCTTAATGCCCTCCAGCCGCTGGGTGAGGATCTCCTGGATGATAGCGGCGTTTTCCCGGATATAGGGGTCGCCCTCCCGCAGCACCAGGAACAGCGTCACAAACGGGGACTGGCCGTTGGTGGTCATCAGGGTGTTGATCTGATACTGGATAGTCTGTACACCGCTCTTCAGCTCGTCCCTGGTGCGAGCGGCGGCAATCTTCTCTACGGTGGCATCGTCCAGCTCCGGAGCGGCCTCCCGCGTGCGGCGGACATACTTCTCATAGGACACCCGCAGGTACTTGCCCAGGTGGCTCATCTCCACCGACTGGCCCCCGTATTGGTTGGAGGCCACGCAGGAGATGATCTGGGTGACCACGGTGCAGGCCACTTGGAAGCTCTTGGGGGATTCGATGAGCTTGCCGTTGATCATGGTGCCGTTGTCCAGCATATCCCCAATGTTCACCAGGCAGCAATTGAAGATGTGCTGCACAAAATAGTCCGCGTCGTGGAAGTGGAGCACGCCCTCGTCATGGGCCTTGGAAATGTGCTCGGGCAGGAGGATGCGCCGGGTCAGGTCCCGGCTCACCTCGCCGGCAATGTAGTCCCGCTGGGTGGAGGCGATGGCGGTGTTCTTGTTTGCGTTCTCTTCCGCCAGCTCCTTGTTGTCGTTGCGGATCAGGGAAAGAATGGATTCGTCGGTGGTGTTGGCCTTACGCACCAGGGCCCGGGTATACCGGTAAATGATATATGTCTTGGCCAGCTCGTACTTGCCGGCGGCCATCAGTTTGGTCTCCACCATGTCCTGGATGTCCTCCACCAGCAGGCGCTTGCGGCCCTTGGTTGCGGCCACCGCGTCGGCAATCACGTCGATGGACCCCTCATCCAGGCGGTAAGGCTCGTCCACCGCTTGGTTGGCCTTCTGGATGGCGGCTACGATTTTCGCGCGGTCGAACTCTACAATAGAGTCGTCCCTTTTGATCACTTTCATTGGTCTGCTCCCTTCCCGAACCGGTCTATAGTGAATGCGCCCAGGCCTCGGCGGGCCCCACAGGGATTTCTTCCGCCCCTTATGCCGGGATGCCTCCGGGCCGGAAAGAAGGGCGCTCCATCATCATACTATATCTTGTGGTCTGTGTCAACCAAAATGGGGAAAATTTCGCAAATATTGTGTGCTGCCCTTTTGCACCCCTTGCGCCCCAAGGGTTTGCGGGATTTGTGGCCGTTTCCCCCCGCCGAACATAGACTGGGATGCACCCAGGCGGGCCCTCCGCCCTCCGGAAGGCCGCTGGAAAGGCCCTGGCCCCGGCCGCCTGCGTCAATTTCTGCGCCTGGGGCGGGGCCGATGAAAGGAGCGTACCTCATGAGTCAATTCTATGTAAACGGCCCCTCCAAGGGCTACGCCATGTCCGCGGAGGAGTTCGCCGCCGGGGCCTGCCAGCGCCCCGGGCCCCAGCCTGGCCCTGGCTGCGGCTGCGGGACCGCCCCCATGCCCCCCGCTATGCCCGACTGCCCCGCCGATGACTGCGGCCAGGGGCCGGAGTACTGCCAGCAGATGGTATGCTGCTGCCGCCCCGCCCCGTGCCCCAAGCCCCAACCTCCCAAGGTGGAGGAGGGCTGCTGCTGCAAGCAAAGCTTCCGGGCGGCGCTGTCCCTGCTATGCGACGAGCGGATCTCCAGCCTGCTGGACTTCGACACCGCCGCATTCCTCACCGATACCTATACGGCTGGGACCACCCTGGCGGGCGGCAAGCCCTCCGCCGGGGACGACGCCGAAGGCGTGGCGCCCCAGGCAGACGGCGATGACGAGAAGCCCACTCCGCCCAAGCCCTGCCCCTGCAGCGGCTCCGACAACCTGGAGACCCTGTCGGGCAGCTTCAAGCGGTTCGCGCCGTGCAGCTGCGACCTGCTGGACATCGAAGCAGAACTCTATACCCCTGGAAGAAAGGACTGTTCCTTCACCGCTGGCCAGGTGAACCTGTGCGAGCTGGACGCAGTGGTCATCCAGGGCGCGGAGGCCTGCGCCGAGGGCGACCTCACCGCCGACGAGGTCACGGCGCGCAACTTCCGCTGCCTGCGCACCCTGCTGGCCCAGAGGCTCACCCCCTGCGGTTCCCCCTGCGGCCAGGCCGCCTGCTCCTGCGCCTGCGACGGCCGGGATTGCTGCTGCGCCGCCGGGCTGCTGTCCACCCTGGCCCAGAACAACCTGAGCCGCCGGGTGTCCCTGACGGCGGGACTGCTGATCCTCCAGAACGTCACCCTGCTGGGCACCGTGGGCAATGTGTTGGTGCTGTCCAACGACTGCGACAACCGGCTGTACTTCGTGTGCGTGAACAGCGTGCAGTTCATCGGGTAAGACCCCACACCGCCCCGCCGGTTCAGCGCGGCAGGAAATCCCTGCGCGCCGGCAACGCATAGCCTTTTACTCGCAACGCAATCGCGCCCCCTCCGCAAAAGCGGAGGGGGCGGTCTTTTTACCAGGCGAACCTCCGCCTCAGCCGGCCCGCATTCCACGCCTCAGCGCAAACACACCCTCCGTCACCAGGGAGGCCGCCGCCGCGCAGGACGCCTGCACAGCTAACAGGACATATCGTTCGCTCCCGTTTACCGGGAGGGTCCGCTCGGCAATCCACGCCGCGGCCATGAGGACTGCCAGGCACAGCGTCACAACATATGGCCTTTTTGTGCGGCGGCACAGAAAACGAATCAAAAAACCGGCAAACAGGGGAATCATGAAAAGACCCAAATAGTTGATAATAATCTGTCCCATCCCGGCGCCTCCCCCCTCAAATCTCTTGCTGATACGAATCAACTATACCACAATCAAAGCCCCGCTGCAAGGCAAATCCAGGTGTAAAACATTAGTTTGACAATTCGGAACACATGATGTATACTATCCCTATAAGGGGGAAGCGTTATGAACCGTGTCATCTACCACTGCGACTGCAACAGCTTTTACTGCTCGGTAGAGCTGCTGTTCCGCCCTGAGCTGCGCGCCACCCCCACCGCGGTGTGCGGCGACCCCAAAAGCCGCCACGGCATCATCCTGGCCAAAAACGAACCCGCCAAAAAATTCGGCGTACGCACTGCCGAACCCATTTGGCAGGCCAAGCAGAAGTGCCCCGGCCTGGTGCTGCTGCCCGCCCACCATGACCTGTACCGGGAGTACTCCAGAAAGGTCAACGCCATCTACGACCGTTTCACCGACCTCATCGAGCCCTTCGGCATTGATGAAAGCTGGCTGGATGTCACCGGCTCCCTCCACCTGTTCGGCGGCGACCCCCACGCCCTGGCCGACCGCATCCGGGACACCGTCCGGGAGGAGCTGGGCCTGACCATCTCCGTAGGGGTATCCTTCAACAAGGTGTTCGCCAAGTTGGGCAGCGATTACAAAAAGCCGGATGCCACCACCGTCATTTCCCCGGGAAACTTCAAGGACATCGTCTGGCCCCTGCCTGTCACCGACCTGCTGTTCGTGGGAACGGCCGCGGCAAAGGTGCTGCGGCAGTACGGCGTGACCACCATCGGCGGATTGGCCGCCTTTGACCGGGGGACCCTTACCGAACTGCTGGGCAAACAGGGCGGGCAGCTGTGGGAGTACGCCAACGGTCTGGAACACGGCCCCGTGGCCCGGGCCGGCACCTACACGCCCCCCAAGTCGGTGGGCAACGGGGAGACCTTCCCTCGCAACCTCATCCGCCGGGACGAGGTCGCCCGGGGGACAGTCATGCTGGCCGACCATGTGGCGATCCGGCTGCGTAGGCACGGGATGAAGGCATCCACCGTACAGCTCACCATCCGGGACCCCAATTTCAAAGATATCTGCCGCCAGCGGCCTCTGCCCGTCCCCACCAACACCGCGCGGGAACTCTACCAGGCCGCGATGGACATACTGGACCACAGCTGGAAGTCCGGCGCGCCCATCCGGGCCATCACTCTCACCGCCCACAACCTCATCCCCGAGGCGGAGGCGGCGGAGCAGATGGACCTGTTCCAGTCCGCCGAACCCAAAAAGCGGGAGCGGGTGGAAACGCTGGAGCGCACCATGGACGCCATCCGCTCCAAATATGGCCGGGATGCGGTCACTGTAGCCTCCTTGGCCCCGGCGTGGGCGCAGGACGAGGATGATGACGTACCGTTTTAAAGGGCGGCCATCCCACCGGACGGCCGCCCTTTCCACACTGATTGAATTCCGCGCCCAATCAAACGTTAAACCGGAACAGGATGATATCCCCGTCCTGCACCACGTACTCTTTCCCCTCGGAGCGAATTAGGCCCTTCTCCCTCGCGGCCGCCATGGCGCCGCAGGCCTTCAAATCCTCAAAAGCCACCGTCTCCGCCCGGATGAAGCCTCGCTCGAAGTCGGTGTGGATCTTGCCCGCCGCCTGAGGTGCCTTCGTCCCCCGGGTAATGGTCCAAGCCCGGCACTCGTCCTCCCCGCTGGTGAGGAACGAGATCAGCCCCAGCAGGGTGTAGCTGGCCTTGATCAAACGATCCAGGCCGGATTCTTTGATCCCCAGGTCGTCCAGGAACATTGCCTTCTCCTCGGCGGGCAGCTCGGCGATCTCCGCCTCCAGCTTAGCACACACGGGGATCACCTGCGCACCCTCCCCGGCGGCCCGTTCCGCCACCTGGTTGTAATAAGGCACGCCCGCTGGGTCGGCAAACCCGTCCTCATCCAGGTTCGCGGCGTAGATCACCGGCTTCAGGGAGAGCAGCTCACTGGTGGCAATGAGGGCGGCGTCCTCCTCATCCACCCCGGCCAGATAGGAGCGGGCGGACTTGCCGTCGTTCAGCCAGTCCCGCAGGCCCTCGAATACCTCCGCCTCATGGTTAAACTTCTTATCCGCCTTGGCCGCCTTCCGGGCCTTATCGATGCGCCGGTCGGCCATCTCCACGTCCGCCATTATCAGCTCCAGGTCAATGATATCCATGTCCCGGATGGGGTCGGTGGAGCCCTCCACATGGATCACGTTGTCGTCGTCAAAGCACCGCACCACATGGACGATGGCGGCACACTCCCGTATATTGGCCAGGAACTTGTTCCCCAGCCCCTCCCCCCGGCTCGCGCCCTTCACCAGCCCCGCGATATCCACGAACTCCACCACCGCCGGGGTGGTCTTTTTGGGCTTGTAGAACTCGGACAACCAATCCAGCCGGGCATCCGGCACCGCCACCGTCCCCACATTGGGATCAATGGTACAGAACGGGTAATTGGCGCTCTCCGCGCCCGCGTTGGTGATCGCGTTGAACAGGGTTGATTTGCCCACATTGGGCAGGCCCACGATGCCAAGCTTCATAGTTAACTTCAGCTCCTTCAAAAGTCCTTATTTTGCAATGGTTCCGGGGTTCTATCATCCGAGGTTGACACAGAACTGACACAGTTTTGACACAGTTTCATAGCGTGACCGCTTGCCTGTGCTGCTCGAACTGCCTGACCCCTGCTGCCAAAGACTCGTCTGTGACATGGACGTATCTGTCCATGGTGGTCTTGATGCTGGCATGTCCCAAAAGTTTTTGAAGGGTCTTGGGCTGCATACCAGACTCGATGCAGCGCGTGGCATAGGTGTGCCTGAGCGCGTGCATACAGAACCGTGCGATACCGTTTTCATCACAGACTTTATAGATGTGCGTGTCGTAGCTGCTGTTCTTTGTCGGCATCCCTGTGCGGAAGTTCAAAAACACCAGCTCCGCCATAGCAAACTCTCTCTCGTCGCCTGTGCGCCGGTCGATGTACGTCAGCCGTTCTGACAGGGACGGAGACTGCTTGCGAAATTCTTTTGTGGCTTGGACGGCTCTTAGGATGTCATAGGCTCGATCTGTCATCGGAAGTGTGCGGTAGCTTGCTACGGTCTTGGGCGGCCCAGCTCTCCATTGCCCCTGCTTGTGACGGTACTCCAGCGTCTTGTTGACTGTGAGCGTGCGCTTCTCCCAGTCGATTGCGTCCCACGTCAGACCAATCATCTCACCGGTACGGAGTCCTGTCTCCAGAACGAGAGCATACTGGAAGTAGTTGTGGGTACTCCTGCACGCCTCCAGGAACCTGTCCTGTTCTTCCACAGTCAGGAAGTGAATGTCGTCTACGGCGCGGACAGGCTTCGTATAACGTACCCCGTCCATAGGATGCGCACTGATCATCCCATTCATCTTTGCCGCCTTGAACATAGACCCCATAGCGATGTACGTCTGACGGATAGTTGAGCCGGCATAGTCGGCTTCCATCCGGTTGAGTATCATCTTGCAATGCATGGGTTTGACATCCGACAGCTTCATTGCGCCTATGACTTCCTTGATGTTGTGACAGTACCGTTCCCTATAGTTCCGCTTCGTATTTGGTGACAGACCGCCGAGGAGTTGGTCATGCCAAAACGAAAACCACTCGTCTACCGTCATGTTGCTTGAGACAACGGGCGTCCCATGTTTCTCCTTATACTTAACTTCCTCCAGCCAGTTGCGAGCGTCTGGGAGGGAGCGGAAGTATTTCTCAAACAGTCCACCCGTC
>CAJULZ010000136.1 GCA_910587205.1 uncultured Oscillospiraceae bacterium
CCAGGTCATCCCAGAGGAGGGCCACCAGCTCGCCCTTCCGCAGGCCGCTCACCAGTTCTAGATAGAACATGGGGAGCACTCCTCTGGCATCGGCGGCGTCCAGGTAGGCTTTGAGGTGCTCGGGCCGGAGGGTTTTCATCTCCACCTTCTGCACTTTCGGGGCGATACAGTCATCGGTGGGATTCCTGGCAATCAGGCGTTCCTTGACCGCCTATTCAAAGGCACTGTGGAGCATCAGGTGGACGCTTCGGACGGTGGTGCTGCTCAGGCCGGGATTGCCATGGCCGCTCCGCTGGTTCACCCGGCCATGCTCCATCAGATTTTTGTAGAGCTTTTGCAGGTCGCGGGAGGTCAGCTTCTTCAGCTTGATCTTCCCGATCCGAGGGATGGTGTAGGTTTCGATCATCAGCTTGTAGCGGTCTGCCGTGGCCTGCCGGATGTTAGGCAGGGCGTAGAGATCGTACCAGGCGCGCAGCCAGCTGGCCACAGTGTACTCGTCGGTGCGGGTGACGTCCACCTGCTGGGCCTGCTCCACCGCCGCCTTGAGTTTTTCCTTGGCCTCGGCCTGGGTCGGCCCAACACGTTTTTGATGATGCGCTTGCCGGTGTCGGGGTCGTAGCCTGCGGTATATCGGCCCTCCCAGCGGCCATCGGAACGCTTCCGCAGGTTCCCTTCGCCGTTGGCGCGGCGTTTTGTCATTGATTATCAACCTCCAGTTCTAATATCGCCATCGTTTTCATCCATACAACTCCATTGTAATTTTGGCTCCCAGCCGGAACCCCAGGATGAAATTTTCCAGTGCTGTGATTCCGTCTATCTCATGCTGTGATTCAACGAGTTTTCCCAGCACTGCCTGCCCAGCTTCATCAAGTTGTTCCGTGAGCTGGTTTTCGAAGCGGGCGACACGGTCTGCCGCCCGCTTCAGCTCTGAGTGGGGTGCCATGTCCTGCGCATTGGGCGTGATGTTGCCATAGTAGAGATCTTCCAAGGTATTTCGCATCGTTTTTGCCTCCTTTGTAGCGACACACCATACCACAGGCTGGCGGGAATAGCCATGGCAAATGAGAAAGATTATCAGTTCAGACATATCTTTTTTCATCTGCGTTGGCGGTTCTTTTCTTTGAAGGCAGTGGTGCAATCCGCACCCCCGCACAGCGGCGCACAAAGGGGCCGACACGGGGAAACAAACTGGGTGGCGTCCCGTGTCTGCGGAGCGCCGCCCGCTTGCGTTTCAAAGTGCCATTATTCTGGATAGCGGGTGTAGAGGGTGAGATCGGGTTGCTGTTCCAGCCACCAGCGGGGGTACTGCCCGCCCCAGTATGCTTTTTGGGTGGTGCCGCTGTCTGTGAAGGTGACCCACTCCGCGTCAATCTTTATTACTACGATGACGTGTCCATTGCGTTCGTTATCGTACCTGACCAAATCGCCGGGGCGGATTTGATTCCAGCTCGGGTTGTCCACCCGCCGCCAGGGCAAGTTTCCAAACGCGGCATCCGAACACAGGGTGGCCCAGCCTGCGCAGTTCATGCCGCTGTAGTATGGCCCGTTGCTGGTAGAGCGGTAGGGCGCGGGCCATGTGGAGCCGTGAGGATACTGCTTGCGAAGGGCTTGCAAGACGGCCTGGACGCTTTCCTCGGTGGGGCCGGACGGTGCGGCGGAGGTTTCCTCCTGGTATGGTTGTGTGCTATCGATGCAGACGGAGTTGGTGGAGGCGTCATAGGTCACACCGAAATCTACCGCCCTGCCAATGTCCCGGAGCTTGACGTAGTTGTTCCCGCCGATGTTGTAGGCGGTCATGGAGACTTTCTGGCCGTCCACGTAAATTGGTTGACTGCTCAGTGTGGCAGTGATGCTGGTGGCTGTCTGAGCTGCTGGCCCACTCAACGCGAGACCTGTCAGGATGCCGAGCCCCATAAATACTGCTTCCCGTTTTCTGTTCATGATGACTTCTCCCTTCAGTTTTTATTGTGCTTTTGGCAAACACAACCATGCCGAAGGATTGCTGGGAAGTCAAGCACACAGAGTTCGGCGTGGAGAAAAACAGGGTCACAAATGAAGCAGATTGCACAGCAAGGGATTCCCCTATTGTTTTCTGTGGCGCAGATTTTACAGAGGGTCACATGGTTTGCTCCCAGTGCTGGTCGCCGCTGAACTTCTGGCCCATGGCCATTTTCTTGATGGCCTCGCGGCGGCGCTGTTTGCTGTCTGTCCAGGTGGGCGGCGCGGGGAGCTGCCACTCATCGTCGTGCTCCAGGTCGGCCGCCACCTGGAACCACCCGGCGGCCAATTCTCCCATCCACCCCTCGTCCGGCCCCGCCGTCTGGGGACGGAAGCCTGTGGCCTGACGGTAGAGGAACAGCATCTCCAGGTTTTCTTTGAGGAAGGTTTCGTCGTGGAGGCTGCTGTCCCGACATTTGCGCCCGTTGGGACAGGTGAAGGTGATATGTTTCCGGCTGTCAGACCAGAAGACCTCATAACCTTCTATCTCCTTGTTTTCGATGAAACTTTCCCGGCTGGTGGCGTATTCCAGCGCCTCGTTGATGGCTTGGATGAGATCCAGCTTCCAACTGTTGCCGCGCAGGCCGGCCTGGTATTCACCGGACTTACAGCTCTCGCTGTATCCGGCTTTCCATCTTCTCACAGTCTGCACTGTGAATTTTGGCAGGGCACTCTTGGCAGACCACCAGTGTTTTCCGGTTTATCTTCTTCATGAATGCTGCCCAGGGCTGGCTCTCGTCCAGCTCTTTCAAAGCCCTGACTTGGTGCATAACAAGCTCTGAGGTCTCTTTTCCACACCATTCGCACCGCCCGGCTCTCAGCCGGTTGGCAAGGCTCGGCTTTTTCAAGATACCCTTTGGTTTATGGACAATGTCTGCTTCCGCCCCCAGCGGATAGCTTTCTTTCGCAAGACTGCCTTTCCATAGCAGCCTGACACGCTCCTTACCGTTCTTGTCCTGGAATTTGACGCCGATGTCCTTTCCGATGCGGTATTTTTCAATGGTTCTGCGTTTTGAGGTACGATATTTGCAGGTCAGCGTTTTGTAGAAGCTATACTCCATGATGCAGCGGAATTTGTGGAGCTTGGAGCGGTTGTTAGCGATGGCATAGTAGTTGCAGAAGCCCCGTACCTCTCCGTTGTACTGGTCCAGGATATTCAGGTCAGTCCGCCCAGTGAGTTCTCCCCGATGGGCAGCTTTCCATATTTCCTTTCCGCCATGGACTTCGATTTTCATTGCATGGAGTTCCAGCAGCTTTTTCTGAATTGCTGCCGTTGGAACTTCCAGCATGACGTGGCCGCTGTAATTTCTTGCTGTTGTACCTCTCTTGGTTTTCCTGGTGTGGTTGCTTTGCGGTGTAACCCTGATTTCATAGCCAAGGAATTTTGCTTTGTCAGTCGCTTGGGTCACAAGTGTCTTTTCTTCGGATAGCTCCAGTTTCAGATAGTCGGCAATGTATCTGCCGATTTCCTGTTTGATTGTCTGTGCATCCGATTTTCCCCCGATAATCCCTATGATGAAGTCATCCGCATATCGAACATATTGCAGTCGCCGGAAATTTGCGTCCAGCGGGTCTTTACAGGGAATGGACTTGTGAACTTTGTCCAATATATCCGGCGTTGAGGAACTTGCGGATTAGGCGCAGAAAGCGCTCGCCTGTTATCCTCTTGCGGAGAATGTCGATCATGACATTGTGGTCGATGTTGTCGAAGAAGCCCTTGATGTCTCCCTCCACAAACCATTTGCATCTGGTGAAGCGGTTTTGTATCATCCTCAGCGCCGTATGGCAGCTCCGGTTGGGGCGAAAGCCATGGGAGGTATCTTCAAAACTGTCGTCATACACAGATTCCAGCAGCATCCGAATAACCTCCTGCACCAATTTATCGTCAATGGACGGGATTCCCAGTGGGCGCAGTTTCCCGTTTTTCTTTGGGATATAAGTCCGTCTTGACGGTTTCGGCTGATAACGTTCATCTCTCAGGGCCACGATGAGCCGGTCAATACGCTCTAAGCTCATGGCGTCGATGGTCTTCCCGTCTGTGCCTGCGGTCATGTTTCCCTGGCTGGCATAGATATTTTGGTAGGTTTGCAGGAAAAATTTCCGATTGAACAGGTTGCGGTACAGCCTGCCATAGACATAGCCGGGTTGCGAGGAATGTTTTTGCAGACTGTTCAATACATTTTCTGGATTTCTCATGCCTCACGCACGTTCCTCTCTTTTGTATTGAATTGAGAAAACTGCCGCCCTTCGCCATGTATGTGCCATTAACACGCTCGGACTACTACGGCGGCTCCGTTGCCATATTTGGATATTCAGGGTCTACGCCCATAGCTCTTTGAGCGTTCCAACTTAGGCAATCCCCATTTAGCAGCAGAGTAAAAAGCTGCGTTCATTGTCGGGTACGGTTTTCGTCCTTTTATGCTGATACATATGGGCTGTGCATTTGGTTTTGCTCTTTAACGTGTGTAATTCCACGCTTGAGATGCACAGCGCAACGGTTATAGCTGTCTTCCGCTGCGACCACCACAAATGTCCCTCGGACTGCCGTTCAGCCAATCCAGGCTTTACCCTTATGAACTTTTGGTCTCACTGCTCAGTCGTGGCATAACAACTTGCCAACTTGCAGCGTTACGGTCATGCTGTTGTCCCCTTTGGGTTCCCCCGCCTGGTTAGCCGTTGACCACAGGCTTGAAACCTCACACCTGCCGCTTGCTATGCGGATTTACTCTGCCCCTTATGGGCGCACCGGCAAAGTGGTTATGATAGGTTCCAGTATTGAAGTGGGTGGCGACCACCACCTCGAAGTCCGGGAACTGCCGTTGGGCAAATTCCAGGCCGATGGAGTTGGCCTCCTGGGGCGTGACGTTATCCTCTGCGGAGAAGGACTGGACGAAGTGGTAGAACTGTGTCCCGTCAGCTTTGCGGAAACGCTCCTTGGTCATCTGCATCTCGATGAAGGCGGACTGTGGAACACAGTTGCTGCCGGAGACCAGCCACGCGTCACCCAGGCGCGTTTTTTTCTCCTGCTCTACGTAGTCGATCACGCCGCGCATGGAACTGGCGGACTGTTTCTTGCATCGGATTGCGGTGAAGGTTGCCATCAGCGCACCTCCCGAACCAGCGCGCCCAGCGTGTCGCACAGCCGGGTGTACTCACTGATCAGATCGTCTCCGCGCAGAATGGTGATCCGCCCCATGTTGACCAGGGTGGTGAGCCGGTTGAGGTTGCGTCCCTGGGCTTTCAGTTCAGAGAGCAGGTTGTCCGGGCCGTCCGCCCGCACGATCTCCTTTCCCTTGGCGCAGGTGGTGAGGCAGTCCGTGACGGTCATGCCAGCGGCCTTGGCCCGCTGGTGGATGGCTTTCTTATCCGCCGGGGTCATCCTGGCGGTGATGATTTCGGTTTTCTTTTTCTGCATTAAACTCCTTTCTCCCTCGCCGGCGCAAGCTGCATATCCCTCGCCCTGCCGCAAGCGGCAGGGCTCGCTCATTTCGCTGCGCCTCCTCTCCCCATCGAACCCGCTTCGCTGGGCCCCCTTTAGGGGTAGGGGGGCCGGGGCAGGGCCTCGGCGAGGCAGGCATCCGCCCCAACGGGGCGCTTCTGCACTACCTTACCCGGTGCCCCCACGTCACTGTGGCGGGACCAGGCTGCACACACTCACGCACAGCGGGCTACACGGGGGCCGGCACCGCGTTTTATGTGGGGGAGGTGTGCGCCTCACTCCATCCGGTTCACAGAAGGGCCGCAAAGGGCCTTACAATGCGAAACCGGGTGGTTACGCATTGAGCTGGAAGCGAGTGCGGGCGGTTTCCAGTGCCAGCAGCTCCAACTGCCGCTGATAGTGGGCTTCCAAAACATTTTGGAACGGGGAGGCGGTGTAGAGCAGGTTTCCATTTCGCTTTATGCCCGCCTTGGTGGTGACGGTAGTATTTTCGGTTTGGATAAGGCCCTTGCCTTCGAGGCTGCTGACATATTTTGCGACAGTGTTTTCCGTCATGCCCACCGCTCTGCCGATCGCCTTGTAGCTGGGCCAGCACTGGCCCATTTTCCGGTTGGCACAGCAGAGCAGATAGGAGCAGACGGCCAGCTCGCCAGGACAAAGCCCGAGGATGAAAATCTCGTTGGGGAATGGGAAGGTGTTCTTCAAGGGATCGGTGTTCTGCCGCCTGCTCAACCGCTGTCACCAGCCTTCGTGTGCTGCTCCACCCACTTCACAAATTTCTCCTGGGGGACTACCAGCCGACTGCCAATCTTTAGAATAAATGGGGAAGTCCGCTTCATGCATCAGCTCGTAGCTGCTGGATGAGGCAATGCCCAGCACCTTTGCCACTATCGCCGCATTGAGGAACAGTGGCAGGTCGTCATAGCTTTTGTACTCAGATAATTTCATGTTTATCTGTCAAATCCTCTTAGAACCCTGATACGTCAAGGCTTTTCCCTGATTAAATGTTCAAACCTTATGTAGTTTCCCTTGTTTTTGCCCTTATGGGCTGAAACAAGGGAAACTTTTTCACTCCCCGCAGACTACCTTATCCAGCAGTCGGGCGGAGGTACGCTTGGCCTCCCT
>CAJULZ010000137.1 GCA_910587205.1 uncultured Oscillospiraceae bacterium
GGAGACGGTGGTGGAGCTGCTGGGCACCTATGACATCACCACCATCCGGGCCAGCGTTGGGATGTACCTGGTATGCAGGGCCATCCATGAGCGGACGGATATCCGGGTGATCCTCACCGGGGAGATCTCCGATGAGCTGTTCGGCTACAAGTACACCGACTACGCCCCCAACCCCCGGGCCTTCCAGGAAGAGGCGGAGAAGCGGCTCCGGGAGCTGCATATGTACGATGTGCTCCGGGCGGACCGGTGCATCTCGGTGAACTCCCTGGAGGCCCGGGTGCCCTTCGGCGACCTGGACTTTGTGGAGTATGTCATGTCCATCGACCCGGAGAAAAAGCTGAACAAATACGGCATGGGCAAATATCTCCTGCGCAAAGCCTTTGAAGGAAACTGGCTCCCCGAGGGTATCCTGTGGCGGGAAAAGGCGGCCTTCTCCGACGCGGTGGGCCACTCCCTGGTGGACGACCTGAAGGAGTACGCCGGGGGGCGGTACACCGACGGGGAGTTTGAGGAGCGGCGGCGGAAGTACGATCATGCCCGACCCTTCACCAAGGAGTCCCTGCTCTACCGGGAGCTGTTCGAGAAATATTACCCAGGCCAGAGCCGGATGGTGGCGGATTTCTGGATGCCCAACAGGGACTGGGAGGGCTGCGATGTGGACGACCCCTCCGCCCGGGTGCTGGCAAACTACGGAGGGAGCGGGGTATGACAAGATATATTTTTGTCACCGGGGCGTGGTGTCCGGGCTGGGCAAGGGGATCACGGCAGCGTCCCTCGGGCGGCTGTTGAAGCAGCGGGGCCTGCGGGTGCGGGTGCAGAAGCTGGACCCCTACCTCAACGTGGACCCGGGCACCATGTCCCCCTACCAGCACGGGGAGGTGTTCGTCACCGACGACGGGGCGGAGACCGACCTGGATCTGGGCCACTACGAGCGGTTTATCGACGAAAACCTCACCGTGAACTCCTCGGTGTCCGCCGGCCGGGTCTACTGGAACGTCCTCAACCGGGAGCGGGAGGGGGACTATTTAGGGGGCACGGTGCAGATCATCCCCCACATCACCGACGAGATCAAGCGGCACATCTACTCCCTGGAGGGGGCGGATGTGGACGCGGCCATTGTGGAGATCGGCGGCACGGTGGGCGACATTGAGAGCCAGCCCTTCCTGGGTATCTGCCTGGGGATGCAGCTGGCGGTGGTGGAGTACGCCCGGAACGTGTGCGGGCTGGCGGGGGCCCACTCCTCTGAGCTGGACCCCAGCACCCCCCACCCCGTCATCGACCTGATGCCCGACCAAGTGGGAGTGACGGCCAAGGGCGGCACCATGCGGCTGGGGAGCTATCCCTGCCGGCTGGCGGCGGGCTCCCTGGCGGCGGCTGTGTACGGCGCGCGGGAGATCAACGAGCGCCACCGCCACCGCTACGAATTCAACAACGACTATCGGGAGGAGCTGATCCGGGCGGGGCTGGCCCTGTCCGGCCTGTCCCCGGACGGGCGGCTGGTGGAGGTTATCGAGCTGTCGGATCACCCCTGGTTCGCAGCGTGCCAGTTCCACCCGGAGCTGAAGTCCCGGCCCAACCGGGCCCACCCGCTGTTTCGGGAGTTCGTGGCAGCGTCGATGGAGCGGAAACGCAAGGCCGATTCCAAAATTTGAGATACATGGAGGAAAGAGAATGGAAAAGCAGACATTACTTTATGAGGGAAAGGCAAAAAGGGTCTATGCGACCCAAGATCCCGAACTGCTCATCGTGTCCTATAAAGACGACGCCACCGCGTTCAACGGAGCGAAAAAGGGGACCATCCAGGGAAAGGGAGTCATCAACAACCAAATGAGCAATCTGCTGATGGCGCGGCTGGAAAGACAGGGGGTCCCCACTCACTTTGTCCGGGAGCTGGGCCCTCGGGAGACGTTGGTGAAGCGGGTCTCCATTGTGCCGCTGGAGGTCATTGTGCGAAATTTGGCGGCGGGCTCCTTCTCCAAGCGATACGGCGTGGAGGAAGGGACGGCCTTTGATGAACCGACTCTGGAATTTTCCTACAAAAATGACGAACTGGGTGACCCGCTACTCAATGATGACCACGCGGCGGCATTGAAGCTGGCTGACCGCGAGGAGCTATCCCTTATCCGGGGCTATGCTTTTCAAATCAACCGGCTGCTCAGGGAGATTTGGGCAGACAGGGGCGTCATTCTGGTAGACTTCAAAGTGGAGTTCGGCCGTCTGCCCGATGGAACCATCGTGCTGGCGGATGAGATCAGTCCCGATACCTGCCGCCTGTGGGACACCAAAACACGGGAAAAGCTGGACAAGGACCGCTTCCGCCGGGACCTGGGCGGAGTGGAAGATGCCTACCGCCGGGTGATGGAGCGGCTCACAATTCTGTGTGGGGACGACCTCGTCCAGGGGCACACAAAACTGTGTAACGCGGTGAGTGCGCTGGTTCAGGAGGTGCGCTGATGGCGACCTTTACCGCGATCCGATGCAAAAAGCAGTCCGCCTTCATCGAGATACAGATGACCAAGGAACTCTTCCGCAAGACAGGCGGGACGCAGTTCTAAGTCCCTCTCAACAGAGGACGACATCACACCCCAGGAGATCGACGCCATCGGTCTGGAGTTTGCACAGAAACAGTTCCCGGATTTCGAGGTGTGGTCGCCACCCACATTGATGCTGGCAGCATCCACTTGCTGGTCAGCTCCGGCTTCCGCACATCTGAAAGGCTGCACTGGTTGATGAACGCCAAGGAGAGCACATCGTTTTCCTGACCGAGACGGTGGCGGCGGTCAATGCGCTGTTCCATTTTCAGTGTGTTCATAGGGCAAGTCGTAGTGAATCACAGAGGCGGCTTCCTCCAGGTTGAAACCCCGTGCGCCGTTGTCGGCAGAAATCAGCACTTCGCCGTCCTGTTTGAACTGCTGAATCATAGTGTAATCCGCGCCGCCGTGGTACAGCAGGGATATACCGTACTGCTGGAGGAGGCGTAGACTGGCATAAATCGGTCATCAAAAGGAAATATTTCTGCGCCAATAATAATGGCTGCCAAATTTCTCCTTGACAAGCCATCAACAGTGAGTTATACTGTGCGACACAGCAGTTTGATTGGATACTATTATTTTAATTTTATATCATCATTAATCAGGCTTTCCCGAAAGGGTTTGGAATTCATTTACAGGCTTATGCTGTACCCCAGGCACTTTTTGTGTCTGGGGTACAAGTGAATGACCGTCCAATCCGATACTTTTTCGGGGAAGCCTGCCATGATCTCAGTTTGAGGGAGCGGGCCAAGAGAAGCCATACGACACAGCGCCGAGCAGGGTTGCCTGTCAGGAACCGGATTGGGTAGAACGGCTGCTTTACGGCGCTGGCCCACGAAATCAAACTGAAGGAGATGCATTATGCAAAAAACTAAAACCGAATACAGCAATTTTGAGCGAACCCCTGTCGTTCTGCCGGAGATGGAACAACTGCTCCCGCCGTTAAGCGGAGAGCAGTTTTCTGCTTTGGAGAGCGATATCCTGGAAAACGGATGCTACGCTCCTATCATTGTCAATGAGGACATGGTTGTCATTGACGGACACAACCGGCTCCGCATCTGCGAAAAGCACGGCCTGCCCTACAAAATGCTGGTGTTTTCATTTGCTAATCTGCTGGAGGTGAAACAGTGGGCGCTGGACACCCAGAAAGGCCGCCGCAACCTGGACAAGTGGGAATTGGGCCAGATCGCCCTCCGGCTAAAGCCGGATATCGAAGCCAGGGCAAGGGCAAACCAAGGAACCCGCACCGACCTTTCGGTGAATTCACCGAAAAGTTACCCGCCCACGGACAATTGAGGACTCTGTGCAGGAATCCTACGAGTTGGCCCAGACGTTTCAGACCATTAGAGATCTGCTCAAGAATGCAATGTCGTGTGTGCATCAGTGGCCAGACGTGCCATCTGATAGGGAGCAGAACTGAGGGCAGGGGGTTATGTGTAACACCCTGCCTGTCCACATATCAGGGTATTGCTGTGGCAGGGGTGTCTGCGTTGACCCCCTCGCCGTGAACTGTCTGGCGAATTATCTGGATATTGCCGATGAAGGGTGGTATCATGTGGGCCACTACATAATAGGGGGGCTCACAAAATGAATGTGAAATTTTCTTTTGACAAGGCCACTGTAGAACGGCGGGGCTTTACGCTGGAGGACGTGTATCGGACAATAAAAAGCCTGTTCGCCGCCTGCGATTTCCCCTGTGTCTCCGAGGAAGATGTCCTCTCTTTCACAGACAAAGGCCATAACGATGACTTTGCCGTCATGTGGGACATCATCCTGTCTCTGCTGCGGGCCGACTGGTTCGTGGAGTGCGCCGCCTCGTGTGTCTGGCAAGACGAGGACGGTGAGGAAGATATTCTTTCCCAAGCCAGAAGTGTAGGAAGCAGGGTGTATGATCGACACCCTGCTTTCCTTTTACAGAGAACGAGGTGAATCTATCACACCCAGCGGGCACAGTCTGCCACAGGCGGGAACGGAGCAGAGTGGTATCCCTTCCGATGAGAGGGCGGGCTCCGCCCGCCCATTCCAATCAATTTACCGCCGGGAAAAAGCCCCGCCGCTGGCGGGGCCAAGGCCCTCACCGCCGGGGGCGGTGAGGGCGCAAGCATCGCGTTTTGATGTCAAAACGCCACTTGCAGGGGAACTCCCCTGACCCCAATGCCGCCTGCAGGCGGTAACCTTTTGGCAATGCTGCCGAAAGGTCTGGAGTGAACATTTTGACAATGTTGTCGGAAGGTACCTTCGAGCGCCATCGCTTTTGACAATATTGTCAGAAGCGATCTTTTGGACTTTTGGCACGATTGCCGGAAGTCCACTGTTCTGCGAACCGGGTTCGGCAATGTTGCCAAACCCTGTTTACTGTTCCCTGTACCGGAAAAAGTAAGGTTTGGCAACATTGCCAAACCTTACTCTGCATCATCAAGATACCGCTTTGGGCAACATTGCCGAAAGCGAGAAGGGAGTGAAGAGTACGAACAAGCAATCACACCGTACCTGTGTCCGCATGAGCGTCAAGGATTATGAGCTGCTGAAGGAAAAAAGTACAGCCGCCGGTCTGTCCGCCAACGCATGGCTGATGGGGCAGTTGGAAACCAACCGCCCCGTCCTTCACCGCGAGAGGGAAACTTGGGAGGTTGTCCGCTTCATGGATGAAGCTGGCCGTGAGATCAACGCCATTGCCCGCGATTTCAACAGCGGCTATGGCACAGCGGAGCAGCTCCGGCACGCTGTTCGTCTTTTGGAAGATGTGTACGAACGAGTCCATACACTGAGGAAGAAAGGATACCTTCATGCCGCATAATCGAAAAACACGGAAAGTTCGCGGTTCTATACGGGACAACAGCAGGAATCTCTCTGTCCGCATGACGGAGGAGCAGTACCAGCGTCTGCGGCAATACATGAAGCTGACCCGGCTGAACAGTACAGCCTATTTTTGCAGTCTGATTCGGGGAGATGATTTCAGGGGCCGTTCACCGAAGCTGAACCATGCCCTGCACACCAGCGTCAACATGATATATTCCAACGTACGGCAGATTGCCCGCCATCAGTACGCAAAGAAGCTGGACACCGAAGCTGTGGCAAAACTGGATTTTTTGATGGATAAGCTCTGCGAGGAGGTCTATCTTTTAGCTGCCCAAAAATAGTCCAAATAAGGTTTTGCGAATTTATCAAAAGCGGCATTTTCTGCACTGATTTGGCTAAGGATGCCGTTTGCACACTGAAAGGAGCAAAAATGGCAATATTTCGTGTCGAGAAAAATAAAAATTATACAGTCATGTCCAATCATCATTTGCGGGACACATCGCTCTCCCTGAAAGCCAAGGGCCTGCTGTCGCAAATCCTCTCACTCCCGGAAGAATGGGACTACACCCTGCAAGGGTTGGCCTGTATCAACCGGGAGCAGCTTGACGCCATCCGTCAGGCTGTTCATGAGCTGGAGCGGGCCGGGTATATTGTACGGACAAGGGAACGAGATGGTCAAGGACGGTTATGCGGAGCGGAATACAACATCTACGAACAGCCACAGCCGCCGTCTGATTCCCCGGCGCTGGAATAACCGGCATCGGGAAAACCGTTGCCGGATTATCCAACACCGGAAAAACCTACGTAGGTAAATCCAACGCAATTAAATAAAGATAGAAAATAAATAAAGACTTATCAATTACTGAATTCTTTCCCTTCCCCTACTCCTTCCCTTGGACGGGCGGCAAAGCCGCCGGAAAGGAATGGAAGCGGAAATGGAGAGCAGCGCAGCCAGATAGCGGCAGAAGCCATTGGGAACACTTCCCTGATAAATCCTTCCTGGAAAACTGTCCGCCGATAGTATTCGACTTTCCCTGCCTTCTGTGGTATGGTCCGGTTTGCGAAAGCCCCAACATATTACGAAACGGAGGAATCGAGCATGAAAAACAGAAAAACCCTGTCCCTGCT
>CAJULZ010000138.1 GCA_910587205.1 uncultured Oscillospiraceae bacterium
GGATGACGCTGGTGTACAGGCTCCCCGGCCCCAGCAAAATCACTTCCGCCCGGCGGATGGCCTCCAGCGCCGCGGGGAGAGCCGGGGTATGCTCAGGCAGCAGCCGCACATGGTGGATCCGGCAGTTCTGCTCCTTTTTGGCCGCTGAGATCCGCGACTCACCCCGCACGCTGGCCCCGTTTTCAAAAATGGCCTCCAGCTGCACGCTGTCGTTCGTCACCGGCAGGATACGCCCCGCGATGGCCAGCACCTCGCTCATCCGGGCCACCGCCTGGTCGAAGGAGGGGGAGATGCCGTCCAGCGCCGCCAGCAGCAGGTTGCCGAACGCCTGCCCCGCCAGCCGGCCGTCCGGGAACCGGTAGGCCAGCAGCTGCTGCATCAGCGATTCGGTATCCGCCAGCGCCTCCATACAGTTGCGGATGTCTCCGGGGGGCAGCATGCCCAGATCCTCCCGCAGCACGCCGGAGCCACCCCCGTCGTCCGCCACAGTGACGATGGCGGTGAGGTCGTCGGCGTACAATTTCAAACCTCTCAGGATGGCGGACAGCCCGTGCCCTCCGCCCAGGGCCGCAATGGCGGGGCCCCTGCGCCGTTTTAATTCGCCCATACTCACGCCCTCGTCATGTCCCGGTGGGTCTCGCCCGCAGCGTAGCCGAGGCCCTGGATGTACTCGCATAGCGCGTGGGTCACCGCCACTGAGCGGTGACGCCCGCCGGTGCAGCCGACGGCAATCACCAGCGCGCTCTTGCCCTCCTCCACAAAGTGGGGCAGCAGGAAGTCCATCAACCCCCGCAGATGCCCCATCAGTTCCTGGGCGGTGGGGCTGGCAAACACATAGTCCGCCACTCCCGCGTCCAGCCCCGTCTGCGGCCGCAGCCCCTCCACATAGAAGGGGTTGGGCAGGAACCGCACGTCAAACACCAAATCGGCCTCCAGCGGCAGGCCGTACTTGAACCCGAAGGAGGTGACGGATACCGTCATCTCGTTGGCGCTCTTGCGGTTGGGGGCAAACATGTCCAGCACCTGTCCCCGCAGCTTCTGCACCGGCAGGGAGGTAGTGGTGATGCCGTAGTCCGCCCGCCGCCGCACCGGCTCCATCACCGTCCGCTCGTGCTCCACCGCCCGGGCCAGGCTTCCCATCTCCGCCATCAAAGGGTGGCTCCTCCGGGTCTCCTTATACCGTTTGATGATAGCCGCGTCGTCCGCATCCACAAACAGCACTTTATAGTGGAACTTCATGGTCTTCAGCTCGTCCATAGCCTCGAACAGCCCGTCGAACTTTTCCCCGCCCCGGATGTCGCACACCATGGCCACCCGCTCATAAGAGCAGGCCCCCGCCAGGCACACCTCGGCAAACTTGGGGATGAGCACCGGGGGCAGGTTGTCTACGCAGAAAAAGCCGCTGTCCTCCAAAATGGACATGACGGTGGACTTGCCCGCCCCGGACAACCCCGACACAATCAGAAATTCCATGTCTCCCCCTCCTTCCCCAGATACCGCACCTCGGGCTCCAGGGTGATCCCGGTCTCCCGGAACACCCGCTCCCGCACCTGGGCCATCAGCTGCACAATATCATCGCACGTGGCCCCGCCCCGGTTGATCACAAAGCCCGTGTGCTTCTCCGACACCTGGGCGCCCCCTACCGTCAGTCCCTTGAGCCCGCAGCCGTCGATGAGGGCGGCGGCGTAAACCGGCTGCCCGTCCACCGGGGCGGGCCGCTTGAAAGTGCTGCCCGCGCTGGGGTATTCCAACGGCTGCTTCTCCCGGCGGCGCCGGGAGAAATCGTCCATTTTCGCTTTGATCTCAGCGGGGTCTCCGGGCTTCAGGGAAAAACAGGCCCACAGGATAAAGTCGTCCTGCTCCTGGAACCGGCTGTGGCGGTAAGAGAAACCGGGATCCCTCCACTCCCGCACATCTTCCTCTGCGGGGGTGGATACGGAGCTCACGCTGGACACCACCTGGCCCATCTCCCCGCCGTAAGCCCCGGCGTTCATGTACACGCCGCCCCCCACGCTGCCGGGGATGCCCTGGGCGAACTCCAGCCCCGCCAGCCCGCACTCCAGGGCAAAGGACGCCAGCCGCGCCAGGGACACGCCGCTCCCGGCCACGACGGTCCGGTACCCGGGTCGCTCCCCCTGGGGCAGCAGCTCCAGGCGGCCGAGGCCGTCATAGGCCTTGACCACCAGCAGGTCCGCCCCTTGGTCAGACACCAGCAGGTTGGTGCCCCTGCCCATGAAAAAGGGCTTCACCCCGAACTCCAGCGCAGCCACAGACAGCACCTGCCGGGCCTCGTCCTCGTCTTTGGGCAGGGCCATAAGGGGCACCGGGCCGCCCACCTGGAAGGAGGTGTGGCGGGACATGGATTCGTCCCGGCGCAGCTCCAGGGATGGGGCGGCGGCCCGCAGGCGGTCATATAAGGCGTTCCAATCCACAGCGGGGACCTCCCTACATACTAATCTGATGTTTTGTTATTTTACCACGTTTTTCCCGGAAAGAAAATATGTTCATGGAAATTTAAAAAGCAGCGCGCCCGCCGCCCGCTTCCGGCGGGCGGCGGGCGCGCTGGGGCGCTTTACCGGCTTTACATGCAGCAACCCTTGGTATCCTGGTACCCCTCCGGCTGGGTGATGGTGTTGGGCGGGAAGAACTCCTCCACGGGGAACTGCACCTGGCGGAAGATGGCGCAGGGGTCCTCCTCCCCGCCGCCGGCGGTGCACTCCTTGCTGGGCATACAGTAGTCGTAGGCGGGGATGAGCAGCTGGCTGTCCCGCTCCAGGCGGATGATGGAGAACTGGCCCAGGGTGACGTACACCCTCCGGCCCTCGCCGCCCATGTTCAGCTCGCCGGGGAAGCAGCCCGCGATGCCCGCAGGCACTTCGGCGGCGTCGCCGCAGACACACACCGGCGGCTCGCAGGGATCGGACAGGCGCATGGACAGGATGATGGGGTCCACAGAGTTGACCACCGCGATGGGCAGGTTGGTGCTCATCAGATTCTGCTCATCCAGGTCGTCCGCCCGGCTGTTGGAGGAAAACACCTTGGCGCTGCCCTCGCTGCCAAACAGGATGGCCCGCTTGTCGAACACCGCCAGGCCGCAGATGGCCACCGGACGGGCCGCGCCCACAAAGGCGTCGGCGGTCACGCGGTAGAAATACCGCACGTCCACGGTGAAGTAGCCGCGGTTGAAGCCCACAGGCTCCACGTCGATGTACGCGTACAGCAATTCGGCCTGCCCGGCCTTAAGGCTGATGGCCCGGTCGATGACGGCCTGGGAACTGACGGTGGGATAGAGCCGCAGATCTTCAACACAGTCCTTGTCACGGCAGGAATCAAAGATCTTTCGGGTGTGGATGCACACGGCCTCGCGGATACCGGCGGTATCGCAGATGGGGCCCGGCTCGATGAAATCGGCCATATTGGTACCTCCCGATCATAGTTGATAAGAGGGGCCGCCATTGGCGTTCCCCTTCCACTCCCATTGTATGCCGGGACGCGGGACAGGTGAAAAAAGGGGCGGCAGGAGTCACGCTGAGATTTCCTGCCGGGGACGGCCCATGGAACAGGAAAGCGAACGCACAAATAAAAAGCGGACAGCACCCTAACAACAGGATGCTGTCCGCTTTTTTGTTGCCAATCCCGACCGGCAGACGCTGCAATTTCGGCTGCTGTTTTGCAGACGCCGGCTTTGGGGCGAGACCGTTTTTGTTTGTCACGCGATGCCGGTGAGGTCGAACCCGTCCAGCCACGCGCCGGCGGCCTCGCACACGCCGCGCAGGCAGTTCTCCTCAAACGGGCTGTCCAGCCCCGCATCTTTCAGCAGCTCGGTAAAGGTGCGGCTGCCCCCCTGGCGAGTGTAGGCCATATACTTTTCCCAGGCCGCTTTTTTGTCCTGTTGAAGCAGCGCCCACAACTCCAGCGCCACCGTCTGGGCCAGGCAGTAATCGATATAATAGAACGGCGCCTCGTAGATATGGCTTTGCCGCTGCCACGCCTCGCCGTCGGCGAAGAAGGGGATGTCCCCGTCCAGCCGCACCCAGGGCATATACTGCCCTTGCAGCTCTTTCCACACCGCATGGCGCTGGGCGGGGGTCATGTCCGGGTTGGCGTACACCTCGTGCTGGAAGTGGTCCACCAGCGCGCCGTAGGGGATGAACGTCAGCGCCCCGGCCAGATGGCTGTAGAGGTATTTTTTCGTGTCCGGCCCAAAGAAGCCCTCCGCCCAGGGCCAGGCCATGAACTCCATGGACATGGAGTGAACCTCGCAGGCCTCCATCCCCGGCCAGACATAACTGCTGGGGATACGGTCCCGGTTCGTCCAGGCGGCAAAGGCATGGCCCGCCTCATGGGTGACCACCTCCACGTCCCCCTGGGTGCCGTTGAAGTTGGCGAAGATGAAGGGCACCTTATACTCCGGGATGGAGGTGCAATAGCCGCCCCCGGCCTTCCCCTCGGTGGCCAGCACGTCCATCAGCTCGTTGTCCAGCATGGTCTGGAAAAACTCGGACGTCTCCGGGGACAGCTCGTCGTAGAATTTTTTGCCCTGGGCAATGATGTCGTCCGCCGTGCCCTGGGGCCTGGGGTTGCCGGAGCGGAATTTCAGGGCATTGTCGGCATAGCTCAAGGGGTACCCCACCCCAATGCGCTCCGCCTGCGCCCGGAAGATCCGGTCGGCCAGGGGCACCAGGTACTTACGCACGGCGGCCCGGAAGTTCTCCACGTCCTCTTTGGCATAGCAGTTGCGGCCCATACGGTAGTAGCCCAGCTGGGTGTAGCCCTCATAGCCCAGCTTGCGGCCCATCTCATCCCGCAAGTGGGTCAGCTCGTCGTAGATACGGTTGAGCTCGCCCTGGTTCTCCTTGTACCAGGCCCCCACCGCCTTCCAGGCGGCCAAACGGCGGGCGTCGTCCGCGTCGGACTGGAACGGCCCCATCTGGGCCAAAGTATACTCCCCGCCCTCAAAAGGGATTTTGGCGGAGGCCAGCAGCTTGGAGTAGGCCAGGGTCAGGTCATTCTCCTTTTGGAGCTGGGGCACGATCTCCGGGGAGAAAGTCTTCAGGGCGATCTCCGTGTTGAGGAACATTAGATTGCCGTATTCCCGCTGAAAATCGGGGCGGAACAGGGATTCCAGCATGGCCAGCTTCCACGCCTGCTCGTACTCCTCCAGCTCGGGCAGCGCGGCATTCCAGAAGTTCATCTCCCCGTCGTAAAACTCGTCCCGGGTGTCGATGGTGTTGCGCACCTGGGCCAGCGTGGCCATCGTCTCCACATGCTTGTCGGCCTCCTCCTTTTCCAGGAAGACGGCCTTGGCTTCCTCGTAGCTCCCCGCCGCCTTGAGGCGGCCGGTAAACCCGGTCATCTGGCCCTTGAACGCGTCTAAGTCGGGGCGCTCATAGGGCATCTCGGAAAATTTCATCGTGAATCCCCTCCATTTTTTAAGCGTATGTTTCACGTGAAGCGGCTCAGCACAACATCTGTCCGTTCAGCACGGCCCGTACCAGGCGCTCGTCCCCGCTCCTGTAGTCCAGGGTGAGCAGGAAGGGCAGGGCGCCCTCCGCCAGCAGCTGGAGGAAAATCTTGTCCCCCTCCCAGATGGGCAGCTCCGGTATCCGCTCCTTGGGCACCCAGGCCAAGCTGCCCTCGTTACAGTCCAGATTCAGCTCCCCCGTCCAGCCTGTGGCGGTGAACAGGTACATGAACTGATCTGAGCTGCTGTCATTGCACAGAAAGGTGACCACGCCCCGGAACTGGAACTCGGTCAGGGTGAGGCCGGTCTCCTCCCGGATCTCCCGGCACAGGCACTCATCGGGGCTCTCCCCCTCCTCAAATTTGCCGCCCACGCCGATCCACTTGCCCTGGTTAATGTCCCGCTTTTTCTTGACCCGGTGGAGCATCAGATATTCACCCCGGTCATTCTCCAGGTAGCACAGCGTAGTATTGTACATTTTCCCCGCCTCAGAAGGGCAGATTCAGCCCGCCGGTGAGCTTGGACATCTGGTTGGCGGCGTCCTCGTTGGCCCTGCGCAGCGCCTCGTTGACGGCGGCCACGATCAGGTCCTGGAGCATCTCCACGTCGTCCGGATCCACCGCCTCGGGGTCAATGGTGACGCCCACCAGCTCCTTTTTGCCGGACACCGCAGCGGACACCACGCCGCCGCCCGCGGCGGCCTCGTAGGTCTTGCCCTCCAGCTCCTCCTGGGCCTTGAGCATATCTTGCTGCATCTTCTGGGCCTGGCGGATCATGCTGTTCATATTCCCGCCGCCCATGCCGCCCATACCGCGGCTGTTGAATCCCTTTGCCATTTCATATACCTCCTATTACAATATAATTTGGTTAGAACCCCTGGCAGCCAGCCGGGGGGTTCGTCCGTCTCGTGCCAAAGCTACAATAA
>CAJULZ010000139.1 GCA_910587205.1 uncultured Oscillospiraceae bacterium
GCCCCCGAACAGCGGGAAGCGCTGACCGGGCTTCTGTCCCGAGCGGGCCTGACTCGCGTCACCCGGGCCGGGTCCATGTCCGCCGCCTTCCGCGGCGAGGCCCACGACGGGGAATATCCCCTGCGCCGCTATGTCCGGGTGGTGGACGTGGAACGCTGAGTTTGATTTCCGCCCTCCAGGGAGCCTGCCGGAGCCCGTTCCGGCAGGCTCCTTTCCATCTCCTCGTCGGTGAGGAACTCCGTCATCACATGGCGGTACCGCTTGGGCAGGTGGGTGGACTGACACTTGGGGTTGATCCGCCCCTCGATGGCGATGGTGTCGTAATATTTTCGCCACATGGCCCGATAGGCCCGCTCCTCCACCCCAGCGGGGCCCATGCGGAACTCCTCCGCGGGGAGGAGCTTCCACCGCCCCCGGTCAGAGAGGAAGATCTCGTGGTGCGTCCTGTCGTAGAGGGCCAGCCGTTCCCCGGAGTACCGGGCGGCAAAGTGGGGGGCGAGCAGGGGCAGCACCCGGTTTTTCGGCTCGATTTCCCCCACCAGAACGCCGTCCAGGTCGGAGAAGCGGACAAAACCCTTCAAATGATCCCACTCCGTCCACATTTTCGTGAGCGCCAGGTTTACCCGTGCCATCACCGGGTCGCTGAGATCCAACCGTACTTTGTCCCCCTCCCGCAGCCCCCGGCGGATGAGGGACAGCAGGGCCAGCTCCTTCTCCGGCAGACAGGTGAGGAATCCCCGGGCGATGAGTTTTTGGAAGGCAGGGGAGACCCGCGTGGACAAAGCGGCATACAGCCGCCTGGCCCGTCCCGCGTTTGCCGCCACGCTCCGTTCATCCCAAAGGGTGGCCCCATCCTCTGGGAGTAGAAAGGCGGACGGCTCCATCCCGCTCTCGAGGGCGTCCCAGGCGCAGGTCAGAAACCCGGCAAAGGTGCCGTCGTACCGATAGACCGCCATGTCAGCCCACCGCCCCATCGAACAGGGAGAGCTGCTCCCAGCTGCCGACGCCCAGCAACCCCTGCTCCAGCCCGGTGAGACGGCGGTAGACGCTCTCAGGGCTGAACCGCAGGCCGGGCAGCATCCGCCCCGAACAGGTGATGAAATACTGCGCCCGCTTCATCACAATGCCCAGCCGCTTCAGCCCCTCAAAGGATAGGGGGCCGTACCGCCGGGCGGCCACGATCCTACGGGCGCCCCGAACCCCGACGCCGGGCACCCGCAGAATGGCTTCATAATCCGCCCGGTTTACCTCCACCGGGAAAAACTCCGGGTGGCGCAGGGCCCAGTCGCTTTTGGGGTCCAGGGCCTCGTCGAAGTTAGGGCGGCTCTCGTCCAGGATCTCGCCGGCGGTAAACCCATAGAACCGCAGCAGCCAATCCGCCTGGTAAAGTCGGTGCTCCCGCAGCAGGGGCGGCTTAAACCCCGCCGGAACGGGCAGACTTTTGTGATCGGACACCGGCATATATGCGGAGAAAAACACCCGTTTCAGCCGGTATTTCCGATAGAGCCCCTCCGTCAATGTTAAAATGTGCCGGTCGCTCTCCGGAGTGGCCCCCACGATCATCTGGGTGGACTGCCCCGCTGGGGCAAACCGGGGGGCGTGGCGGTAGAGCTTTAGTTCCGCCGTGGACTGGGCGGCCCTGTCCCGGATCTGGGCCATGGGCCTGAGGATGGCGGTCTTGCTTTTATCGGGGGCCAGCAGGCGAAGGGAGGATTCGGAGGGCAGCTCAATGTTGACGCTCAGCCGGTCCGATAGCAGGCCCAGCTGGTGGGTCAGCCCTGGGTCCGCCCCGGGGATGGCTTTGGCGTGGATATAGCCGTTGAAGCGGTACGACTGCCGCAGCAGGCGCAACGTCTCAATCATTTGCTCGGTGGTGTAGTCGGGGCTTTTTAGTACAGCGGAAGACAAAAACAGCCCCTCAATATAATTTCTCCGGTAAAACTGGATGGTCAGCTCCGCCAGCTCCCGGGGGGTGAAGGCGGTGCGAGGCACATCGTTGGAGCAGCGGTTCACGCAGTAGGCGCAGTTGTAGCGGCAGTGGTTGGTAAACAGCACTTTCAGCAGGGATACGCACCGCCCGTCGGCGGAGAAGGTGTGGCAGCAGCCGGAGTTGGTGGCGGTGCCAATGGTTCCCGGCTTCGCCCCTCGGATCACCCCGCTGGAGGTGCAGGCGGCATCATATTTGGCGGCATCGGCCAGGATTGTCAGCTTGTCCATAACTTCCACGGGGTTCCCTCCTAACGAGCGGGGTGCGCCGTCTGTTTTGAGGATGCGCTCCACAAGGAAAAACATTTGTACCTTTCATTATAATACAAATGATCGATTTGTCAAGGCTCTTTTTGCGCCAGAAAAAAGACACAAAAATCTGTGCCAAAATGCGGATTTCAGCCCGTCGAAAAACAGCCTGCTCGTCAATCACCAGCGCGTTTTTATCGTTGGTATCCTTGATGTATCCATAGGCGGCAAAAGACCCGATATGTTCTCCGTTGCGGCGCTTCATATCAAAGGCTTCCCGCACTTTATCAGAAGTTTCCGCACAGTGGTTTCCATTCAGGACGCCCTGGATGGGGATCGCAATACTCCGCATATTTTGGGGTCCTTATAGCCGTCCGGCGACTGGCGAAAAAGGGAAATAAAGCGGATATTATACCGGGGAAACCAATCGTCCAAATAATAACCCTGATCGCTGTAATTGCGGAATGAACGCGCAAGATCCTTGACGATCACGCAGTTGATCCGTCCGCGCTTGATGTCGGAGAGTATCCGTTGAAAGTCATCGCGTTCATCGTCTGTTGTGCCGGAAATGCCATCGTCCACGAAAAACAAGGTGTCTGGGTAACATTTTTCCTTCGCCGCCTTCTGGAGAATTTTCTTTTGATTGCTGATAGAATTTGATTCGGTGTCCAAATTGTCATCACGGCTGAGGCGGCAGTACAGCGCCGCCGTCCCAAACTTGCGGTTTTTGTTTGACTGCTTCAAATTTTCCTCCTTTCCAGCCGTCAAACAAGAGGTTTTATCCATCTCTATTCTACGATTTTCCCTATTTTTTGTCAAATTTCTTGCGTCAAGATTTCAGCTCGGCCAGCATGAGCCTGAGTAAAATATTTTCCATCGTTTCGCCGTTTTCTTTATACACTGGCATGACGATAAACTTGATTTTGCCCACCTGATAGGTGTACTCCTCTTTTAAACTTCTGTTTGTTACTCATCCATCTCTTTCATTTATTTGGGTCTCATCATGAGATTTATTTCGGCAAAAACCGCATTATCAGTCGGCGGAGATTTTATCAGTTCACGATGCTTTTCAAAGGCGGACCCGCCGCGTGCCTCGGCGGATATGGAACGTACCTGGCTGCCCTGTTCAGTTCTTCCCATTCTGTAGCCTAACTTCCTCAAAAACGAAACAATGCTACTTTTTTGCGAAATTTTCTCAAAACTTTTCAAAAAGAAATGCTTTACGGCAAAAAAGTCCCCGCCCGGTTTCACCCTGGGCGGGGACTTTTCACGGTGAGGAAGCTACTGGGCGGCTACTTCAATCGAAAGGTAAAGATGGCGGAGAGCAGGGCGCTGACGGCCTGATCCCACAGGTCAACGTCAACGAAAACATGGTCATACACGTCGGCTCCTATGCAATGGGACAGGCACCGGGCCACTATGTACCGCCTGAAATGCTGGACAATCAGTCTGACCACGTCTGTGTCGGGTTCTTTGGCGGCGCGGATGGTGTAGACGGGCACGCGCTTCATCCATCGTGGCCCAGCATTTCCCGCAGCTTGTCCAACGCGGCCGTTCTCCGGCGCTGGACGGTAGAACGGCTCAACTTGACCCTTTGAGCCACTTCCTCGTCCGTTAGCTCCGCAAAATAGGAGAGCAGGACGATCTCCCGGTCTTTGGGCAGAAGGCGGGAAATGGCCTGCGCCAGTCTGCATCGGAATCCGCCACGTCTACGCCCCGCACATGGAAAACGCGGCGTTCGGCCTCGGCCCGCTCCAGTTCACCGTCCTCGGTACCTAAGGCATAGCGCGCGTTTTTTGGCAGTTCCGAAAACGAAACCTCCCGCTTGGCCCGTGCCGCCTGACGCTGGTGCGTTTTGAGGGTGGCGCGGTCAATGGCCTTTTGCAGTAAGCTTCAAAGGTGATCTCGTTGAATTGTTCATACCGGCTTTTCCCGTCCATTCCCTGGCCCCCTTTATTCGCCCGGTTTTGTCTTTTGTGTTTCACCGTGAGATTTATTTCTCCGTAGATTTTTTACGTCGTATTTCATATCGGCACCTTTTCCAATCGCCCGTCCAACCTGCTTAATATTTCATTTGTAATCGCCCCCGTCTGCTCCGCAAGGTCACAGGCGGTGATCTGCCGGCTGCCGGACGTTCCAATCAACACTGCCACGTCACCTGCCGCAGCATCTGGAATGTCCGTGACATCCACCAGCATTTGATCCATGCAGATCAAGCCGATAATGGGGGCCTCCAATCCTGCAATTAAGACCCAGCCCTTTCCGCAGGACAAAGTGTGGGGAATGCCGTCCGCATACCCGGTAGATAGGATAGTAATCTTTCGGTTGCTTTCGGCCATATAGCCCAATCCATAGCCAGTGAGTTCCCCTGCATACAAATCTTTTACCAGCACAACACGCGCCTTCACCGACAGAACAGGCCGTAAGTCTATTCGACAGCTTTCCATATCTGCTCCTTGCTCAACACACCGTAAAGGGCAATTCCTACCCTGGCGTAATCTCCGGCCAGCTCCGAGTATTGAAGCAATCCATAGCTGGGCAGCAGGTGGATTTTTCCGCAGCTAAGACCTCGCTGATTCAAATCGCAGATCACACGGTCGAACGCCGCCGCCTGTCCCATCGTAAATTTTTCCTTTTCTGCTGTCCGCACGTCGGCGGCGCACAGATGGGTAAAAATACCCGTTATAACAAGGTTTCTGTAATGGAACACACGGGCAATTTCTTCTTTTCGGTCTGCGGGTATCCCCAATCGGTGCATACCCGTGTCAATTTTCAAATGGACTTTGAGCTTCTTCCCGTAGGCGTTCAGCAGCCGGGCATAAGATATATCAACGACTGTTTGTGTCAGCCGGTATCTTCGCAGCATATAAAACTGTTCCGGGTGGGTATAGCCCAGCACCAGGATTTCCCCTTTGATACCACCCCGCCGCAGTTCCGCCCCCTCCGTCACGGTTGCAACGCAGGAAGCCATGATACCCAGGCGGTTCAGTTCTTTCGCAACCAACACCGCTCCGTGTCCATAGGCATTGGCCTTGACTGCTGGCATAAGGGCACAGCCCTCCGGTAGTATGGATTGCAGCTGCTGGACATTGTGACGCAGAGCGGCCCGATCCAGTTCGATCCAGGCCCGTCCAGTCTGAACAGGACGGGGCGGCTGGAGCAGCAATAGCATCTGCGACAGCAAAAAGCTGGATACCAGGACCAGGATAAAAAGCACAACCGTGTTTTCTACCAGCAGGCCGGTCAGCCCGATTACCTTTGCCGCTCCCTGTACCAGCACGGGGCACCAGGGATGGATCAGGTACACCACTGTGGTCAACTGACGTAAGCTGCGCCGAAAAGGTGGAGAAAACGGGGATGCCTGACACAAGGCCGTAGTAACTCTCTCCGCTCAGCCCGATCAGATACAGTGCTCCGGCAATCGGAATCGCCGCCTGCGGCTTGAAACGGCTGAGGAAGTAGGCGATGGACGTCCCCAACAAAAGGGCAGGGAGATACCAAAGATGATAAAAGCTGCCGTCAAAGATCACCCGGCGCAGGACGGTCAGCAGCCAGAGAAATTCGCCGTCAGCGGAGCGGGTGTGATTGGCGACCACAAGGATCACGGCAAGCAGCCGGAAGTCGTCTAAAGCGGGAAGTTTCTTCGCGTTCAGGCGGGATGTGTTTGTAACCGTCATTGCCCCACCGCCAGTTCGATCAGGGAAGAAATGACCTGTTCAAAGGGCATCCCCGCCGTTTTCATCATATTGGGGTAACGGCTGTGGGCGGTGAAGCCGGGGATGGTGTTGATCTCATTGAAGATCAGCTTGCCACCCGGCGTCAAACACGGGCAAAGCCCTGACAGCCCAGCGACCGGTATATCCGTTTGGCGTTGGCCTTGACCTGTTCCGCTGTAATGCGGGCAGGCACACGGATGGCGGAGGTTTCCAGGGTACACTTTTCTGTGAAATTGAAAAAACCTCCGGCCAGCTCGATCTCGTCCGGCTCTCCCACTGTCAAAGTATCACTTCCCAAGACGGCACAGCCCACCTCAACGCCTGGAACAGCTTAGGGCCGTTGAGAAAGTAGACGATTTTTAATATATGTGGGGGCTTGGAGGCAAGAAAAAAGACGCCCCATGGCGTCAT
>CAJULZ010000140.1 GCA_910587205.1 uncultured Oscillospiraceae bacterium
TCATGGAGCCCTCCGCGTCCCCCGCGCCCACGATGGAGTGCACCTCGTCGATGACCAGGATGATGTTTCCCAGCTTTTTCACCTCGTCGATGAGGCCCTTCATGCGGCTCTCGAACTGGCCGCGGAACTGGGTGCCCGCCACCAGCGCGGTGAGGTCCAGCAGGTAGACCTCCTTATCCAGCAGCTTGTACGGCACATCCCGGTCAAAAATGCGCTGGGCCAGCCCCTCGGCAATGGCGGTCTTGCCCACGCCCGGGTCCCCGATGAGGCAGGGGTTGTTCTTCTGCCTCCGGTTCAAAATCTGGATGGTGCGTTCGATCTCATTGGCGCGGCCCACGATCCGGTCCAGCTTACCCTCCTGGGCCTTGCGAGTGAGGGAAATGCAGTAGTTCTCCAAAAATTTGCGTTTCTGCCCCCGCTCGTTTTTGGCGGCGCCCTTTTCCTCCTTGGCGGAGCCCCCCCGCTGGATGGGGTCGCGGTCGGGGGCGCTGTCCGACGAGGCGCCGAACAGCTTGTTCAGGAATGGGAACGTGGCGGTACGCCCCTCATCGTCGTCGTCGTCCTCGCCGCCGTCCCCCGGCGCGCCGTCGTCCTCGGCGGCCGGGGCGAGGCCCTCGGCCTCCTCCGCCCCGCCGAAGGCGGACATCATCTCGCTGGAGATGGACTCCAGATCCTCGTCGGAAATGCCCATCTTCTTCATCAGGTCGTCCACTGGCTTGATGCCCAGCTCCCGGGCACACTTCAGGCAGAGGCCCTCGTTGCGGGTCTCGCTGCCCTCAATTTTTGTTATGAAGATCACCGCTACGTTCTTCTGGCAGCGGGTACACATGGTTGGCCGCATGGGATCGCTCCTTTCGGGGAGAAAAGTTCTCATATTCAGGTCCGCAGTTTGGCAGTACCATATCAGATAAATATGAACCTGTCATGAATTTTAGAGTGGTAATTTCCCCGCGGAGTGGGAAATCATCCATTTGCCCGCCTCAGACGGGCAGGCTGTCCAGCAGCTCGCCCAGCCGCCGCACGGTGAACAGGGACAGCACGGGGGTGTCCGGCTCGCTGGGGACCACCCCGGCCAGCTGGCCCAGCCAAACCAGCACAATGGCCAGCAGCACGCCCTTGACCAGCCCGATCACCAGCCCCCCCGCCGTGTTCAGCTGGGCCAGGCCGGGCAGCTGGAAGGCCAGGTCCAGCGCGTGGCTGACCAAAAACCACATCAGCAGCACCGCGACAAACACCAGCCCGAACAGCAGCGCCTTTGCCACCCCCAGGGCCAGATAGCCCGCCAGGGCGTCTAAGGGGGACTGGGGGCCATGACCCACCGTATCGTTGGCCACGCCCTGCTCCAAAAAGTCGGAAAAGCCTTCAAACAGCCCCTTTTCCTGGATGGAGGCCAGCAGCTCATCCACAGTATAGCCCGCCTCCGGGTTTTCCGGATCCGTTTCCGGCTCGGCGTCCGCCCCCCGGACGGTCTGGATGATAATGGGGCGGATGATGCCTGCCACCGGCTCGCAGAACTTCTCCGACAGGAGCTGCGCCCCAAAAAAAGCCACGGCCACCGCCACCAGCCCGCACAGGGACAAAATCAGCCCCTTGGACGCCCCCCGCCAGGCGAAAAACGCCAGCAGCGCCACAATCACGATGTCAAATAGATACGGCATATGCGCTCCTCCTCTCCGCGGCACGGCTCCGCGGTCCGGTCTGGGGTCAAGGGACGTAGAACCCGGCGCCCTCCGCCGACACCAAAATGGCGGAGCCGTCCGGCATGAGCAGGACGGTGCGGGCCCCCCTGGTGCCCTTCAGGCTGCTGTACAGCTCCAGGTCGTCGGTATAGATATCCAGCCGGTCGCTGGTCAGCACGGCAAAATACCTTCCCGCGGCGGCGATGGACATCACCTGCTCGTTGAGCTCCATGGTCCGGTGCTGCCCCTTGGCGTCCACCACCCACAGCTCCACCTGGCTGCCCGCCCGGTACCGCCCCAGCAGGGCCAGGGCAAACCCATCCCCATTCAGCGTATACCGCCGCAGGTAGCGGCCGCTCCAATCCGCCTGGGCGGACTGCCCGTCCCGGCCGGTGACGGCCAGCCCCTGGTCGCCCACCGTCCACACCGCCGAGGCGGTGTGACGCATATCCAGCACCACCCCGCCCCCTAGGGAGCAGGACACGTCCGGCTGGTAGCCGCCGCTGGCATAATCCATGGTATACAGCTCCAGCTTGCTGGCAAAGGCCCCGCCCGCCTGCCCCACGGTGAGGATGGCCAGGGTATGCCCGTCGTCGGACAGGGCGGCGTCCATCACGAAAGCGGAGGAGACGTTGACGCTCATCACCGGCTCGTAGGCCGCGCTGTACACCGTCACCATCCCCCGGTAGCCGCTGGCCTGGGTGACCACGGTGAGCTGCCCGTTCCGGTTCAGCCGGGCGGACAGGATGGGCTCCAGCTCCTCCGCCGACCACACCAGCGCCCGCTGGCCCAATATGTACAGGGACGAGCCCCCCGCGTCATACGCTGCCGCCAGGGAGCCGTTGGTGTTCACCACCGGATGCTCCATGCTCACCGGCTGGCTGATATACCGGGTGCCGCTGCCGGAGTAGAGGGAGATGGCGTTGCGGGAGCACACCAGCAGATCCCCGTCCAGCACGGCGAAGGTGTCGTCCAGATCCCCGTCGTACTCGAAAAACTCGGCCTGCCCGCTGTCGCTGAGGGTGAGGGTGCGGTAATGGAACCAGCGCTTCACGCTGTCCATGTTCAGCCGGTCCCGGAAGGCCACCAGCGCCACCAGGGACACCCCCGCCGCCAGCACCACCAGGGTGGCGATGAGCCGCACCAGAAAGCCAGTGAGCTTGGATGCCGGTTTTTTGGGCTGTTTTTGGTTTTGGCTTTGATCGTCCATAGAACCCCCGCCGTTACAGTGGCTTGGATAGGTAAACCATATCCACTAACCGGACACCCCCCTCAAAGATGGGGTGGTCGTAGTGGTCGGTGAAAAAGTTGGGGACCACGTGGGAGCGGCGGAAGCCGCAGGCCTCGTAGAAGGGGACGGTGAGGGGGCTGTCCCCGGTGCCCGCCAACAGGCGGGTATACCGCCCCCGGTAGGTCTCCGCCAGAAAATCCACCATCCGCCGGCCATAGCCCCGGCGTTGGCACCGGGGGGACACGGCCAGGTTTTTCAGCTCCAGCGCGCCGCCCCCCTCGTCGGTGACGACGCACACGGCCTTTACGCCGCCGTCATCCAGGGCGTACATCGTCCCCCGCCCCAGATAGCGGTCGATCATATCCTCCTGCTCGTCCCCCAAGAGGAGAAGGGGCAGGTAACGCTTTTGATCGGTTTTCACCTCAAAAATGTTCACAGCACATCCTCATCATACCACAGGTTGGTCATATACAAACCATCAGGCGGGATTTGAAGTCGCCGGGCGGAAGTGAATTCCGCCCGGGCTCCGCCACTTTCGTGGCGGGTCTGCCTCCGGCAGACCTACCGCGCCGCGGGGAATGCGTACGGATCTTCACAGCACATCCTCGTCATACCACAGGTTGGTCATATACAAACCGTCAGGCGGCGCGGTGGGCCCTGCCAAGGTGCGGTTGCGCGAGCTTAGAATGGCGGGTATGTCCGCCGCTTCCAACTTGCCCTCGGCGGCGTAGATGCACGTGCCCACCATAGCCCGCACCATATTGTAGAGGAATCCGTCGGCGCACACCCGGCAGTCGATGATGTCCCCCCGCCGCTCAATCTCAAAATAGTGGACGGTGCGCACGGTGGTGCGGGTCTCGGTGCCCACCGAGCGCACGGCGGCGAAGTCGTGGACGCCCACAAACTGCCGGGCCGCCTCCGCCATCACCGTCTCATCCAGCAGCTTGGGGTAGAACCACACCCGGTTCACATAAAAGGGGTCCCGGATGCGGGAGTTGTAAATCTTATAGGTATATTCTTTTTTCCTGCACGAGCCGATGGCGTTGAAGGAATCGGGCACCTCCGTGGCCTTGGACACCGAGATGTCGTCCGGCAGGCGGGTGTTCACCGCCAAGGGCAGCCGCTCCGCAGGGATACCGGAGGCGGTGCGGAAATTGGCCACATACACCTGGGCGTGCACCCCCGCGTCGGTGCGCCCCGCGCCGGTGAGCCGCACCGGGTGGCACACCACCGAGGCCAGGGCCTTTTCCACGGTCTCCGCCACGGAGACCGCGTTTTTCTGCACCTGCCAGCCGTGGTAGGCGGTGCCGGTATAGCTCAGCCGCAGGGCGATGTTGCGCGGTTCCATGGACGGGCCCCCTTTTGTCGGAAGGTTAAGGGCCTTCTTCCTTTTCTTAACCGAAAAAGAAGAAGCGAGAAAAAAAACTTTAAACTGGGATTACAGTCCCCAATGGCCTAAAATTCCAATCAATATCGCCAGAAGCAGAGCTCCAAGCATAAAACAAATATCGCCGGGCCGGTAGTGGAGCTGCTTCATCCGGGTGCGCCCCTCGCCGCCGTGGTAGCAGCGGCACTCCATGGCGGTGGCCAGCTCGTCCGCCCGCCGGAAGGCGGAGATGAACAGCGGCACCAGCAGGGGGATGAGGGCCTTAGCCTTCTGCATCAAATTGCCCGAGTCAAAATCCGCGCCCCTGGCCTTCTGGGCGGACATGATCTTGTCCGTCTCCTCGATGAGGGTGGGGATGAACCGCAGGGCGATGGACATCATCATGGACAGCTCATGGACGGGGACACGGAGCTTTTTCATCGGCCCCATCAGGCTCTCCAGACCGTCGGTGAGGGCCAGGGGCGACGTGGTGTAGGTGAGCAGGAAAGTGCACGAGATCAGCATCAAAATCCGCACCACCATAAAGAACGCGTGGATGACACCCTCCTTGGTAATGGTGAAGATCCACCAGGAGGCCAAAGCCTCGCCGGGAGTGTAGAGGATATTCAGCACCGCGGTGAACACCAGGATGAACACCACCGGCTTCATCCCCCGCAGCAGGGCCTTCAGCTTGACGGTGGACACCGCCACCACCGCCCCCAGCGCCGCCAGGAGGATGGCGTACGTGACCAGCCATTCCCCCAAAAACAGGGCCACAATGTAGCAGATCATCGCCACCAGCTTGGCCCGGGGGTCCAGCCTGTGGATGGGCGATTCCCCAGGGAAGTACTGGCCCAGGGTGATGTCGCGCAATGCCATTATTGTGCTCCCCCCTTCTCGTCGGAAGAAACCTGCTCCATTCCAGCTTCAGCCAAGGGCGCTGAGCCTTCCGTATCCGCAGGCTCCTTCCTCCTCTCCTCACAAAGCCAAACACCGGCTTTGCGGGGGCCCCTATGGAGGGCGGCCAGCACCGCCTCCCGGGCCTGGGGGATGGTGTAAACGGAGGCGGGCACGTCCACCCCCATGGAGCGCAGCCGGGCGAACACCCTGGTCATGGCGGGCACGCCCAAGCCCATGGCCTCCAGCTCCTCCCCGTGGGCGAAGACCTCCTCCGGGGGACCGGAGAAGGGGATGGTCCCCCGGTGGATGACCACCAGCCGCCGGGCCTCCCGGGCCACCTCCTCCATGGAGTGGGACACCAGGATCACGCAGGCGTTTTTCTCCTCGTGGTAGGCCCGGATGTTGTCTAAAATCCGGGCGGAGCCGGAGGGGTCCAGCCCCGCCGTGGGCTCGTCCAGCACCAGCACCCGGGGCTCCATGGCGATCACCCCGGCGATGGCCACCCGGCGCTTCTGCCCGCCGGACAGGTCGAAGGGGGATTTCTCCAGCACCCCCGGCTCCAGCCCCACAAACCGGGCGGACTGGCGCACCCGGCGGTCCACCTCGTCCTGATCCAGCCCCATGTTCTTGGGGCCGAAGGCGATGTCCTGGTACACCGTCTCCTCAAAGAGCTGGTACTCCGGGTACTGGAACACCAGCCCCACCTGGCAGCGGACCTGCCGGGTGCGGTCCTTGGACTCCCAGATATCCGTACCGTCAAAGAGCACCTGGCCGGAAGTGGGCTTCAGCAGGCCGTTGAGGTGCTGGATCAGGGTGGATTTCCCCGACCCGGTGCGGCCGATGACGGCCAGATATTCGCCGGGGGCGGCGGAAAAGTCCACGCTGTCCAGGGCGGTGTGCTCAAAGGGCGTGCCCTGGCTGTAGGTGTGGGTGAGTTGTTTGGTTTCG
>CAJULZ010000141.1 GCA_910587205.1 uncultured Oscillospiraceae bacterium
TTTCCCTATCCCAGGCAAGCCCTTTTCATGATTATTTAGTTGCCAACTTAATAATCGCGCCTCAATAATCGAACAAAAAAGGAAAAATATTGCTTTTTTCGTCTCCAAATATACCGCGTATCCTTTCTTGTTTACTATAAGGGGCTCCTTCACCCAAACAGAGCGGAGGGGCCCCTTATAAAGGAAAATATAGGAAGGAAATGGTAATTATGTTTGATTTAAAAAATCTTGGAAGAAGTATAAAAACGGCCCGAGAAAATAAAGGCTTTACGCAGGAAGAATTAGCCGAAAAGATGAACTATGCGGCAAAGACCAACATTTCACGGTTCGAGACAGGTGATAGAGTTCCCAAATTGGAGACGCTGTGTTTGTTAGCAGAGGTTCTTGATAGTACCCCAGACGAACTGTTAGGATTTGTTACTTCTATCAGAAAGGCATCCGAAATGGAGGAAAACTCAGTTTCGGAAAAAATACTTAGAGAACTCAAAGAATTGAAGAATATATTGAACGAAGTAGAAAAGTTAATACTAATTATAAGATAGTCAACTGTTCTTTCGGCCGTAAAAGCTGTGGGCGGTTTATTTTTTTCTCATTTGCCAGGGTGGCAAGGAATTTGCCAGATTGAGCAACGACATTTCCGGGTCCCTTTGCTAAAATAGTGCCATGAAGAAGCTCTTCAAAAAACTTTGGGCCCGGTGTCCGGACACCGGGCCCAGAAGGGGGAAAATTGTGGACAAAAAGTATCTTGTTGTTGGTTCTTGGATTGACAAAGCAAGCGGAAAACCCGTAAGCCGGATTGCTGAGATCAATGCCGGCATCAACAAAAACGGACAGCCTTATGAGATAGCTGACACGGATAGCCGCGAGACCGTTGAGGGTACGTACCCCGTGGGCACGATTCTGACAGCTACTATGAATCTGACTGTTCAAACACAGCCCGAAAACCACCGCAGTTTAAAAATCGCGGCACCGAAATAAAACATTTTTTGCCCCGCCGCCCTTCGGGTAGTCTCAAAGGGCGGCGGGACACTTTGACAAAAAGGAGAGTTTATCGTGACAAGCGGGAGCATAACAAGCAGGACAGCAACCTTCCATCGGCAAAGACGGCGCAGAACTGTTTTCTTTAGGCGGCTTTGCGAAAATGTCCGCCGCCATCCGTGGGCACTGGCGTCTGCCCTTCTGCTCATGCTGGCTTTGGGGTGGGCTATGGCGGCTTTGGTAGAAATCCCCCTTCCTGGTGGGAGTAACACCCCTCTGCTAATACTCCTCTGGAACACAAGCGTCAAATTGGCGGCTATGTTGGTGGCTTTTCTGCTAATGTTGGCCTTCTTTTCTGTTCCTCCCAAGAGGGCGTTGCAATATGAGGCAGAGTTCGCCCATATTGAGTTCACAGATCGCTATGGGAACCCACCTGCTCTTATTTCAAGGGAGCGAATTAAACATTCTCAGGAAGAAAAAATTACCTTTTATTCTGCGGGAATAAGTTTGGAGCAATGGTCACAGTGGCAGGGGAAAATTCAGGACGCGCTTAACATTACATACGCAGAGCCGCCACAATATGCCTTTAAAAAGCGATATTTTATTTTATTAACGGTGGTTTCCGGCATTGCTGGGCATCGGAAAGAAAACCTCTATGACGATGAACTCTGACAACCCATCGCCCCGGCTCGTTCTGGGCTATGATTTAGGTCGCTGGAATCTGTTGGGGGAAAAAGAGCCCATCCAAATCGACCTCTCCCCAAAAACCAACAGCCACATTCTGTTGTGCGGAATGAGTGGAAGCGGGAAGTCGTACCTTGAAAACCAAATTCTTGCGAAGCTGGCCCTTGCAGAGCCGGACGGGAAAATTTTCTTCGCTGATTATAAGAGTGAGGATGCCTTTGCCTATCTGCGTGGGTGCCCCCGGTACTACGCTTACCGGGACACGCTGACGGCTTTGGACATGGTGCATGGTCATACCTGACTATGAGATAGAAGCAATGGCCCGTGTCTTACTCCCGGCGCTCCGGGCTTTCTATGCCAGTCCAGAGGGCCAAGCGGCGTTTAAAGAATGGAAGCGAAACCAGGAACATACATAACAGAAGCGGCCCCCCGTCAACTGACAGGGGCCGCTTTCCTTATGCGCTGATACTGTCCAGATAAACAACAAACCCGAACCCGTCCCCGATGGGGAACAAGTTCGGATTATGTTGGTTTGGTGGACTCGAAGGGGATCGAACCCTCGACCTCCGCGTTGCGAACGCGGCGCTCTCCCAGCTGAGCTACGAGCCCATGTTCGATTTTTGAAGCGTCCGTTTCTGCTTCCTGGGCACCCAAAAAATTTCGGATTTCTGCGTTGCTTTGCGGGCCGCTTGCTCTCCCAACTGAGTGATCCCATATATCCGCCCCCAGCCATTTGCCGCTTCCTGGGCAACAGCTCAATGAACTGCAACGGGATTATTATACCAGAAAAAACAGATTTGTAAAGGGGCAATTCCCATTTTACTGCAAATTTTTTGCCCGGCGCCCTATGGACGCCGGGCAAAGCATTTCCCTCAGCTCCCTCAGCCCTGGCCGCGGTCGGCGGCGGTGGCCTCGGGCACATTCGCGTAATCCCACTGGTGGTTCTTTGCCGCCATCTCGTCGCTGGTGATATTGAAATACCGCCAGTCCTCCGGCTCGCCGGGGCCGACTTGCTCCCGGCCGTTGGCGTCCCAAGTCACATCCACGCAGTACCAGTTCCCGTTCAGCCGCACCATGTTCCAGCCGTGGTCCTCCTCGCTGTGGAAGGCCGCCCCCACCACCGTGATGCACTCCAACCCCGCCAGGTCGCACAGCAGCTGGAAGCTGGTGGCGTAGCCCAGGCACACCGCCATGTGATCCACCAGCCCGCCGTAGGGCTCGAAGGACGACCGGGATGCCTCCGACAGGATATCCTGGTGCCGCCAGTCATAGTCCACGTTGTTCACCAGCCAGTGGTAGATGGCCCGCTCCTTCTCCAGATCCGTCATGCCGTCCGCCAGGATCTCCCCCAAGATGGCCTGGGCCGCGTCATAGGTCGCCCGGTCGTAGTCTGGCAGGCCGGAGGGGTCCCCCGCCGTCCAGGCGGCCCGGATGGCCGACGTGTCGTACAGCGACATGTCCTCCTTCCCCGGCGGGGTGAATTTCTCCCGGTCCGGGTGGTTGGGGGCGGGCTCCGCAGAGGAGACAGGTTTCTCCTCTAAGTGCCGCTCTATATATAGGAAAATCTCGGTGCTCACACCTGCCTCGATCATTCTTTTTTGATACAATCCAGAGAAATTGGACACCAGCACAATGATATACCCTCTGTTCGCAAAGATAATGCCATTGTTGAGCATCTTCGCCTGCTCTTGGGGGCCGTCATATGCCTCCTCCTTCGCGTTCAGGTAGTCGACTACGATGTCAATTACCTCTCTTGACACAGCCGATTGATCCTCCATACGAATGAAGGCAACTTCAAACGCATTTTCACCCGTCCCCCGGGCAATGGCGGCGTCCGCCCAGGCGTAACCCGCCAGCCCATATTCTTCCTCCAGGACGGACTTCAGCTTGTCCGGATCGCTGCGGTTCACCCACTCCAGCTCCGGCCCATCGTAATCGAACAGCACCGCGTCCAGCAGCGCCATCACGTCCTCTGACAGATCCGGCGTGGGGGTGGGCTCGGGCGGCTTGGGCAGCTCGCCCGTCTGAATCAGCTCGTCAAAGACGAACTTGGCCCTGGCGCTGTCCTCACAGATGAACAGACCCACATAGGTCCCCTGGCGGGACACCACGCCGCCCGCCACCAACCTGGCCTGCTCCGGGGCATAGCCGGTGAAGTCCCCCTCCCGGCTGTGGAGGTAGTCCTTCAGGCGCTCCTCCCCGCCCTTGGCGGCGTCCTCATCGGCGAAGCTCAGCACCGCCAGCTCGACGGCCGACGCCCCGGTGGCCCGGACAAGGGCGGCTTCCTCCCACTCCCCCACCACCAGTCCGTAAGCCCCCTCCATGTAAGCGGACAGCCGCATATAATCATTGGGGTCATCCGCATCGCTATACAGATCTTCCGCATTGGGAATGCCAAGACCCAGCGCCGACCAGATCGCTTGTAAGAGAAGTGTGCAGCTCATGTCCGTCTCCGCCGGGGCGGAAGAGGTGGCTTCCGGCGCAGAGGCGTCCGGCTCCGCCGGTTGGGTGGGCTGGGCCGCCCCCTGCCGGTTGCAGGCGGGCAGCAGGCTGAGCAGCAGGGCCGCGGACAGCAGTGTAGCAAACATACGTTTCACGTGAAACAACCCCTTTTCTGGATTCCAATAAAAAAGGTGCGCCTGCTCTCAACAGGCGCACCGTCTCATTTTTCGTGGAGATAGCTCTTTAGCAGCACCTGTAGCAACTCGTCCCGGTCCAACTGGCGGATCAGCGTGCGGGCGTTGTTGTGGTTGGTGATGTAGGTGGGGTCCTCGCTGAGGATATAGCCCACAATCTGGTTGATGGGGTTATAGCCCTTCTCCCGGAGGGAATTGTAGACCGAGGATAGGATCATCTTGATCTCCTGGTCCTTGTCGATGTTGACGTTAAATTTACGGGTATAGTCGATGTCGCTCATAGGGCGCACCCCCTTCTCTCATTATTGTTATTTTAGCTTAGAATGGCCCCGTTGTAAAGAGGAAAAAAGAAATTTAACAACTTTGCTCCCCCGCTTTTCCCATGATATTCCAGATATAGGAAACCCGTCCGGCCTTTGGCCGGACGGGTTGGGAATTATTTGAAATCAGCCAATGCGCTTGGCCGCCACAATATAGGGGGCATAGTAACCGTAAATGCTGTCGTACTGCACCCGGTAGGAGGTAGTGGAAGCGTGGATAAACTGGCCATTGCCCACGAACATCCCCACGTGGGTGGTGGGCAGGGTGCCGCCGGAGCTGTCGAAGCGGCGGTCGAAGAAGAAGATCAGGTCGCCGGGCTGCATCTCGTTCACGGGGACAAACCAGCCGCTCTTGTAGTATTGGCTGGAAGCGCCGCGGGCGATGGGATGACCGAGCTGCTTGTATATGTAAGAGGTAAAGCCAGAACAGTCGAAAGCGTTGGGACCGGCAGCGCCGTAGGAGTACCGGCAGCCCAGGAGCTGGGCGGCCAAGCCCACGGCAGCGGCACCCAGGGTGCCGTCGGAATAGGTCCCGTCGGTGGGCATCACATACTCAGCGGACACCCATCCGGCCAAGGAGTTGGTGGAGATCTGATACCAGCCGTTGCTGCCATCGCTGAGGATGTTGACGGAGGACCCGATGTTCAGCGTGCCTACCCTGGCGAACTCAGTGCCCGCGCCCTCCCGGACGTTGAGGGGGCCGTCAGTAACGATGCCAAGCTGCACCGCGGGCTCCTCCGACTGGGGAACCGGAGCCTCCTCCAGCACCGTGCCGTCGGCCAGCGTGACCCGGAGCCACTCGGCAGACATGTAGCCCTCCATCTCGCCGTAGGCCACTTTGTACCAGCCGTTGGCGTTTTCCTCCAGCACAGTGACCTCGGTCCCCTTAGCCGCAGTGGCCAGGATGGCTGAGGCAGTGCTGGCCTCGCTGCGCAGACGCAACGCATCGCCCGTGACGGTGGCGGTGCCGATGGCGGCAAACGCCATGCCGGTGGTCAGGGTCAGGACAAGCCCGGCGGCAACCGCCGTCTGGACGAGCTTACGCTTGAAATTCATTGGAATTGGCCTCCGTTCAAATTTTCATTGGTAAAAAGGGTTGAGTCAGCTCACTTGCCCGCCAAGGCCCGCATCAGCCAGATGGAGCCCATGTCGATGGCGGAGAACAGGTCGGGCAGGTCGCTTTTTTTCTGCACCCGGTCTCGGCTCTTCAGGTCCGGGTCGGTGAGCTGAAGCTGGACCTGGACCTTGTTGGCCAGCTCCAGGGAGCCGCTCTTTTCTGTGCTCATCACCTGGAGCACGACGATGTACTTGTCAGCCATGGAGCCATAATAGATCAGGTTGTCCTTCCGCCGCAGCGGATGTCCCTTGTACGTCAGAACAGTGGATTTCTCAGCCATGAGAGC
>CAJULZ010000142.1 GCA_910587205.1 uncultured Oscillospiraceae bacterium
CCGCTGGTCGTCGGTCAGCCTATCCTTACAGTCTGCCCAGCTCAGATATTCCACTTTCTCTTCAGGGGCTTCCTCTTTTTTCCTTTTGCTGGCCCGCCGATCGGGCCGCAGGCCGGCTGTCCCCTCCAGCCTCTGTTCCACCGCCTCCGCCGGAAGGGGCCCCGTCTGCCGGAGCCTGACCGGAAAACGGTCTGCAAATTCGCATAACACATCCTCGACATCCATGATGAGCTTGGCTTCACCCTTCTGGATAAGGCGGTTCGTCCCCTCGCTGGCAGGCGCGTCTACCGGCCCAGGGACGGCAAATACATCCCGATCCTGATCCAACGCGTGGCCCACCGTAAGCAGCGAGCCACCCCGCGGCCCGCTCTCTACCGCCACAACACCTACGCTCAGGCCGCTGAGAATGCGGTTGCGCACGGGGAAATGCTCCCCTTTGTGGTCCGTCCCTGGGGGATACTCAGAGATCAGCGCGCCTACTGCCGCCACATCCTCATAAAGCTCCTTGTTCCGCCAGGGATAGACCCTGTCAATACCGCCGCCAAGGACGGACACTACTGGACCGCCCACCTTCAGCGCGCCGCGTACCGCAGAGGCGTCGATCCCTTCCGCCATACCGCTGACCACCAGCGCGCCTCTCCGCGTCAGTTCGGCGGCCAACCGGGCCGCGAAACGCATCCCATAGGGCGTCGCCCTCCGGGTGCCTACGACAGCAATGGCGATTTCCTCATCAAATGCGATCTGCCTGCCCTTCCAGTAGAGCACCATAGGCGGCTGGTGGATGGCCGCCAGCCGTTCCGGGTAAGTCGAATCCTGAAGGGTAAGCAGCCGGATTCCCAGCCGGTCGCAGTCCCCCAAAATATGATCGGCCTCATCCAGGGACTTGTCCATCAGGGACCGGATCGCCCTCTCATTCAGCCCACCCATTAACTCAAACGCACCACGGTCAGCGGTGTGCACCTGCTCCGGCGTTCCAAAATATTCCAGCACCTTGACGGCAGCTTGCCCCGCCACCCCTTTGCGCTGGCTCAGCCAGATCCAATGCTTCAGATTGGACATATAGGATCTCCCCCCTGTCCCTTTCCCAAATCATCGCGCGCCATCTCCCACAGCACCACCGCTGCGGCTACCGCTGCGTTCAGCGACTCGCACCGGGGAGACATGGGAATCTTTATCGTCTTTTCACACAGCGTCAGGACCTCCTGGGACACACCCCGCCCTTCGCTGCCGATCACCACGGCGCAGCCCGCCAACCCAGCGTCCCGCACGTCCACCGTATCTTCCCGCAGCGCCGTGGCGTACAGCGGAATCCCCGCCCCCTTTAGCAGCGCATCCAGTTCTCCCAAGGTGCACTGGTAAATGAGCCGGCGGAACTGGACCCCCATGGCCGCGCGGAGCGTCTTTGGACTGTATAAATCAGCGCAGCCGGGGAGCAGGAATACCGGCCCACAGTCAAATGCATCCGCCGTGCGCAGGATAGCGCCTACATTCCCCGGATCCTGCACCCCATCCAGCACTAGGCACCGCCCTGGCTCCATCTGGTTCGGCAGGCGCAGGCGTTCAGGCGACCACCGACAGGAAAACACCACCCCTTGGGGCGTCTTCATGGGGCTGACCGCCTCCATCACGCTCTCGCTGACCCGCACCTTTCGAATCAGCCCATCCTTCCCGGCATCGTTGAAAGCGTAAAGATCCGCTCCCTCCGTATATAGGATGGCATGGATTTCCCCACCCCACAGCTCCGCCTCCCTGAGCAGCTTGGGGCTGTCGCACAAAAATTCCCCCGTCTCCTCCCGGTAAGCCCGGGAGGACGCCAGCTTGCGGAAGTGGGTGCACAGGGGATTCGCCCTGCTGGTGATAACCTCCGGCCCCATGGCTCCCCCTCTTTCCAATGCGCAAAAGCATACCGGCAGCCGCGCCGGTATGCTTTTGCGCCAAATTCTTTAATCCAGCGGCCTCATCGTGGGGAACAGCAGCACTTCCCGGATGGAGTCGTTGTTGGTCAGCAGCATCACACAGCGGTCAATGCCGATGCCCATGCCGCCCGTGGGGGGCAGACCGTATTCCAAGGCGGTAAGGAAGTCCTCATCCATCATACCTGCCTCATCGTCCCCCCGGGCGCGCATCTCCGCCTGCTTCTGGAAGCGCTGGCGCTGGTCGATCGGATCGTTCAGTTCGGAAAAAGCGTTGCCCATCTCGCTGCGGCAGATGAAAAGCTCAAACCGCTCGGTGAGCCTGGGGTCCTTTGGGGATCGCTTAGCAAGCGGGGACACGTCCACCGGATGCATGGTGATGAAGGTGGGTTGAATCAATTTCTCCTCCACCCGCTGGTCAAACACCTCATATAGGGCGTTGCCCCAGGTCTTGTCGACGGTCTCAGGAAGCTCCACACCAATGGACTGGGCGGCGGCCACCGCTTCCTCATCGGAATTCATAGCCATGAAATCCAGGCCCGTATACTGCTTCACCGCTTCGTACATGGGCAGACGGGGCCAGCCCGGGGTCAAGTCGATCTGCTCACCCTGCCACTCCACCTGGTAGCCGCCCAAAATCTTCTGGGCGGCGGAGGACAACAGATCCTCGAACAGATCCATCATGTCGTTGAAATCGGCGTAGGCCTGATAGAGCTCGATCGTAGTAAACTCCGGATTATGGCGGTTGTCCATGCCCTCGTTGCGGAAAATGCGGCCCATTTCGTATACCCGCTCCAGCCCGCCCACAATCAGCCGCTTCAGCGGCAGCTCAGTGGCAATGCGCATGTACATATCGATATCCAGCGTATTGTGGTGGGTGATGAAGGGCCTGGCCGTGGCGCCGCCGGAGATGGTGTTCAGCACCGGCGTCTCCACTTCCATAAAGCCTCGGGCATCCATGAAGTCCCGGACATACTTGATAAACTGGGAGCGGACGATAAAATTCCGCTTCACATCCGGATTGACAATAAGATCCACATACCGCTGGCGGCACCGGGTCTCCACGTCGGTGAGCCCATGGAACTTCTCCGGCAGGGGCAGCAGGGACTTGGACAGCAGGGTGACGGTTTTCGCCTTGATGGAGATCTCCCCCCGCTTGGTGCGGAACACCTCGCCCTCCACGCCCACAATATCACCGATGTCGTACTTCTTGAAGTCAGCCAGGGCCTCTTCCCCCACGTCATCAATGCGGACATAAAGCTGAATGCGGCCCGCGCCGTCCTGAAGATCGGAAAATACGGCCTTGCCCATACCCCGCTTGCTCATCAAACGGCCCGCCAGCCGGACGGTCTGGCCCTCCATGGCCTCAAAGTTCTCCTTCACCTCATCGCTGTGGTGGCTCACATCGTACTTAGTGATCTGGAAAGGGTCCTGCCCCCGGTTCTGAAGCTCCGCCAGCTTATCCCGCCGGACCTGGAGCAGTTCGGACAGGGAGGGCTCCTCCCGGACGGGCTGGTTGTTCGTCTGGTCAGCCATTGATTTTCTCTCCTTTGCAGAATGGCGCCGCCTCACCGCTGGATGGCGACCACCTCATATTCAATATTGCCCGCCGGGGCCTCCACTACCGCCACCTCGCCGATGGCCTTGCCCAGCAGGGCCTTGCCGAAGGGCGATTCCTCCGAAATCCGGCCGTTCATAGGATCCGCCTCCTGGGACCCCACCACCTGGTAGGTTTCCTCCTCCCCGGAGGCAATGTCCCGCACCGTAATCCGGCTGCCCATACGCACCGTGTTGGGGTCAGTGGCATGCTCCTCAATCACCACGCAGTTGGCCAAAATGTTCTCCAGTTCCGCGATGCGGGAATAGAGCTTGCCCTGCTCGTTTTTTGCCTCATCATACTCGCTGTTTTCCGACAGGTCGCCAAAGGATCGGGCCTCCTTAATCTGGTCGGCCACCTCTTTCTCCCGCACAGTTTTCAGGTACGTCAGCTCGCTTTTCAGTTCCTCTAAACGCTCCGCACTCAGTTTGTACTCCTTGGCCATCTTGGTCCCATCCTTTCTTCAGCCAATGCCGCGCTGCCCAGACGGCCCGGTAAGACCCCCGCATAGGGCACGGCGCAATTGTTCTATGGAATTATAGAGATTTTATTCTCGTTTGTCAAGTGGTTCCAGCCCTTCCAAATAGGACGCAGCCGCATATTTCAGGCGGGCTATCCCTCCCAAGCTTCCCAGCATATTACCCATACCGCCGTCGTAAAGCAAGAATCCCGGCTCGCTCAATCCCTGATCCCTTGAATTTTTAAACTGGCCATGATAGAATCCAAACAAGGCCTGGAGGGGAACTGCCGATGGCAAACGTAAAACTGGCCATTACTGAAGGCAGGTGCAGAGGCGGATACTGAGCGGAATTGGATTGCGGCAACACCCGCGCAAAAACGTTTGACGCAAAATGTCCCGACGGCGGCATGGTATGCGTACACGGGGACGCAATCGATTGTTAACTCCCGCCGGCCGCAAGGGATTCAGGATGGGCAGCCCTGCGCTTGGGCACTTTGGAACCGCACGGGCAGAATCCATCTTGCAAAATGCAAGATGGATTCAGAACGTTTTTATTCGTCCCTTTGAATTCTTTGCAAACCTATGGCATGATATCCCTATTAAAATAAGAAAGGTTGGGAGTTCTATGACAAAAGTCACACTGGGCCGCACCGGGATTGCCGTGAACAAAAACGGGTTTGGGGCGCTGCCTATCCAGCGCATTTCCCGGGATGACGCGGCATACCTGTTGCAAAAAGCCCTGGATAATGGCATTGATTTTTTTGATACCGCACGGGCATACACAGACAGCGAGGAAAAGATTGGGTTTGCCCTCAGCAGCCGCCGGGGGCAGTTCACCCTGGCCACAAAAACTGCGGCCCAGGACACGAATGGGTTCTGGACCGACCTGCACACCAGCCTGAAGAACCTGAAAACCGACTGCGTGGACATCCTGCAATTCCACAATCCGGCGTTCTGCCCGCGGCCCGGGGACGGAACCGGCCTATATGACGCCATGCTACAGGCCAAGGAGCAGGGGAAAATCCGTTTTATCAGCATCACTAACCACCGGCTGGCCGTGGCACGGGAGGCTGTAGAATCCGGGCTCTACGACACGCTGCAGTTCCCGTTCAACTACCTCGCCACCCCAGAGGAAACACAGCTGGTGGAGGATTGTGCGGCCTGGGGCATCGGCTTTATCTCCATGAAAGCATTATCTGGGGGGCTGATTACCAGCTCCGCCGCAGCCTATGCTTTCCAGGCCCAATATCCTGGCGCCCTCCCCATCTGGGGCGTCCAGCTGGAACGGGAGCTTGACGAGTTCCTCTCCTACATCGAAACCCCGCCCCAGATGACACCGGAGCTCCAGGCCGTCATTGACCGGGATAAACGCGAACTGGCGGGAGATTTCTGCCGAGGCTGCGGGTACTGCCTGCCCTGCCCCGCGCAGATTAACATACCAACCTGCGCCCGGATGTCCCTGCTGCTGCGCCGCTCCCCCGCGGAAAGCCATCTGTCCCAAGCAGGCCAAGCCGCGATGGCCCGTATCGACCAGTGCATCCACTGCAATCACTGTGCCAGCCACTGCCCGTACGGCCTGGATACGCCGGAATTACTGCGGCGCAACTACGAGGACTATAAAACATTCCTGAATCGCCGACCCTGATGACAAAGGGCGCTGCCGGCGAGGGGCACTTCGTAAAGAAGTGCCACCCTTCGGCAACTTGTAAGGCATTTCTCTATTGGGTGGCTATGCCGTCCTTTTCTTACGCTTCTGCATGGCCTGATAGTAAGCCATATACTCCTGTTCCAATGTTTCCGGCTCCGGGGCTACCCACGGGCCAATGGTGTTGTAGTGGATGTCCACCCTCTGATGGCGTTTGCCGTCTATCTTCTCCGTCTTGGATACCACGATCTTGTCAATGAACTCGTGGACGATCTCAGAGCCTGTTTAAAATCTTTTGACAAAAAAGGCAAAGTGGGAGATAATAGG
>CAJULZ010000143.1 GCA_910587205.1 uncultured Oscillospiraceae bacterium
TAAAGTCGATGAGCAGCTCCCCCAGGGCCGTTACGTCAAATCTTGGATCCCCCATATGCCATCCCTCCGTTTTCCCGGCCGGGCCGCGCCCGCGCGGTATCTATAAGTGGCATCATAGCAGAAAGCGGACCCGGATGCAAGCCCCCGGGCGCCCCGGCGGCAGTTTTTCATGGATTTTACAGCGCGAAAGCCGCAGATTTTTCTTCCTCTGGGCAAACTATATCCGTATCTGCGACAATGGGGGGAGTGCTTTATGGATCTGTTCGACGCGCTGGCGCTGCTGGGCGGGCTGAGCCTGTTCCTGTTCGGCATGGGCGTTATGGGCCAGGCCCTGGAGCGGCGAGCCGGGGACCGGCTCCGGTCCCTGCTGGCCCGGCTCACCTCCGGCCGGGCCGCCGGGTTGCTCACCGGCCTGGCCGTCACCGCGGTGATTCAAAGCTCATCTGCGGCCACCGTCATGGTGGTGGGCTTTGTAAACTCGGGCCTGATGACCTTGCGCCAAGCCGTCAACGTCATCATGGGGGCCAACATCGGCACCACCGTCACGGCGTGGCTGCTGAGCCTGTCGGGCATCGACGGGGGCAGCGTGTGGCTGCGTCTGCTCAAGCCTGCCTCATTCACCCCGGCGCTGGCCTTTGCCGGCGTCATCCTCTATATGTTCTGCAAGTCCGGGAAGAAAAAGGACACCGGGACTGTGCTGCTGGGCTTCGCCACGCTGATGACCGGGATGGAGGCCATGTCCGGCGCGGTGGCGGGTCTGCGGGACATCCCCGCGTTCCAGCAGCTGTTCATCCTGTTTAAAAACCCGGCCCTGGGCGTACTGGCCGGCGCGGTGCTCACCGCCGTGATCCAGTCCAGCTCCGCCTCCGTGGGGATCTTGCAGGCGCTGGCTGTGACCGGGCAGGTGTCCTACGGCGCGGCCATCCCCATTATCATGGGGCAGAACATCGGCACCTGCGCCACGGCGATGCTCTCCTCGGTGGGGGCGGGCAAGAACGCGAAGCGCGCCGCCCTGGTGCACCTGTCCTTCAACGTGATCGGCGCCGGGGTGTGGCTGACGGTGTTCTGCGCGGTCCGGGCGGCCTTCCGCCCCGCCTTCCTGGACGGCCCCGCCTCCCTGCCGGGGATCGCCGCCGCCCACTCGGTGTTCAATATCCTGTGCACGCTGTTCATGCTGCCCCTGGCCGGGGCCCTGGAGCGGCTGGTCATCCGGGCCATCCCGGACGCGGCCCGGCCGGAGGCGCCGCCGGAGCTGGACGAACGCCTGTTGACCGCGCCCCCCGTAGCCCTGGAGCGCTGCCGGGAGGTGGCCGGGGACATGGCGGGGGCGGCGGCCGCGGCGCTGAAGGGGGCTCTGGCCGCCCTGGGGAACGGGCCCACCCCGGACCTGGCCGCCTCCATCCGGGCGGAGGAGGAGCGCACCGACCATTACGAGGACATCCTGGGCAGCTACTTGGTCAAGCTCAGCGCCAGGCAGATCGGCGAGGCGGACAGCGCGGAGGCGGCGAAGCTGCTGAAAGTGATCGGCGATTTTGAGCGCATTGCCGACCACGCGGTGAACCTGCTGGAATCCGCCGAGGAGATGGGCGGGAAAAAGCTGCGCTTCACCGGCGCGGCGGAGGGCGAGCTGGCCGTGCTGTGCGCCGCGGTGTCCGAGATCGCGGACCTCTCGCTGGCCGCGTTTCTGGACGGCGACCAGGACGCCGCGGCGGCGGTGGAGCCGCTGGAGCAGGTCATCGACCATCTGAAGGACGAGCTGCGCACCCGGCACATCCTCCGTCTCCAGCGGGGCGGGTGCACCATCGGCGCGGGCTTCACATGGTCGGACCTGCTCACCGACCTGGAGCGCACCGCCGACCACTGTTCCAACATCGCCGGCTGCGCCGCCGCCCCGGCGGACGGCATGGAGCTGCACCAATCCCTGCGGGGGCGGCGGGACGGCGGCGGGGATTTCTCCGGGCGGTTCCAGGCGTACCAGCTCAAGTACGCCCTGGGCCCGCCGGGGGGTCAATAAAATCAGCGGAGGCCGGGGGAATCCCCCGGCCTCCGCCTGCTTTAACCCTGCGGCTATTGACTTTACGCTCCGGCAGGCACGGCCCAAACGTTACGGAAAGGCCTCCTCCCGCCCGGTTCCGCCGATCTCCACCGTATCAAAATCAGCTTTTCCCGGCGCGGGAACGCGCTCCCCGGCCCCCTCCTGCCCGGCGCGCTCCTCCGGGGCCGCCTGCTCCGCGGCGTACAGCAGTTCCGCAAACCGCTGCCGCGCGGCGGAATAGGCGTCGCTCAGCTTGCGCCGCTCCTGGAGATAGCTCTCAAAATCATAGGGCGTCAGGCCGCGCTGCCCACAGTAAGAGAACACGCGCTCGCGCCATTGGCCGGCCCCTGCCTCCATGCGGCCAATCATGCCCGCCGTTTCGGATGCAAAGTTTGCCTCGCTGTACTCAACCCGCCCCCGGTATTCAAACGCGGCATACCCACCCTGCCCGGTTTTTTCCAGATAGTCCGCATACTTTCTCTGGGAATCCGCATAGCGGTTCGCCTGTTCCACCAGGGCGGAGATGCCGTCCTCTGCGGACGCCAGCTCATGCTCCAGGGAACTCACGCGGGCGGAAAGCCGGTTCTGCCGGGCAAAATCCGGCGTGGGTTCAGCTGCGGCGTACGCCTCATAGTCAGCCCTGGCGTCGGACAGCTCTTGGGAGAGCTGTTCACGGCGGCAGACCAGCGACTGGAAATTTTCCAGCTGCTCCTGCTGTACTGCCAGCCCGCCCTCGTAGGAGGTCTGGCGGGCACGCAGGGACAAATAGCCGTCCAGCGCCTTTTCGATTTCCTCGTCCCGGTGCCGGTCCAGCCTGTCCTTTGCGTTAACAAGCGCCTGCCGCGCGGCCTCCAGCGGGGACGAGCCCTCCGCCGCCTTGTTCAACATGGAGGCAAACCTGCTCATCGGCCAGGCCTGCTGCGCCGCATTTGGACGGACACCAAACTGGCTGGGGAAGTTTGCTGCGTTCATAGTCTGACCTCCTAAGGTATCGTTGGCGGGGCGGCGGGGCTAAGCTCACGCTTCACATTGTCACGTTCGGATTCCCCGCGCGGCCGGGTCGCTTTCGCTGCGTCTCAGGCAAGACCCGGCCCCGCCTTGCGGGCCCCGGGGTCTTGCCCTCGCCCCGTTCCAAGCTCCCCTGCGCGGCTATCCTCACGCTTCGCATTTCCAATACGCCGCGCTATAGGGGGGCAGCTCGCTGCCGCCGCCGAAATCGTGCTCCTGCCCGGTGAGCAGGTCCACCGCCCGACCGCACCCCGCGTCAAAATGGGCCCAGTAGGGCTGGCTGTCCGCGTTTACCGCCACCAGCACCCGTTCCTTGTCCGTACGGCGCTGGAAAATGGCCTGCTTGTTGGTGAGCACCACGTCCTTGAAGTCTCCCCAGCACAGGGCCTCGCTCTCCCGGTGGGCCCTTGCCATGGCGGCGATCTGATCGGTGAGACTGTTCCACTCCGGCCCGTCGAAGCAGGGCCGCAGGACCTCGTCCCCGTGAGATTTGTCCCCCTGGGCCCCCCACTCGCTGCCGTAATACAGGCAGGGGATGCCGGGCATACCGAACACCAGGGCGTAAATCAGGGGCAGGTGGTTTGCATCTTGCAAGATCGTGGCCACCCGGGTGACGTCGTGGTTGTCGGCAAAGCAGAGCAGATGTTTGCCCTTGTACAGCGTCCACTGCTCGGGGCCGAACTGCCGCTTGAGGCTGTGGATGATCTCGAATAGGTTCATGGAGTTCAGCGCGGAGTACAGCCCCTTGTAGCACTCGTAATTGGTGCAGGAGTGGAGCATCTGGTCGTTGACCCACTGGTTGTAGTCGCCGTGGAGCGTCTCGCCCAGCAGGAAGAATTCCGGCTTCAGCCCGTCGCAGAACTGCCGCAGGCGGCGGAGGAAATCCCGGTCCAGGCAGTAGGCCACGTCCAGGCGCAGGCCGTCGATGTCGAACTGCTCTACCCAAAAGCGTACGGTGTCCAGCAGATAATCCACCACCGCGGGGTTTTGCAGGTTGAGCTTCACCAGCTCATAGTGGCCCTCCCAGCCCTCGTACCAGAAGCCGTCGTTGTAGTTGGAATTCCCATCGAAATTGATGTGGAACCAGTCCTTATAGGGGGAGTCCCACCGTTTTTCCTGCACGTCCCGGAAGGCCCAGAAGCCCCGGCCCACGTGGTTGAACACCCCGTCCAGCACCACCCGAATGCCGTGGTCATGGAGGGCGCGGCACACCGCCGCAAATTCTTCGTTGGTCCCCAGCCGGCAGTCGACCTGCCGGTAGTCCCGGGTGTCGTAGCCGTGGCGGTCGCTGTCAAACACGGGGCCCAGGTACACCGCGTTGGCCCCCAGCCGTTGGATATGCCCCGCCCAGTCCGCCACCTTCTCAATCCGGCTGGCGGGGACGCCGTCATTCTCCTGCGGCGCGCCGCAGAACCCCAAGGGGTAGATGTGGTAAAATACGCTCTGTTCCGCCCACATGGGCATCACTCCCTTTCTCCGACATAATACCGCGGGCCGGGAGGGCCCGCGGTAAATTAGTATATCAGAAACGGGCGGGGATTGCAAGCCGCCCCCCTTGACACGCCGCCCGCCCCCGTAAACCCTGGATCTGGGCCAGCTCCTTGCACCGGTGGCGGATGATGGTATACAGGATGGGGGTGAGCTCTGGGTTCGCGCCGTAGTGCAGGGCGTTCCGGGCCATATGTACCGCCCCGCGGTGGCAGGGGAGGAGCTGCCCCAGGAAGACGGCGTCCAGGCGTCCCCCCTCCGGGGCCGCGCCCATGCGGGCAGCCGTCTCCCGGAGGATGAGATCCGTCCGCCGCTGGTAGAGGCGCAGCTCCCGCTGGGGGCTGGCGGACCGGGCGCAGGCCGGAAGGGCCTGTTCCAGATCCGCGTTGACAAGCTCAAGGCGGTCAAGGGAAGCCTGGGCCAGCCCCCGGACAGCCTTTGAGCCCTCCCCCGCCTCCAGGAAGTTCCGGCACATCCCCACCGCCGCCCGGTGGAAGGGAATCGTCTGGACGATGAAATTGTGGGAGATGCCCTGGGTGAGCCGCGCGGTCATCACGGTCTGGGCCATCTCGTCCAGGAGCTGGTAGTAACAGCACAGGTAGCGTTTGGACGCCTCGCTGAGCAGACTGGTGTTTTCCATAAATTTGCCCTCCTTTTGGCCCATCCTATGTGAAAAGGGGCGGCGGCGTTCAAAGAGGGCTGAGCGGTCACTTGACGATCTTATAATAGGTGCGGGCGGTGAGCAGGTATACCACGGCGTACACCGCCAGGAACGCGGCCAGGGCGCCCGCGGTGCACAGCGCCACGGTCATGACGTTGCGCACCCCGAACATGGTGAGCATACGGGCCACCAGGTTGAAGTCGAACAGGATGTGCACCGCCGCCACCGCGATGGGCAGGAAGAACACGACCAGAACCTGGCTGCGGATGGAGGACTTCACCTCCCGCTGGCTCAGGCCCACCTTGCGCATGATCTCGAAGCGGCCCTGGTCCTCGTAGCCCTCGGACACCTGCTTGTAGTAGATGATCAGCACCGTGGCCATCAGGAACACGACACCCAGGATGATGCCCAGGAACAGGAAGCCTCCGGCCATGGCGTAGCCGTCCACCGCCATCTCGGCCCGGCTGTCTGTACGCCAGTAGGCCCAGGCGCCGGTGCCGTCGTAGAAGTTCTCGTGCATGGAGGCGTCGCTCCAGGCGTCCATGAGGGCCAGCTCCTGATCGTTGGTGCAGTCCAGGTCCACCAGGAGGACGGCGGCCAGTTCGGCGGCGGAATGTTCCAAAGCGGCCTGCTGGAGGGCCCAGAGATCCATGAGGGCGGCCC
>CAJULZ010000144.1 GCA_910587205.1 uncultured Oscillospiraceae bacterium
TCACGTTTGCCCTCATTGCCATCCTCATTAGAAGATTTTAAACAGGCTCTAAGAGTTGAGTTCCAAATACTTCTGATCAATATGGCGGTCCACTTGCTTGGAAAACTCCAGCGCAGCGTTGTAACCCATCTTTTTATTCCTGTTATTCATCGCGGCAACCTCAATGATAACCGCCAGGTTCCGCCCCGGTTTCACGGGAATCGTCAGCATGGGAATACGCACGTCAAGCAGGGAAGTAAAATGTTCGTCCGCACCCAGGCGGTCATAGACCTTCCCTTTTTGCCACGTTTCCATCTGGATCATCATATCAATGGTACAATCAAAATTGACGGCCGACATGCCAAATAGACGCCGAACGTCCACCACGCCAATACCGCGCAGTTCAATGTAGTGACGGATCAACTCCGGCGCAGTTCCATTTAAGCCCCCGTCCGGCGTACGCCGGATCTCCACCGCATCATCTGCAATGAGTCGATGCCCACGCTTCACCAACTCGATCGCCGTTTCGCTTTTGCCTACGCCAGATTCCCCCGCCAACAGTACACCTTCCCCATAAACCTCCACCAGTACCCCAGAACGGGTAATAGCAGGTGACAACGCTGCCCGTAAATAGGCAATCAGGGTACTCATAATGTTAGCTGTATTCTCCTGGGTGCCCAAAATCACCTGCTGGTGTTTTCTGGCCATCTCCATACATTCAGGATAAGGCTGCAGTCCCCGGGCAAAAATCACCGCTGGAGTATGATAGGAAAACAGCGTATCGAACACGACCGCACGTTTTTTAGGGGTAATGCCCTCCAGATAGGATATCTCTACCAGGCCGAGTAATTGCATCCGCTCTTTATCGAAGTAGTCAAAAAAACCGGTCAGCTGTAAGCCCGGCCTGTTCACATCCTCAATGGTGATCCGCCGCTCCCGATAGCCCTCCGGTCCATAGATTACATTTAAATGAAAGTTATCAATAATTGTCCCAAGCTTGATACCCATCCGTTCCGCCACCACGGCCACCCCCATTCCTCAGTACCGTCGCACAACGCACGGCCTGTATGTAATTATACCATACTCTCTTACTGAAAAAAATAGGAGATTCCTCAAATTCACACTTGATTTTTCCAGCTTTCTATGATAGTATAATGAAGTTATCGTTTGCACTATTCCAAGCAGCAAGGAGGTTAGTCAATATGGCCAAATGCGAGTTCTGCGGCAAGGGCGTGAATTTCGGCATTCAGGTGTCCCATTCTCACCGCCGCTCCAACCGCCCCTGGAAGCCCAACGTCAAGCGCGTCAAGGCTGTGGTGGACGGCGCTCCCAAACACGTCTATGTGTGCACCCGCTGCCTCCGCTCCGGCAAGGTCACCCGCGCCGTGTAATTCCATAAGGAAGCAGATCGGACCCCGTGCGAAAGCGCGGGGTCCGGTTTTTTGCCGGCATGGGTTTACCCTTCCCATACTTGACCGTTTCCCTTGCCCGTCCACAGTACCACGGTAGACTTCAGCCCCATTATATCCAGCTCTCCTCGGCTTCCAGCTCACCCCGCCGGGCCCTGCTCATGAGCTGCTCCAATACTCTCCGGGGATCCGCTCCCTCATATAATACTTCATAGGCTCCAGTCGTAATAGGCATCTCCACCCCCGCCCGATCAGCCAAGTCTTTGGCGCTGGCAGCAGCATAATAGCCCTCGACTACCGCCCCACCCAGTTCCGCAATAGCCTCCTGAGCTGGTTTCCCTTGGCCAATCAGGATACCTGCCCGCCGATTGCGGGAGTGCATGGAAGTGCAGGTAACAATCAGATCCCCCACTCCGGCCAGCCCCGCAAAAGTCTCTTTTCGCGCTCCCAGGGCCACCCCCAGTCGGGCAATTTCTGTCAGTCCCCGGGTCATAAGCATTGCTTTTGTATTGTCGCCACAGCCCATACCATCACAACAGCCTGCACACAGGGCAATAACATTTTTCAACGCCGCACCAATCTCTACCCCAATAATATCCGGCGAAGTGTAGATTCGCAAAGACCGGCTCATAAATATGTCCTGGGCCAACTCAGCAGCGGGGTGATTTTCACAGGCCACCACCACTGCTGTAGGTACCCCCCGGCCCACCTCCTCCGCATGGGAAGGTCCAGACAGCACCACTACCGGACAAAACCCGCCGATTTCCTCCTCTACAACCTGATGGAGCAATCGTGCACTCTCCCTCTCGATCCCTTTGGATACCAGAATTACAGGCGTGCCAGGGTCCAACTTCTCCCCAAGCCGTCGAGCGGTAGCCCGCACTGCAAAGGACGGCGTAGCCAACACCACTGCTCCACAGCCCTTTGCACAGTCCAAATCCGCAGTAAGCACGAGTTCATCTGGAAGCGTTATCCCAGGCAACATGGGGTTTCCCCGTTTCTCCTGCAAGATAGTACTCTCCTGCTCTGTATAACTCCACAGCACCGTCTCGTGCCCATTTCCCAGCAGTGCCAGCGCCAGGGCGGTACCCCAGGCACCGCTTCCAATTACAGCCGTCCTCATTCCTTATCCCCTCCCTTTGCATCCGGATCTTCTCGACTCGGTACATCCAAAGCCGGTTCCACCGAGGCCTCCTCTTCCAATTGTTCTTGAATGATACCCCTTTCTTTGCCACCTTCGGATGCATCCCCCTCTGCCTCAACTTCCTGTATCTGCGATAGAGCTTTCTTGTGGATAGTAAATTTGGATTCCGTGCCCTTAAGAATGCGCACAATATTTCCTCGGTGCTTCCAAAGAATCAACCCTCCCACAAAAACAGACAGCAAGGTGACAAGTGAATCCTGGTATACAAACCCGGATACAAAGGGGAAGGAAAACCCGGCCCAGCACGAGCCAAGGGATACATATCGCGTCGCCACGGCCAGAATAACAAATCCTCCCCATACCACCAGCGCCACCCGCCAATCGATCATAAGGGCAATGGCGCCGCCGGATAGGATGCCCTTCCCACCTCGAAACTGGAACGTACACGGGTACATATGACCCAGCAGGCAAAATGTCCCCGCCCAATATTTTGCTAACGTAACCAGTTCTGGTGAGATATGCCCCGCAATAAAAACAGCAAACAGGACGGCAGCCACCGCCTTCACCACGTCGGACAAGATCACCACTGCGGTCAGCGGGCCGCCAAACACACGGTAAAAATTAGTCAGGCCAGCATTTCCGCTGCCATGGTTCCGCACATCGTCACGGAGGATATAGCGGGATACCACCACTGCACCATTAAAACAACCCAAACAGTAAGCTACTACGGCGACACCTACAGCAGCCACAGCCAACCACCCCAGGCTGACACCAGATGCGACAATAAAACGAGACAACATCACAAATCCTCCTTATCGCCCTTCTGCCGGATGGTAATACGCACAGGCGTCCCCGTCAGGCCGAAGGTGCCTCGGATCTGGTTTTCCAAATAGCGCTGGTAAGAAAAATGAAACAGCCGTGCATCATTGCAAAAGATTACAAAATGGGGCGGTTTCACCCCGATCTGGGTCATATAGTAGATCTTTAGCCGCCGCCCCTTATCCGTGGGGGGCTGAACTCTGGCCTGGGCATCCGCAAGCACTTGGTTTAGTATGCCAGTTGGGATGCGCATAGCCGCCTGGTTTACAACATTGTCAATCAAATCGAACAACCGCTCCACCCGCTGCCCGGTCAGTGCGGAGATGAATAATACCGGAGCATAGGTCATATAGCTCAAATCACGGCGCACATCCTCCTCCATGCGCTGCATGGTTTTTCCATCCTTCTCAATGGCATCCCACTTATTCACCACAATAACGCAGGCTTTGCCCGCTTCGTGAGCCAACCCAGCCACTTTAGTATCCTGCTCCGTGACCCCCTCCTGGGCGTCAATCATAATGAGGCATACATCGCTGCGCTCAATCGCCATAGTAGCCCTCAGAACAGAAAACTTTTCTACCCTGTCATCTACTTTAGACTTTTTCCGCATTCCCGCGGTATCAATGATAAGATATTTCCCCTGTTCATTTTCAAAATAACTATCCACAGCATCCCGTGTAGTTCCCGCAATATCCGAGACAATAACCCGCTCCTGCCCCAGGATGCGATTCACCAGCGAAGACTTGCCGACATTAGGTTTGCCGATAATGGCCACCTTCACCACCTCGTCTTCATCCTCTTCTGTTTCCTCTGGGGGGAAAAAGTTAAAGCAGGCATCTAATAAGTCGTCGGTTCCGTGGCCATGGACAGCAGATACAGGATACGGATCTCCCAACCCCAGGTTGTAAAATTCGTAGATGTCTGGATCTGTATGCCCTATAGAGTCCATCTTATTTACCGCCAGCACCACAGGCTTCCGGGACCGCTGTAGCATCCCGGCCACCTCCTGATCTGCGGCAGTCATACCCGTGCGGATATCGCACACAAATACAATCACAGTGGCGGCAGCAATGGCAATTTCCGCCTGTTCCCGCATAAACGACAAGATCTGGTTATCAGTTCCCGGCTCAATACCACCGGTATCCACCAGGTCAAAGGTGCGGCCCCGCCACTCCGCCTCAGCGTACAGCCGGTCCCGCGTAACCCCTGGAGTGTCCTCCACAATAGATAGCCGCTTCCCAGTAAGTTTATTAAAGAGCATGGATTTACCCACATTAGGACGGCCAACAATAGCCACCAGGGGCTTTGCCATGAATAATCCCTCCGATCCGCTCAGGCAAATAGGCCAAGACGCTGATTACATTCATATAGGCCGCAAAAACAGCATATATGGACAATTGAAAATAGTATACCAAATTTTTTCAAAAAAAGATAGGGGAAACAAGAAATTTCTCAGGACGGTAGTAACAAAAAAGCTGCCGCAACCGCGGCAGCTTTCTTCGATATCGCTTTCCTCACTTTTCGGTGGCAGCAACCTCACGGCCATTGTAGGTCATGCAGTTTTTGCAAATGCGGTGGGGCAGGGTAACAGTACCGCACTTGGGGCAGGTGTTGATACCGGGGGTCTCCAGCTTCCACACGGAACTGCGGCGCTTATTCCTGCGTTGCTTGGATACCTTGCTTTTAGGGACGGCCATTTTGACACCTCCTTATCGGTCAATGTCCGCGGACAGACAACTCACTCTTTCGAGCCCTGATCCTCCAATAACTGTGCCAGCTTGGCCAGCCTGGGGTCAATCTCCTTCTTGCAGCGGCAGGGCTCACGGTTTAAGTCCACACCGCAGCCGGAGCAAAGGCCCTTACAATCCTCGGAGCACAGGTTTTTTGTGTCCATTTCGAGGAGGAATATCTCCTGCATTAGCCCGTCCAGTTCCAGTACCCCATCCTTGTCCAGCAGGACGATGTCATCACTCTCCTCATTAGCCAGTTCCATGGCCAATAAGGTTTCATATTCCACCGCTTTTTCCCGCTCAAAAGGTCTGGCACACCGGTCACAAACCAGCGACAGCACGCTGCCCAGCCGGGCGTTCAGCAACATGGCACCCGCCATATTCCGTACCCTGCCCTCCACATGGATGCTATGGGAAAAGGGCCTTATCCCATTCCACTCCACCTGAGATAGATCTAACTCAAAGTCGAACGGAAGGACTGCACTAGGCTCTTGAGCTACATGCTTCAAATCCAGTTTCATGGCACACCTCGCATAATGGCACGAGTAGTATTATACTAAATAACGGCGAGAATGTCAAATCATTTCTGCCACTTTTTAAACATTTTTCGCCGTGCCGCTGTCTTGGATTTCCCTGAACAAAAGAAAACACCAAAAACGCCGCCAAGTGCCTTCGGCTGCATCCTTGGAGTCCTTAGGAACCCCCCTCTAT
>CAJULZ010000145.1 GCA_910587205.1 uncultured Oscillospiraceae bacterium
CGGCGTCGGAGGCCAGATGGCCCACGTCGGTGATGTTCATCACCCGGTTCACGTCATAGCCCTCGTACCGCAGGAATTTTTCCAGCGCGTCCTCCATGATGTAGGAGCGCAGGTTGCCGATGTGGGCAAAGTGGTAGACGGTGGGGCCGCAGGTGTACATCTCCACCCGGCCGGGGATGTGGGTTTTGAACTCCTCTTTCTTGTGGGTGGCGGAATTGTAAAGATACATGGTGTTGTCCTCCTCGGTTTCATATGTTGTCACGCTGCGCCTGTTCGCGACGCGCGGCTTCGCTCCGATTCAGGCAAAACCCATCCGGGCCTCCGGCCCTTCTTGGGCTTTTGCCTTCACTTCGCTCCATCCCCGCTGCTCACAACGGCTCCGCGCTTCTCATCCAGCAGCTTCTCCAGCGCCTCCATCCGGGCGGACAGGGCGGCCAGCTTTTCCAGCGTGGGGTTTTTCACGCTGGTCTGGTCCACCTCGTCGGCGTAGTGGGTGGCGCGCCCGGCGATGCGCACGATCTGGGCGGGGATGCCCACGGCGGTGGCATCCGGGGGCACCTCGGAGAGCACCACGGCGTTGGCGGCGATGCGGGCGTTGTCCCCCACCTTGAAGGGACCCAGCACCTTGGCGCCCGTGGAGATGAGCACGTTGCTGCCGATGGTGGGGTGGCGCTTGCCCTGGTCCTTGCCGGTGCCCCCCAGGGTGACGCCGTGGTAGATGAGGCAGTCGTCCCCCACCTCGGCGGTCTCGCCGATGACGATGCCCATGCCGTGATCGATGACCAGCCGCCGGCCTATTTTCGCGCCGGGGTGGATCTCGATCCCCGTCCAGAACCGGCTCCACTGGGAGACGCACCGGGCCAGGAATTTCAGCCGGCGCCGGTACAGGAAATGCGCGAGCCTGTGGTAAAGGGTGGCGTGCACGCCGGGGTAGAGCAAGAAAATTTCCAGCCTGCTCCGGGCGGCGGGGTCTCGGGCCTGGTAGGCCCGCAGGGTCTCACCCAATCGGGTCATAGAAAAAGTTCCTCCTTGTCCAAATAAAAAACCTCCCACGCCCGGCAGGGGCATGAGAGGCGGCAAAACCGCGGTTCCACTCTCGTTTTTCGCTCAATGGCCGTGACGTGGCCGGACGGGGGGCGTCCGCATCCCCCTCGCTCCCGCTTGCATTTCGCCCGGATCCTCCCCGAGGGCCGCTTTCAGCCGATGGCGGCCCCTCTCTGACAGTTCCAAAACCGGGCTACTGCGGGGGAAATCCCCCGCGCGTTCATCGCGATATTTTTGGTTGTCACGCTTTAATATATTATCACGGCCCCGAAAAGGTGTCAAGGGGGGGCTTGCCCCAGTTTTTGCGAAAATCCCCTTGACAAACCGGTTAGTCTATGCTATCCTATTCCAAGAGTTAGCGGAGACAAACTATCCGTCCAACCTACTCCTCCATGTTTCGAACCGGGGCGGCGCCCGCGCTTTTTGGCGCGGGCGCTGCTTCGCTGTGGGGCGTTGGGCGGCTTTCCCGCTTTAACGCGGTAAAAATTTCCCGGAAAAAGGGGTTGACAACCGGGGCCTTGCTGCGTATAATAAGGCACAACAATCAAACAGCTCAAACCAGTGACGGAGAGAAGTACCCGGCGCGGCAGACCTTACAGAGAGCCCCCGATGGTGGGAACGGGGCGGCGAGCGGTCGGCGAATGGCCTCCGGAGGGCGGACCGAACAGCCAAGAGCGGCCAAGTAGGGACCGACGGGTATCCCACCCGTTATCCATCGGGGCGCGTATGATGGTACGCGTAAGCGAGCGGACGTTTATAACGTCAATTTGGGTGGTATCGCAGAAGCAATGGCTTTTGTCCCATGTATGGGGCAGAGGCTTTTTTTATTGGTTCCCGGAGCGGCAAACCGGGGCCTACATCTGCCACTCAAAATCACATAATTTGGAGGAACACACCATGAAAAAACACAACACCTTGAAGAAACTCTTTGCCCTGGCCGCGGCGGCGGCCCTCACCCTGTCCCTGTGCGCGTGCTCCAACGGGGAGACGCAGGATCCCCAGTCCCCAAATCCCGGCACCCAGGCCCCGGAGAGCCGGCAGCCCTCCGGCGACACGGCGGAGTACACCGTGGCCATCATCAAGCAGCTGGACCACGCCTCCCTGGACGAGATTGCGGGCGCGGTGGCGGCCCGTCTGGACCAGCTTGCCGCCGAGAAGAACGTGACCATCAAATACACTATCACCTCCGGCCAGGACGACCAGACGGTGCTGAAGCAGCTGGCCGACCAGGCCATCGCGGACAAGGTGGACGCCATCATCCCCATCGCCACCACGGCGGCGCAGATCTCCGCCCTGTGCGCGGAGGAGACCAAGACCCCGGTGGTGTACGCGGCCATCTCCGACCCGGAGGCGGCGGGGCTGACGGGCATTGACTACGTGACGGGCACCAGCGACGCGCTGAACACCAAGTTCATCCTGGACATGATGGTGGCCCAGAACCCGGAGGTGTCCAAGGTGGGCCTGCTGTACTCCCTGTCCGAGCCCAACTCGGCCACCCCCATCGCGGACGCCAAGGCCTACCTGGACATGGAGAACACCCCCTATGTGGAGCAGACGGCCAACTCCAACGACGAGGTGGTGGCGGCGGCGGCGGCGCTGATCGCAGCTGGGGTGGACGCCATCTTCACCCCCACGGACAACAAGATCATGGCGGCGGAGCTGGCCATCTACGAGGACTTGGCTGCGGCGGGCATACCCCACTACACCGGGGCGGACTCCTTTGTGCGCAACGGGGCATTTGCCACCTGCGGCGTGAACTACACCGACCTGGGGGCCCGCACGGCGGACCTGGCCTACGAGGCCATCACGGCGGGGATGGACGGCATGGAGGACTTCTACCTGATGGACGGCGGCATCATCACGGTGAACACCGAGACGGCGGCGGCCCTGGGCATCGACTACTCCATGTTCAGCGGCATGGGCACGGTGGTGGAGGTACAGACCACCGAGGAGTGAGTTCCTTTTCTCGAAAGAAAAAGAAACCGAAAAAGAGCTTGAACCCGTTACAAACGCTGTGTGTCATACAGCGTTTGTAACCCGGCAGCGAAAGGTGGTCAGAAATGGAACAGGACTATTTAAGAGAATTTTATGAGATTCACGATGAGGACGACCGGCTGACAAGCCGTCACGGCATGGTGGAGTATCTCACCACCATGCGGTACGTGGAGAAGTATCTGAAACCGGACAGCCGCATCCTGGAGATCGGGGCCGCGACGGGCCGCTACTCCCACGCGCTGGCCCGGAAGGGGTACGCTGTGGACGCGGTGGAGCTGCTGGGACATAATATAGAAGTGTTTCAACAGAACACCCTCCCCGGCGAGCCGGTGAGCGTCCGGCAGGGCAACGCGCTGGACTTGTCCGGGTTCGGGGATAATACCTATGACATCACCCTTCTGCTGGGCCCCATGTACCACCTGTACACGGTGGAGGAGCAGAAAAAGGCGCTGACGGAGGCCCTCCGGGTGACGAGGCCGGGCGGGGTGGTGTTCGCCGCCTACTGCGGCAGCGACGCCACCGCCATCCAGTTCTGCTTCGGCAAGGGGATGCTGAAGGACCCCCGGTATCAGGCGCTGGTGGACCCGGAGACCTTCAAGCTGGCTTCCACCCCGGCGGAGGTGTTCGCCCTGCACCGCCGGGAGGACATCGACGCGCTGATGGAAGGCCTGCCCGCGGAGCGCCTGCACTTTGTGGGCACGGACATGGCCACGGGCTACATGGCTCAGACCATTGACGGGATGGACCGCGAGCTGTACGGCTGGTATCTGCGCTACCACTTCGCCACCTGCGAGCGGCCCGACCTGGTGGGCGCGTCCAACCACTATCTGGATGTTTTCCGGAAACTGTAACGCGCCGCAGCCCCCGGCCCTGGCCGGGGGCGGGCGCACGAGAGGAGCGGCAATCCCATGGGCTCTATCCTGTTAATTTCCCAGACCGCCTTAGAGCTGGGCTTCCAGTACGCCCTGGTGGCCATGGCGCTGTTTCTGAGCTACCGGATCCTGGACGTGGCCGACCTGACCACCGACGGCTGTTTTGTGCTGGGGGCGGCGGTGTCGGTGACGCTGACGGCGGCGGGCCACCCGCTGCTGGCCATCCCGGCGGCCATGCTGGCCGGGGCGTGCGCGGGCTTTGTCACCGCGTTTTTGCAGACCCGCCTGGGGGCGCCGTCCATCCTGGCAGGCATCATCACCAACACGGGGCTGTACACGGTGAATTTCTTCGCCATGGGCCGCCGGTCCAACGCCAGCCTGCTGAAAGCGGACACGGTGTTTACCCTGGCCCGGGACGCGTTCCCCGGCGTGCTGGGGGAGTGGCATGAGCTGCTGCTGTCCGCCGGGATCACGGTGCTGTCCGGGGCGGTGCTGTACCTGTTTCTGGGCACGCGGCTGGGGCTGAGCATACGGGCCACCGGGGACAACCGGGACATGGTGCGGGCGTCGTCGGTAAACCCGGCGTATACGGTGACGGTGGGGCTGTGCGCAGCCAACGCCCTCACCGCCCTGTCCGGAGCGGTGGTGGGCCAGGCCCAAAAGACGGTGGACATCAACATGGGCACGGGCATCGTGGTCATCGGCCTGGCCTGCCTTATCATCGGCGAGACGGTGCTGGGGCGGCGCAGCATCGGCAAGGGCATCATTGCGGTGATGGTGGGCTCGGTAATCTACCGGTTTTTGTACGCGGCGGTGCTGTACACCAAGGTGGTACCGGTGGAGTGCCTGAAGCTGGCCACGGCGGGAGTGGTGGCGCTGGCCATCTCCGCCCCCGCCATCAAAGCGGGCGCGGGGCTCCAAAAGCGGAAGCTGTCCGCAAGCCGGAAAGGGGTGGGCTGAGATGCTGGACCTACGGGATATTTCCAAAACCTTCAACCCGGGTACGGTCAACGAAAAAACGGCCCTGTCCCACTTGTCCCTCCACCTGGAACCGGGGGATTTTGTCTCCATTATCGGCTCCAACGGGGCGGGGAAATCTACCCTGCTCAATGCGGTGGCGGGCAGCTTCGTGGTGGACAGCGGTTCCATCGCCCTGGACGGGCGGGATATCACGTTCGTCCCCGATTTTAAGCGCAGCCGGATGATCGGGCGGCTGTTCCAGGACCCCCTGCGGGGCACCGCGCCGTCCATGACCATTGAGGAAAACTTAGCCCTGGCCTATCTCCGTTCGGCCCAGGGCAAAGCCCCCTTCAGCCGGATCACCAGGAAGGATAAAGAATTCTTCGGGGAAAAGCTGAAGCTGCTGGGCATGGGCCTGGAGGACCGGATGCGCCAGCCGGTGGGCCTGCTGTCCGGAGGCCAGCGGCAGGCGCTGACGCTGCTCATGGCGACGCTGGTGACGCCCAAGCTGCTGCTGCTGGACGAGCACACGGCGGCGCTGGACCCGGCCACGGCGGAGAAGGTGCTGGAGCTCACCCGGCATATTGCGGCGGAGAACCGCATCACCTGCCTGATGGTGACCCACAACATGAAACAGGCGCTGGAGCTGGGAAACCGCACGCTGATGATGGCGGACGGACGGATTGTGCTGGACGTATCCGGCGAGGAGCGGGCGGGCATGACGGTGGACGGCCTGCTGCGCCGGTTCCGCGCGGGGACGGGCGAGGATCTGGACAACGACCGCATCCTGCTGTCCGGCTGAATCCAAATGGGGAAACGGAAACCGGGGCGGCGCATACGCGCCGCCCCGGTCAGCGTGTCGAAAAAGTCTTTTCGCCACGCTGAGCGCGGCTTTTTTGAACCAAG
>CAJULZ010000146.1 GCA_910587205.1 uncultured Oscillospiraceae bacterium
GACCAGCGGGAGGTGCTGCTGGCCCTGGATGACGCTGTACTGCGGGCCGACGACCTGGTTGAGCGCATCCAGATCCCTGCCCGGCGGGTACTGTCTGCCCTGACTCTGCTGCAAATCCAGGGCTACGTGGCGGAGGAGGGCGGGAAGCGCTTCCGCGCCGCGGTCAAACTGAAAATGGAGTAGTCGAAAACTATGGCAAAGACGAATTTGGTGATTGTGGAGTCGCCTGCGAAGGCGAAAACCATTGGGAAATACCTGGGCCCAGGCTATCAGGTGAAGGCGTCCATGGGCCACATCCGGGATCTGCCCAAGAGCACGCTGGGGGTGGATGTGGCGACCTTCGAGCCGGAATACCAGGATATTAAAGATAAGGGCGATGTGATCCGGGACTTGCGCAAGGCCGCCAAGGCCAGCGAGAAGGTTTTCCTGGCCACCGACCCTGACCGGGAAGGGGAGGCCATCTCCTGGCACCTCCAGAGCGTGCTGGGGGTGCCCAAGGAGAAAACCTGCCGGGTGACGTTCAACGAGATTACCCAGAAGGTGGTGAAGGAATCCATCGCCAGCCCCCGGGATATCGACCAGGACCTGGTGGACGCCCAGCAGGCCCGCCGGGTGCTGGACCGCATTGTGGGGTACCAGCTTTCCCCCCTGCTATGGAAGAAGATCCGCCGGGGGCTGTCCGCGGGCCGGGTGCAGTCGGTGGCCACCCGCCTGGCGGTGGAGCGGGAGGAGGAGATCCGCGCGTTCCAGCCCAAGGAGTACTGGTCCATCACCGCGGACCTGTCCCGGATCGCCCCCAATGTTGGGCAGTTCAAAGCGGAGTTCTATGGCCGGGACAAACGGATGGAGCTGGGCAGCGAGGCGGAGATGCGGGAGGTTGTGGGCGCTGTGGAAGGGGCCCCCTTCACGGTGAAAAGCGTGAAGCGCCAGGATAAAAACCGCGCCCCGGCCCCGCCGTTTATCACGTCTACCCTCCAGCAGGAGGCGTCCCGTAAGCTGAATATGACTCCGCGGCGCACCATGTCCGTTGCCCAGCAGCTCTACGAAGGGGTGGACATTGAGGGCGTGGGTACCGTGGGCCTCATCACCTATATGCGTACCGATTCCCTGCGTCTGTCGGAGGAGGCGTTGGCCGCGGCAAAGGGCTTTATCCTGGCCCGGTATGGCGGGCAGTACTACCCGGAAAAGACCCGGCGCTTCAAGTCCAAGGGAAACGCCCAGGACGCCCACGAGGCCATCCGCCCATCCGATGTGAACCTGACCCCGGAGGATGTGAAAAAAAGCCTCACCTCTGAGCAGTACCGCCTGTACAAGCTGATCTGGAGTCGGTTCCTGGCCTGTCAAATGGCGGGGGCTGTGTATGACAGCGTGTCCATTGAGGTGGAGTCCGCCGGGTACCGCTTCCGGGCGAGCCATTCGTCTATCAAGTTTTCGGGCTTTACCGCCGTGTATGAGGAGAGCCGGGACGAGGACGACGAGGCTCCCCAGTCCCCCTTGCCCGATCTGAGGGAGGGGGAGGCCCTGCGGCTCAACGGCCTGGCCCCCGGCCAGCATTTTACCCAGCCCCCCGCCCGGTTTACCGAGGCCACTTTGATCAAAGCCTTGGAGGAAAAGGGGGTGGGCCGCCCGTCCACCTACGCCCCCACCATCTCCACCATCACCAGCCGGGAGTATGTGGTGAAGGAAGGCAAATACCTGCGTCCCACCCCGTTGGGGGAGGTGGTAACGGGGCTAATGAAGGATAAATTCCCCGACATCGTGGATGCCGACTTTACCGCCCAGATGGAAAGCCGTCTGGACAAGGTGGAGACCGGCGAGGTTGCCTGGAAGCAGCTGATGGGTGAGTTTTACGGCGGCTTTGAGGCCGAGCTGAAAAAGGCGGAAAGCGAGCTGGACGGCGAGCGCATTAAGGTTCCCGATGAGGTGTCCGAGGAGGTATGCGACCTGTGCGGGCGCAACCTGGTAGTCAAATCCGGGCGGTTCGGGCGGTTCCTGGCCTGCCCCGGCTGGCCGGAGTGCACGTTCACCAAGCCGCTGGTGGTGGAGATGCCCGGGCGCTGCCCCCAGTGCGGCAGCCGCCTGGTGAAGCGCACCGGCGTAAGTAAAAAGAGCGGCAAGCAGTACACCTATTATTGCTGCGAACACCTGAACAGCAAGGACGAGCGGAAAAAGTGCGAATTTATGACCTGGGATGTGCCCGTCAAGGACAACTGCCCCATCTGCGGCCAGACGATGTTTAAGCTGTCCGGGCGGGGGTTCAAAAAACCATTCTGCATCAACCCGGAGTGCTCCAACTTCCTCCCGGAGGACAAGCGGGGCGGGTACAAGAAGAAATCGGAGGCCGCCGTGGAAGGGGAGGGCGCAGAGCCCGCGGAAAAGCCCGCCGCGAAAAAGACGGCGGCAAAGAAAACCACGGCAAAAAAAGCAGCCTCCACCAAGAAAACCGCCGCGAAAAAGACCGCAGCCGCCAAGAAAACTGTAGCCAAGAAGCCCACGAAAAAGGCGGTGGAGTAAATCAGCGGTTCAGCCCCATGGCGGTTTGGAATCCGGCGCGGAATAGGGCCTCATTCTCAAAGACCCGAAGCAGGCTGCGTTCATCCAGAAGGGCGTCCAGGCATTGCTTGGCCTCGTCGTCCAGCATGGCGCGGAGGCATTTTTCCTAGCTGTTCACGTAGTACCGGACGTTTTTATATCCGGGTTGGGCCAGGAGAAGGGGTTCTTCCATTGTTTCCAGGGCGTAATGAAAAAGAACTTCCATTGCAGCGGTCATAAGGATCAGCTCCAAAACATGTTGATTTATAACGCGCTTGTTATACATGTTATAAGTTAACATGTCAAGAGAGAGGAGACAAAAGATGTACGGCGAACGCATGAAGATGCTGAGGAAAGAGCGGAAGGTTCCGCAAAAGGAATTAGCAGAGCTAATGGGCGTAAAAATTCGCGGGTATCAGTTTTATGAAAGTGAAACAACGGAACCATCAATCAATGCTTTGATTGCCCTTGCCGACTTCTACGGTGTGACCATCGACTATCTGGTTGGACGCACGGATGACCCCAAGGATTGAAACTGATGTTTCGCGTGAAACGCGGGAAAGGAGGGCGCCTATGGACGTAACGGTCATTGGCGCGGGGCTGGCAGGGTGCGAGTGCGCCTGGCAGCTTGCCCAGCGGGGCATTGAAGTGACGTTGTGGGAGATGAAGCCCCAAAAGATGACCCCCGCCCACCACAGCCCCGGCTTTGCCGAGCTGGTGTGCTCCAACTCCCTGCGCTCCGACCAGCTGGAGAACGCCGTGGGGCTGTTGAAAGAGGAGCTGCGTCGATGCGGCTCGCTGATTCTGCGCTGTGCCGATAGGACAAGAGTGGAAGCGGGCGGGGCGCTGGCTGTGGACCGGGAAGGGTTTTCGCAGGCCGTGACGGACGCGATCCGGAGCTGCTCCAACATCACAGTGGCGGAGGGGGAGGTCACGTCCATCCCGGAGGGGGAGGTGGTGATTGCCTCCGGCCCTTTGACCTCGGACGCGTTGTCCCAGGCTATCGCCGGGTTGTTCCCGGGAAACAGCTACCTGAACTTTTTTGATGCGGCGGCCCCCATCGTGACCTTTGAGAGCGTCGATATGGACCACGCCTGGTTTGGCTCCCGATACGGCAGGGGGACGGCGGACTATATCAACTGCGCCCTCAGCGAGGAGGAATATCTGGCCTTTTGGAGGGAGCTGTGCTCTGCTGAGGAGGCGGAGGTTCACGGGTTTGAGGACAAGTGTGTGTTCGAGGGCTGTATGCCGGTGGAGGTGATGGCCCGCCGGGGGGTGCAGACTCTCTCATTCGGGCCGTTGAAACCCAAGGGTCTGCCGGATCCCGGGACAGGGCGGGAGCCCTACGCTGTGGTACAGCTGCGGCGGGACAACGCGCAGGGCACCCTTTACAACCTGGTAGGATTCCAGACCCATTTGAAGTGGGGGGAGCAGAAGCGGGTGTTTTCCATGATCCCGGCGCTGAAAAACGCGGAATATGTGCGCTACGGGGTGATGCACCGCAATACGTATTTAGACTCGCCCCGGTTGCTGGACCGGTACTACCGGGTGCGGGGGAAGGAACAGATCGCCTTTGCCGGGCAGATCACCGGGGTGGAGGGGTATGTGGAATCCACCGCCTCCGGCTTTTTGGCGGGGGTAGAGATAGCCAGGCGGTTGGGCGGGCAGCCCCCGCTGGACTTTCCCCGGGAGACGGCCGTTGGGGCGCTGGCGCTGTATGTGAGTAACGAGGGCGTGACGGATTTCCAGCCCATGAATATCAATTTCGGCATTATGCCTCCGCTGGATCACAAGGTAAAGGGAAAGCGGAACAAAAATGCGGAGCTGTCCCAGCGCTCGCTGGCGATGATCGATGCTTTGAAAGAGAGATTATAAAGGGAGGCCGACGAAATGCGGATTATCGTGGACGCCATGGGCGGAGACAACGCGCCTCAGGCCCCGGTGCAGGGCGCTTTGCAGGCGGTGAAGGAATACGGGATTGAGGTCGTTTTGGTGGGCCGGGGGGAGGAGATCCTGAAGGCTGTCCACAATGAGGGGGTGGCGGAGCTGCCCCAGGGTCTGTCCATCACCCACGCCGACCAGGTGGTAGAGATGTGCGACAACCCCGCCACGGCGTTCAAGGAGAAAAAGGACTCCTCCTTGACGGTGGGGCTGAACATGGTGAAGTCCGGGGAGGGGGACGCGTTTGTGTCCGCCGGGTCCACAGGGGCGCTGCTGGCGGCGGCGACGCTGCTGGTCAAGCGTATCAAGGGCATCCGCCGGGCAGCCATGGCCCCGGTGGTGCCCACGGGCGGGGGCGGCGCGGTGCTGGTGGACTGCGGGGCCACCGCCGAGGGTACGCCGGAGTTCCTGCTCCAGTTTGCCTTTATGGGCAGCTATTACGCAGAACGGGTTTTGGGGCGGCCTGAACCAAAGGTTGGGCTGCTGAACATCGGGGCGGAACCCTCCAAAGGCACTGCGCTTCAGCAGGAGACGTATAAGTTGCTGAAGAAGGCCGGTGAGGAGGGCCGAATCAACTTCGTGGGCAATGTAGAGGCCCGGGAAGCGGTGGAGGGGGCCGTGGATGTCATTGTCGCGGACGGTTATTCCGGCAACATCTTCCTTAAAACCATGGAGGGCGCCGGGCTGTTCTTGGGACGGGAGATCAAGAAGATGTTTATGCGCAACCTGCGCAGCAAAATTGCCGCCCTGCTGGTGAAGGACGGCATCAAGGCGTTCAAGAGGCTGATGGATTCCGGAGAGGTGGGGGGAACTGCCCTGGTTGGCATCTCCAAGCCGGTGATCAAGGCCCACGGCTCGTCCGACGGCTACGCCATGAAGAACGCCGTCCGTCAGGCGGTGGAGTTCACCCGTTCAGGGATTATTGAAGATATTACGGAAAATGTGGCCCATATGCGGCTGCCGGTGAAGCCGGCGGTAAAGGATGGGGAATAGGGCCGGGATCTGCTTGACGGCATTCCCAAAAAAATGTTAAAAGACTATTGACAGCAGGGCGTAAAGCCCCTATTATGTATGTGTTCAAAGCCACATAGAAGGAGCTGCTGCAAAATGTTTGAAAAACTGTGCGCGCTGATCGCCGAACAATTTGGCGTGGAGCCTGACAGCGTCACCGCCGACACCGCATTTGTGGATGACCTGGGCGCCGACTCCGTGGATCTGGTGGACCTGTCCATGGCATTAGAGGAGGAGTTCGGCATGGAGGAGATGGAGGCGGAGGAGAGATCGGAAGAGCACACGTCTGAA
>CAJULZ010000147.1 GCA_910587205.1 uncultured Oscillospiraceae bacterium
CCCTCCTCCGTCAGCCCCAAAATCAGCTCCAGCTGGGGCAGGGCGTTGGTGTAGGCGTACACCCCCATGTTGGCGGGCATATAATCCGGAAAGGCGGCGGCCAGGGCGGGGCTGTCATAGCCGTACCGCCCCGACGAGCCGGAAAAGAGCACCAGCTTTTGTTGTCCTCCCAGGGAGAGCAGCCAGTCGTATTTGTCGGAAAAGGTGTCAAAGTAGCTGCCGCTATATACGGGGCTTGTGGCGGCGTTCACGCGGAGCGTCCTCAGCCCTTGGCAGTCCGCGAAGCTCCCGTCTGAGATCTCCCGGAGGGTGTCAAACAGGATGACCTCCCCCACCGTACAGCGGCGGAACGCCCCCTCCTCCACCGTGTACACCGTGGGTGGCAGCACCAGCGCGTCAAACACCTCATCCTGGAACGCCCCGGCGCGGACCCCCCGCACCGGCGCGCCGCCCAGCTCCTCCGGAATCACACACCGGGGGAATTCGCCAGAATACCCGGTAATCCACGCCTGCCCCTCCCGGAGCTCATAGGAAAACGCCTCCTCCGGGGCCGCCTGGGCCCACTGGGCGTAGAGGGTAAGCCCCTCCCGGCGCTGGACCCGGCTGCCCAGGCCTACGGCCTCCCCGCCGCCGTCCGGCCGGGTGTTCCACCCGGTGAGGACATACCCCTCCCGGTGGAAATAGCCCGTGCCCTGGGCAGTGTTCACCCGCAGATGGGCGTTGTCCATGGCCAGCTCCACCGCGTCTCCCGCCCAGCGCTTCAGCGTGCCGCCGTTGCCCTCATAGCGGATGGACGGCCCGGAACCCACCGGCGGAGCGGAGGGGACGGGACCGGGGAGCTGGACCGCCCCGCTGTCCTCCCGGATGCGGGCGGCGTAGCTCGCCCAAAAGTAATTGGTACGGTAGGCGCTCAGCCGCCTCGCGGGGACATACACCAGCGCGTCTGTCCCCTCCAGCAGCCCCGTCCCCACCGGGCACCCCTCCGGGGCGGGCTGGTCCAGCACCAGCCGCTCCAGCGCGGCGCAGCCGTCAAAGGAGCCGTCCTCAAGCCCCCGGAGGTTGCTCTGTACCACCACCTCCCGGACGCGGGTATTTCCGGCCAGCGTCTCCGGGGCGAGGCTGATGACGGGCACGCCGTCCCGGCTCACCGGCAGGACGAGCCGCTCCCGGCTCCGGCCCTCCTCCGTCAGCCCAACGATGCGCAGGCCGTCCCCGTCCGGCTCATAGAAGAAGCACTCCCCGTCCCGGTTGTCACCGTCCCCCGCCTCCGCCCCCGCCATAGGCGGCGGCTCCGGCAGGGCAATATCCACCGGCCCGGGGACGCCCAACGCCTGCTTCAGCTCCCCGGCCAGGACAGCGGTATTCACCACCGCGCCGGAAGCGTTCAGGTGAAAATTTGTGTCAAAAAACCACTCTCTTCCCATCACCGCCTGAGCGGGGTTGCCCAGAATTGGACAACTTAGGCGGCTTTGCAGGGCGCTTTCGTACCCCTCCAGCCGCGCAAGTTCCCCCTTCCCCACCGCCGCGGCGTTCATGGAACAGAAGCGGTAATAGAAGGCCACGCCGTTGTCCCCGCACCAGCGGGCAAAGCCGTTCACCGCCTCGAAAAACTCCCCGCTGGGCATGTCCGGGTCAAACAAAATGGGCTGATTTTGGTCGGCCCCGCCCGCCATCACGTTTTGCTCCCGGCCAGGGCGGTCGATATCGCCGTGCACGTTGAAAGACGAGCGGGCATAGACGCCCTCCCCCGCCGGGGCCGCGCCGTCCCGGTACAGGCCGGCCTTCCCCCCGGCAAAGGCGGGAAACGCCCCCGCCATGGCCCCCAGCCGCTTGCGGTTCAGCGCCGAGAGCAGCTCCGGCCTGCCGTCGGCGGCCTGCCACATGGACGGGGCGTGGAAAAAGTCGGACAGGGTCTGGGCGCTCTGCTCCGGGATAAAAACCACCACGTCCCCCGCCCGCAGCAAAGGCTTTGCCAGTTCCAGCATGACGGTAGTGCCCAGTCCGGCGTACAGGCCGAAGTTCACCGCCGAATATCCCGGCAGCTCCCGTTCCAGCAGGTCGCAGCGCACCCCGAAGGCCGCGCCGCTCCCCCCGACCACCACAACCCGGGGGCCGGGAGCGGTCTCCAGCGCGTCCCACTTGTCCTGCAATCCCGCCAGATAGGTCTGATCGTACTGGGCGGGCAGGGCAAAGGCAAACGCGCCCAGCGCCGCCGGCGCCAGCAGCACCACCAGCAGGCACGCGGCCAGCCGCCACAGCTTGGAACGCACCGTCCCCCTCCCCCTCTCGTCAGAATTGGAAGTAGATGAATGTCCCGGCCCCGCCGTTGTCCAGCCGGATCAGCCAGGACAGAGCAACCGCCAGGAAGAAGTAAACCAAGGTCATGTCTTGGGGCCGCCCCTTCCCCCAACCCACCTGCTCCACAGCCGGAAGCAAGGCCAGGATGAGGGTCAGCCGCAGGCCGTCCGTCAGGGTCAGCCCCAGGCATGCCAGCCCCGCCGCCCCGTCCCAGGGAGAGAACAGCCGCCCCAGGAGGAAGGCCGCGTGGCCCAGGCTGTCCGCACGAAAGAAAATCCAGCCAAAGCTCACGCAGGCAAACGTAAGGGCCACGGCCAATCCTTGTCCCGCCTTGGAGCGGGCCGGGCCAGCCCCCGCCCGGCGCAGCAGCAGCTCCGCCGCGAAGAACGCGCCATGCAGCAGCCCCCAAACCACGAAACTCCACTCCGCCCCGTGCCACAGGCCACTCAGGGCAAAAACCGCCAGCACAGCGCAAAGCTGACGCCCCAGGCCCTTCCGGCTCCCGCCCAGGGGGACGTACACGTAGTGCGTGAACCAGCGGCCCAAGCTGATGTGCCACCGCCGCCAGAAGTCCCGGAAGCCCCGGGCCAGATAGGGCTGATCGAAGTTGCGCATCAGCCGCACCCCCAGCAGCCGGGCGCTGCCCGCGGCGATCTCGGAGTAGCCCGCGAAGTCGCAGTAGATTTGCAGGGCAAAGAGGAGGGTGCCCAGGAACACGGCGCTGCCGTCGGGCTCGGGGGCGGAGTACGCCGCCGTGACGAATGTGCCGCAAAAGTCCGCAACCACCACCTTGCGGAAGAAGCCGCTGAGCAGCAGCCGCAGGCCGTCCTCCACATCTTCCCGCCCCAGGCGGCGCTCCCGGCGGAGCTGGGGCAGAAGATCCCCCGCCCGCTCAATGGGCCCCGCCACCAACTGGGGGAAAAACGCGAGATACAAGGTAAAATAGCCGGGGTGACGCTCCGGCTCCATCCGTCCCCGGTACACGTCGATCACGTAGGACGCCGCCTGGAAGGTGTAAAAGGAACAACCCACCGGGAGGATGATGTCCCAGGCGTCCCACGCCCCGCCCAGCAAAGCGGACACGCTGCCCGCCAGAAAGTTAAAATACTTGAAGTACCCCAGCAGGCCGAAACACACCGCCAAGGCCAGCCCCAGCACCAGCCGCCGGAGGGCGGAGCGGTTCCACCGGGCCATGAACAGCCCCGCCAGCCACGCCGCCCCCGCCTCCGCCAGCAACAGCCCCGTGAGGGGGCCGCTCCAGCTGCCGTAGAAAAGCACGCTGGCACAGAGCAGCACCGCCCACCGTCCCCGGTGGGGGCACAGCCAGTACAGCAGGACGGCGGCAGGCAGAAACAGCAGGTACGCGGCGGAATCAAAGCTCATGGTCCCGTCCTCCCACGCCATGGAGCGGCGGAAACCAGCAGCAGTGCCAGTACAGCGGCCAGCACTCCGTCCAGCCCCACGCCGTCCACCAGAGCGCACACCGTCCCCACAGCCCACAGCAGCCCGCCCAGAAAGGACGGGACATACTTGCGCCCCGCCGCGCCCCAGGCCGTCAGCGCCAGCCCGCCCAGGTACAGCGCCAGCCCCAGGGGGGATTGCAGGATTTCCATACCCGGCCCTCCGTTTTGTGCATGGTTATTGCCCCTGCTTCCGGCGCTCCTGGATGGCTTTCTGCTCCCCGGGGAGGTTCTTCTCCACCGTCCAGAGCAGCATCAGCGCCGCGCAGACAGCATAGGCCGCCGTCTCAATCCAGATATAGCTGATGCCGATGGTAGACTGCACCGCCGCGCTCTGGGTCAGCCCGGCAGCGTTGTCCGCGCCGGGAGCCACGTAGCCCGCGCCGCCCAGCATAGCCATGAAAACGGCGTTGCAGACAGGGGTGGCCGCCACCATGACGGAGCTGTAGATTGACATGGTCAGCCCGTCGGTGCGGATACCGCTTTTGAACTCGATGTGGTCGATGACATCGGCCAGCATGGCCAGGATCAGATAGGCGGCGGGGGCGGAGCCCAGGCACTTCAGAGCCACGCCGACAGCCACGGGCACGATGTTCCCATTGCCCAGCCCCGCAATGACGCCGCCGGCCACGCCGATCATCATGCCCGTCATGGTGACCAGCCGCTTGCTGAATTTGTTGGCCAGGGGAACCACCACCGCGGCGGCCAGCGCCATGGGGATGGCCCCCAGCACCGCCAGAATGGTCTGGGCCACGCCCCAGTCAATCGTCCCCGACGCGCCGATGACCCACTGGCAGAAGTAGCTCATGGAGCCGTTTTTCATCGCGCCGCTGCACTGGAAGGCCAGGTAGAACAGGATGACCAGCCACCACCATTTCTCGCTGGTGACGGCCTTGAGCTGCGTCCCCATGGAGGCGGTCTTGGCCCGGGCGGCACTGTCCCGCCCCATGCTCTCCTCCGTCACCCGTTCCCGGGTGAAGCGGAACTGGAGGTAGATGGTCAAGGCGGAGAAGATAGCCACCCCCAGCATCACCAGGAACCACATGTTCTGGTCTTCCTTCATCACGTTGGACACCAGCACGGGGAAGATCATGGAGCCCACGCCCATAACGCCTAATCCCGCCACGTTGGTGAAGGAGGCCAGCGCCCCCCGCTGCTGGCTGTTCCGGGTGGACACGGGCACCAGGGTGGAGTTGGCGGTGTTGTAGATGGGGTAGGCCACCGCGTAATAGAGGTTGTAGGCGATGGCGATCCACACCATTTTCGCCGCCCCCTCAAAGGGAACAATGAACATCAGCACGCTGGACACGCTGAGGGTGAGGGCGGACAGCAGGACCCAGGGCCGGGCCTTGCCCGCCAGGGCGCGGGTGCGCTCAATAAGCTGGCCCACGATGAGGTTGGCCGCTACGATCAGCAGGGTGGACACCAGCTGGAGGACGGACAGAAATCCGGTGTCCAGCCGCAGTACGTCGGTGAGGTATTTATTGAGGAAGCTGGTAAAAATGCCGGAGGACAGCAGCGCCCCGAAGGGACCGATGAAATAGCCCAGCAGCATTTCCGGCAGCTTCACGTCCTGGGATCTGACCAGCGGGCTGGTCAGCGGGGTGCTCCAGAAATCGGTTCCGTTTTGTCTGCTCATATACCTGGTCGTCCTTTCTTGGGGTTCAAGGCTTGCGGCTATATAGCATACCCCACCACGGAGTGGACCGCA
>CAJULZ010000148.1 GCA_910587205.1 uncultured Oscillospiraceae bacterium
CTTTTTTCCACCATCCTTCATTTTGGGGGTTGACTTTTAATAGTTAATCTTTCGTAAATTTCTATTGGCCACCAACCGTACCCCTTCCCTTTGGGACAGCTCCATGATAGAATAGGCACAGAGGGGTTTACATCAGGAAGTGATCTTTTTGGAAAATAAATTGCTTAGTGGGCCGCAGCTGCTGTTGGTGGAGAAAGGAGCTGGGCTGTTTTCTGCGGTGCTCCGCTATGGGGATGGGACGGAGAAGCAGCTTCCAGCTATCACACCAGCGAAGGATTTGATTGCCGCCACAGAAATCGATTATCGTGGATACCGCAGAGAGATCAAACGCTTTCGGGAAGAGCATCCGCTATTTCAGGTGCGGCTTGATATTTCCGTGGCCGGCTTTGAAGACCTTGTGGCGGAAGCACTGCTGCTGCCGTCCATACTCCAGAAGAGTGACCCGGTAAGCTTCTTCGTCTTGGGAGAGCTTCTGCATCAGAGTTTGCAGGCGGAGGACGATGGCAGTGCGTCATTCTTGCTGAACGCCGCAGAGGATCTGCTGTATGTGTTAGAAAATCCAATCCGCACACAGGTCTGTCTGCGGAATATTTTTGAGGTGACCTTTGATGGGATTGAGCGGGCGACACAGCAGGAGCGGTTTGAGAAGCTGCGCCAACTGACGGAGGAGGAATTCCTGCGGCGGATTGATACGACCCACGAGCTGGACAGCTATGAGGTTGGCAGGGCGGAGTTGGTAGAGGAAACTGTTTGGCAGCATATGGTGGCTGGGAACCTTGCGTTTGAAGCGGAAATGCACTACCCAGAAACGATACAGGTGCTTGACTTGGGTGTTGAAGAACCCGAATGGGAATTGCGCACAGCGGATGATTTGCGACGGCGGGATCAGAAGGGGCATCAGAGTTTGCGGGAACAATATGGGAAAAGATAAGGGAGGGATGCGGAGTGAAGAACATTGCCATCGTGGAAGATGAAAATGCCGCCGCCGAGCACCTGACGGCATACATACAGCGGTACGCCGCCGAGTTTGGCCAGCAATTCCATATCACCCGGTTTTGTGACGGCGAAGCGTTCCTCCAAAATTACAAAACCGTCTACACGGTAGTGTTCCTGGACATCCAAATGCCCCGGAAAAACGGCATGGACGCCGCCGTGGCGCTGCGCCGGCACGACAAAAATGTGTCGATTATCTTCATTACAAACCTGGTGCAGTACGCCCTGAAGGGCTACGAGGTGGATGCTGTGAGCTTTTTGCTCAAGCCGGTGAGCTACTACGATTTCTCCCTGAAATTCAAAAAGGCACTGGATATCTACCTGATGAACGAGGAGCGCAGCTTTACGGTGAACGCCCCAGGCGGGCTGTGCCGCATCTCCACGGACAAGCTGATGTACGTGGAGATTATCAAGCACCGGCTCCACTACCACCTGATCGACGATGTGATCGAGATGACCGGTGTGTTGTCTACTGTGGAGCAGGAGCTGGGTTCCTACGGATTTCTGCGCTGCAACACCTGCTACCTGGTCAATCCAAAGTTTATCGTGCGTGTAAAGGGGGCCGAGGTGCAGGTGGGGGACCGTACCCTCCAGATCAGCCGCCCCAGGCGGGCCGCGTTTATGGAGGGGCTGACCAACTGGTACGCCGGGGCAGGAGGTGGGAACCATGACTGAGGTCAACGTGATCTATCAAAAAATTATTCTGGAATTCCTGTTTGAGCTGTATGTGTTCTACGCTCTTACCACGCGAAAGCTGAACCGGGCTCCCCGATTCTGGATACGGACTCTGGCCGGAGCCGGCGCGGTTTTGGCACTGGCCTATGGCGCGGCCTTTTTCTACCGCTCCCTTGGGAATACGGCCCTTGGGCGGATCGGCATTTACATCCTCCTGTTTGCCGTTACCGCAGCCCATGTGCGGCTGTGCTTTGACGAGTCCTTCCCCACCGTTTTATTCTGCTGCAATGTGGCCTACGCAGCCCAAAACCTGTGCTATAAGCTGTATCTGACCCTGTGGTGCGGCGGAGAGGCGCTGGGCTGGTATGACGGCTGGGGCCAGCGGTTTGACCTTTACTACCGCTTAATGTACTACAGCTTTTTCGCCCTGGCGGTGGCAGCGGTCTATCTGGTATTTATCCGTCCCCTGCTTCGGCATATGTCCGGCGGGCGGCTGAATTACCAAATGTTTGCCATTGCCGTCCTGGTGCTGAGCATCACCGTGATCCTGTGCTCGGTGGAGGACGTCTATTTTGCCCAGCTGAGCGTGGGCCGGGAAAATCGGTTTGAGGTCCCGGCGTACTTCCTCCTGCGGCAGTCAGGCAACCTGTTTTCGGTGATGTGCTGCGCCATCGCCCTGATTCTCACCTCCAGAACCGTAGAGCGGAGGGAGCTTCAGCAGGAAGTGGAATACCTCCAGCATGCCGTCCACCAGAGCGAGCGGCAATACGAGATCTCCCGGGACACTATCGACCTCATCAACGTGAAATGCCACGACATCCGCTACAGGCTGGGGGCGCTGGCCGCCCAGGGGGAGCATATGCGCCCCGAGGCGGTGGCCGACCTCCAGAAAAGCATTTCCATCTACGACGCCAAGGTGGAGACGGGCAACCAGTTTTTGGACGTCCTGCTGACGGAAAAAAGCCTTTACTGCGAACAGAACGGCATTACGTTTTCCTGCATGGCGGACGGGGCCAGGCTTACCTTTATGGACGACGGCGACCTGTACTGCCTGTTCGGCAACATCATCGACAACGCCCTGGAAGCGGTCAAGGCTATTGAGGAGGAGCAGCGGCGCGTCATAAACCTGGTGGTGAAGGCCCGGGGCAATATGCTCGTGATCCAGTCGGACAACTACTTTGATGGGGAACGCGCTTTTGAGGGTGGCCTGCCCGTCACCACCAAGGCGGACCGGAACTACCACGGGTTTGGGATGCGGAGCATTCGGATGATCGTCCACAAATACGAGGGGGAGCTGACAGCCTATGTGGCGGACGGGATTTTCCACCTGAATATTTTGTTCAGCCTCGTCCCATAAATGACAAATTTGGAAGAAAATTGTTCTTTACCTGCGCCTGGATTGCAAAGTAAGTAAAAATTGTGCAGTTTAAGGAACGCCCGTTGCCAGCGGGCGTTCCCTTTATTATATTATTGCCAGAAAGAGCAATGCGCGGCGTGAATCCTTTGTAGCATACGTAAAAATCCAGGCCGGATACGCCGGTTTGAGCATACGGTCACAAAGCGCGGCGACGCGATGTGAATAAAAAGTGAGAAGGAGAACCGAGCAATGAAAAAGAAGATTCTTGCAATGCTGCTGGCCTTGACCATGGCCGCAGCACTGGCGGCCTGTACCCCCGCCGCCGATCAGCCCAGCAGTGTCCCCAGCTCCGATCCTGCCTCCAATCCCACCCCCGGTGCTTCATCGGCCCCCTTTGAGGCCGTTATGCTGGCCGACTTTGCCAACGGCCCGGCGGCGGACGGCAGCGTCTTTGCCTCTGACGGCTGGTCCAACGGCAGCGTGTTTAACGTGTGGTGGAAAGGCGATATGGTTACTTATTCCGACGGCCAGCTCCACCTGGGCATCGCCGACGCCAACGGCGAGGTGGAACAGGGCTACTATGGCGGCGAGGCCCGCACGGGGCTGTACTACGGCTATGGCGACTACATTGTAAAGATGAAGCCCTCCAAGGCGGAGGGCACCGCCAGCACCTTCTTCACCTGCACCGGCCCATACGACATCAACGCGGAGGGCAACCCCAATCCCTGGGACGAAATCGACATTGAGTTCTTAGGCAAGGATACCACCGGGGTTCAGTTCAACTATTTCGTGGACGGCCAGGGCGGCCACGAATACTGGTACGACCTGGGCTTTGACGCCTCCGAGGAGTTCCACGAGTACGGCTTCCGCTGGAGCGAGGACGCGATCACCTGGTATGTGGACGGCGAGGCTGTTTACACGGTGAATGCCAGCGCGGATAACCCGCTGCCTTCCACCCCGGGCCGCATTCTGATGAACCACTGGTGCGGCACCCCCGACGCCGAGGGCTGGATGGGCAAATATGAGCTCAGCGACGCCACCGCCGACTACCAGTGGGTCAAGACTTCCGCCGCCGGCCGCGAGCTGGTTCCCAGCGAGGGCAGCGAACAGGATGGCGCCATGGACGGCCTGGACGTGAGCTTCGCCAACGGCGCGGCGGCGGACGGCAGCGTCTTTGCCTCCGACGGCTGGTCCAACGGCAGCGTGTTTAACGTGTGGTGGAAGGGCGACATGGTTACTTATTCCGATGGGCAGCTCCATCTGGGCATCGCCGACGCTAAGGGCGAGGTGGATCAGGGCTACTACGGCGGCGAGGCCCGCACCGCCCATCACTACGGGTATGGCGAGTACTCCGTCAGCATGAAGCCCTCCAAGGCGGAGGGCACCGCCAGCACCTTCTTCACCTGCACCGGCAATTACGACATCGGCCTGGACGGCAACCCCAACCCCTGGGATGAGATCGACATTGAGTTCTTAGGCAAGGACACCACCGGCGTCCAGTTCAACTACTTTGTGGACGGCCAGGGCGGTCACGAGTATTGGTACGACCTGGGCTTCGACGCCTCCGAGGAGTTCCACGAATATGGCTTCCGCTGGGCGGAGGATTCCATCACCTGGACCGTGGACGGCAAGGACGTGTACACGGTCACCGCCAGCGCGGAGACCCCCCTGCCTTCCACCCCGGGCCGCATCCTGATGAATTACTGGTGCGGCACCCCCGACGCGGAGGGCTGGATGGGCAAATATGAGCTCAGCGACGCCACCGCCGACTACCAGTGGATCAAGACCACCGCCACCGGCATCAGCCTGGGCGGCTGACAGCCTGCGGTTAGTGTGTCCCCGCCCCCAAAGGGGCGGGGACACACTAACGGATTGGATGAGTGTGGAATGACATGGGATATTTGACAACTCTTGCCATCATTTTTGTTTCCATCTGGTGCTGTTTCTTTCTCCTGCTGTTCCATTACGGTGTATTTGCCCTGATTGGCGTGTTCATGCGAACGACCTATCCCAAGACGGACCGCCTGCTGAAGTATGGCATTGTCATTGCCGCCCGTAACGAGGAGGCGGTGATCGGCTCCCTGCTGGACAGCGTCCGGGCTTGCGATTATCCGCAGGAAAAACTGGTGGTGTTTGTTGTGGCCCACAACTGTACCGACCGCACCGCCCAGATTGCCCGGGCGCACGGGGCCAACGTCTACGAGTATGACAACCCGGCGGAACGCACGGCGGGCTATGCCTACCGCTATCTGTTTGATCGGATCAATGCCGAGTGGGGAGATGCGGGGATGGACGGCTTTTTCATCATCAACGCCGACAACGTCCTTGCCCTGGACTACATCTCCAAAATGAACGACGCCTTTGTGGCCACAGGCGGGGAACACGTCATCACTTC
>CAJULZ010000149.1 GCA_910587205.1 uncultured Oscillospiraceae bacterium
GCGGGAAGTTCAACAAGTACGCCCGTGACCTGGACGCCCTGGGGGACTTCTACAATGGCCGGAAAAACGGCTACGACTGGTGCGACGTGTTTGTGGACTGGTGCTTCGTTCACACCTTTGGCCGGGAGCTGGCCCAGAAGCTGCTATGCCAGCCGGACAAGAGCCTGGGCGCCGGGACGGCCTACTCCCTGGGATACTACAAGAAAAAGGGCCAGCTGTTCACCAGCCCCCAGCCCGCCGACCAGATCTTCTTTGGGGACGCTAAGAGTACCTGGCACACGGGGCTGGTAGTGAAGGTGGCGGGTGGCTACGTGCACACCGTGGAGGGCAACGCCGGGAACCCGTCCGCGGTGCGGGCGTGTAAGTACCGCGTCGGGGCCGGGACGATCAAGGGGTACGGGCGGCCTGACTGGTCGCTGGTACCTGACAGGGAGGAGGATGACAACATGACTTATGAGCAGTGGAAGCAGTACATGGAGCGCTACCGCCAGGAGCAGTCCGGCCTGCCCGCGTCCGTCTGGGCGGAAAAGGAACTGGCGGCGGCAAAGTCCGCTGGAATCACCGACGGCCAGCGGCCCAGGGATCTGGTGACCCGTGAGGAGGCGGCCATCATGGCCGTGCGGGCCAGAGGGTGAGCAGGGCACCGGGGACGGGCTAAACGTGTCCGAGGACTTCTGCCGGACGGTGACCGTGCTGGGCAAGTTGGACTGATCGAAGCGCAAAGGGAGCCGGGGCGTTATGCCCCGGCTCCCTTGTTGCCATATAGTTATGGTGCTTCAGTTAACACTGAGCCTATCCTTCAATGCTTCCTGTAGAACACGGGACAGACTTAAGCCAGCCTCGACCACCATGTCGTCCATCCACTTGGGAAGGCTGACTGTGCGTCTCACAGCACGATTGTCCTTAATTTCGGCCCGAATTAAATTTACAAACTCCCCTTGTTCGGCTGTGACATTTTGAATTGCGGTTGCTTCAGGAATGGTCTCTTTATGATCGAGTGTATATTCCAACCACACAGACAACGCGTCCTGTGCCATATACAGTGCATTTTCCAGGGTCTTTCCCTCTGTGACACATCCCGGCAAGTCGGGGAAAGCGATAGTATAGGAACCATCGGAGTTTGGATGGAATATGGCAGGATAGACATATTGCATCACAGTGTAATCAGTCCTTTCTATAATTGCTTTTCTATAAAATTAGGATACGTTTCTATAAAATAGGATACAGAGGGGGAATCTATTTTAACCCCGCCGCCCGGAGAATAGCTTGTGCTGTCTGTTCATTGATCTCGTTATGCCGAGGCACTGGAATCGGCCTGCTGCCGCGTTTGGCATATATTGTATGGTCTCCTGTGTCGCGCTCTTTTCGATATCCGGCGGTTTCCAGTTTTTTGAGTAAATTCCTACGCTTCAACTGAGCACCTCCTTTCGGCCGCCTTACCATTGTACTACATAAATTACGTAAAGTCAAGAAATATTTTACTTAAATTGCATAAAGTTGTGGAGGACACCCAAGCATTAGGTGTCCTCCAGTTTTATTTTATCCACTTCCTTCTCAAACTGCTTGACATACTCCTTGCAAGCCCATTCAATCTCCTTGATCCTGGAGCGGCCATAATATTTCCCAATATAGGTCATTTTGTGGGCCAGTTCCTCGGGCATGACCATTGTGAACTTGACATCCATAGTATCACCTCATGGAGATTCTACCAGGAGAGCATTGGGAAAAGCCTCGATTAGTATTGAAATAGTATTGGAATTGTGGTAATATAAATGCCCGGGCAGGAGCCGGTAACTCCCGTCCGGGCGGCCCGGCCGTATCCACAAGAATGGCCGGGATAAGACCTGTCTTTTGCTTAGTTCATCCAGGATTTTGGTTCCACAAAAGCACGATTTCCAGGAACAATTCCGCAAACCGGAGCTGCTTTTCCCTGGGCAGCACCACGATCTCCTGGATGTTGTTGAAAAGGAGGAGGATGATATCGCGGCGATCCATGTCCAACAGGCCGGTGAGCAGAACAGCGGGGTCAATGCTAAGCCGTTCGGCCACGTGCTCGATCATCACGGCGGTGGGGTTCCCTTCGGCTTTTAAGTAGTCCTGGAGGGTGGAGCGGGCAATCTGTAGATCCTCAGCGAACTCTTCCAGGGTTTTGCCATTAATGGACATAATCATTCGGATGGTGTCGGCCATATTTTGCTGAATCCCCATGTTATCCCTTCTTTCGACATAAGTATACGGAATTCGATTGGGAAAAGGAATGCCAGCCTATCGGCGCTGATACCGTCATATCGGCGCGTGGTGGTTGGCGGGGGATATGCCGTCCACTCCTCTCATTGCAGGATAATAAACCAGGAAGCGCAAGGTTTTGGGAACCCACCCAGGGGGTCCGCGGCACATCGGCGGGCCCCTTTTTTGCGTCCAAAACTTTGCCCCGAAAAGTGCCCCGAACCGCCCCGAACATGCCCCGAAATCCTGCGCAAAGCCGGGGGTATTCGGAGGTTCCAGACACAACGAAAAACCCCTCAAACCGTTGCGGTTCAAGGGGTTTCGGCTGGTGGAGACTACAGAACTCGAATCTGTGACCTCTTGCGTGTGAAGCAAGCGCTCTACCGGCTGAGCTAAGCCTCCATATTGGTGACCCGGACGGGAATCGAACCCGTGTTACCGCCGTGAAAGGGCGGTGTCTTAGCCGCTTGACCACCGGGCCGCGGATGCCCAAGGCAGGCGGGAGTCAGAGGGGGCCCGAAGAAGCGGCCAGCGCCGCTTCTTCGGGGATGGTAGCGGCGACTGGATTCGAACCGGTGACAACTCGGGTATGAACCGAGTGCTCTAGCCAACTGAGCTACGCCGCCATGCTGTGGCCGCCCTGACAGGGGCAAGAGTTAATATACCTCATTTGAAGGAAAATGTCAACCTTTTTTTGCGGGAAAAATAGAAAACCCCGGGAAGGCCGATCCTCCCGGGGTTTTGGAGCGCTTTAGGAGGAAAAATGATGGGCGCGATAGTACTCCAGCTGCCGGAATTGCCGGACCGCCGCCCGCTGCTGTTCGGAGAGGGAGCGGGTGAGGGCGCCGTCCGCGGTGATGCAGGCGCCGTAGTTGTGGATGACCGGGATCTCCTCCCGGCACTCCCGGGCCGCCTGCATGTAGGCGCTGCCCTCCCAGCCCAGCTGCTGGAACAGCACGTCCATCAGGAAGCAGGGGGAGATGTCCGGGCCCTCGCCCACCAGCTCCACCCCCAGCGCGGCCTTGGCCGCGTCGTTGCCCCAGATGAGGTAGCTGGTGGACCAGTAGTTGTAAAAACCCTCCTTGGTGTCCTGGTCCAGAGGGATGCCCAGGGCGTTGTACACCGAGTTGCCGTTGCCCAGCCAAGGTTTGTGGTCACCGAAAACCACCAGCACGATGGGCTCGTCCGAGGCCCGGAACTGGTCCACCATATCCATGAGGAAGCCCTGGGTGCTTTTCACCGACCCCAGGTAGTTGGACAGGATATACCGGGAGGCGTCGTCCAGCTCATAGTTGGCGATATAGTCCTCCGCCTCCCCCCACCAGCACTCGTAGTCGCCGTAGGGGCCGTGGCCCTGGTAGGACACGGAGAAGGAGAACAGCGGCTCGTCCCCCTTGACCTGCTCCAGGACAGACTGGGTGAGGTTGGGGAAGAAGACATAGTCATAAGAGTTGTCGTCGTCGGAGAGGTGCTGGTAGAAGTCCTCCATGAACCGGTACTGGTCGAAGCCCAGGTAGGCGTTGACGTTGGCCCGGTTGTAGAACCAGTTGTTGGAGGGGTGGTCGCCGGTGGCGCGGTAGCCCTGATCCTTCAGGTACCAGACGTAGGACGAGGTATCGCCCCGGTAATTGGTGTTGGCGGGGGCCATACCGGTGAGGAAGGCGCGTTCGGTGTCCACGGTGCCCCCGGCGAAAATGTTGGTGAGCAGCCGCCCAGAATAGCTCTCCGCCTCCAAAGCGTGGTAGCCGGCGTACACATCCTGCTGGAACTCAATCTGGTCGAAGACGGAGAAGTCGGCAAAGGCCTCCAGCATGACGCCCACAATGTTCACCTTCCGATCTTCGGGGATATCTGCATCCTGATACTGGGCCAGCAGGGCGGCGGTCTCCCGCTCCGAATAGCCCTCCGGAGGGTTAGGCAGGGCGTCTTTCACGCTGTGGAGGAAGGGGTAGAGCAGGCCCCGGGAGATATACTGCTGGGTAGACGACCACTGGTTGATGTGCTCCGCGCTGGCGGCCTGGGCGTAGAGGGCGTCGCTGCCGTATACCGGGACGAGGGCGGCGGCGCAGGCCAGGGAGATCCCCGCCGTCAGCAGCCTGCCCCGTCTTAAGGGCCGCCCCCGGGCCAGCAGGGCCAGCAGCGGGACGCACAGGGCGGCGCAGGCCAGGGCCGCGGCCAGCTTGTCCGGCAGGAAAAGCTGGTATTTCCCGGCCATATTCCCTGCCTCGCCCAGCAGGAGCAGGTCGGCGGCGATCACCGGGTCGTCCCGGAAGGCCAGCTTGTAGTAGTTGCCCACGGACAGCCCCAGCACGGGCAGGGCGGTGAGCAGGTAGGCCAGCCACGCCCGCCCCGTCAAGCCGTACAGCAGCGCGGCCAGTGCCACCGGCGGCAGCAGGTTCAGCGCCGCCAGCGCGGGACGGGACAGGTAGTCGAAAAACATCTGCCAGCTGTACTGGCCGGGGGCCAGCGCCAGGGAGCATAGCCCCAGCGCCACGGCGGCCAGGCCCAGCAGCAGAGCGTTCCAGAGCCAGAAGACGATCCTGCGGCCCCTGGAGAGGCTGTCCCCCGGACGCGTTTGGAACAGGAAGCAGGAGAAAACACGTTTCATCCGCGACCCTCCTTTGTTGAAGTAAACCGGCAGCAGGCGGTCCGCTGGGGACGCCCGCTGCCGGTATTCTAACACACATTTCGCCGCCGTGCACGGATATAGCCGTTTTTTAACGGAAAGTTAATAAGCCAGCTTTTCCTCCAGCCAGGCTTTCAGCCCGCTGATGGGTACGCGTACCTGGTCCATGGTGTCCCGGTCCCGGATGGTGACGGCGTGGTCGGCCTGTTCGGTGTCGCTGCCCACGGTCTGGAAGTCCACGGTGACGCAGTAGGGGGTGCCGATCTCGTCCTGGCGGCGGTAGCGCTTGCCGATGGACCCGGTGTCGTCGTAGTCCACCATGAAGTATTTGCTCAGCTCGTCCCGGAGCTCCATGGCCTTGCCCCCCAGTTTTTTGGACAAGGGGAGCACCGCGCACTTATAGGGGGCCAGGGCGGGGTGGAGGCGGAGTACAGTGCGCACATCGTTCTTGGCCTCGTCCACCACTTCCTCGTCGTAGGCGTTGCACAGGAAGGCCAGCAGCATCCGCTCCACGCCCAGGG
>CAJULZ010000150.1 GCA_910587205.1 uncultured Oscillospiraceae bacterium
CCTTCTCCGGCTTTTCCGGTTCCGGGTCAGCGTCCGGGTCCACAGCGGGGGCCTTGCCGGTGCAGTCCCTCATGGTCAGGACGCAGACAGGGCAGTCGGTGTTGACCTCGCCGGGGGCGCACTTGTCCTTGCAGACGCAGACCGGCTCCGGTTCAGGAATGGCGGACACATTGCTGTCCTCCGGTTCCTTGTCCTTCTCCGCCAGAGCCAGAAGGTCGGATTCCGTGACGGCGTTGAGGAAGTAGACGTTCTCACTCTCCCGCTGCTTGTCGATCACCAGATAAAAGGTGTTCTCATTGGGGGTGGTGAAGGTGAAAAATTCCTTGCTGTCCTGGTCCGTCACATTGTCCACCACCGTGCCCTGGCCGTCCGGGGTCAGGGGCTTGGCCGTCTGCTCCGTGCCCGTGGTCACGCTGGCCGAACCAGAGGGCGGCGTAGTCGTGGAGGGTTCCGTCTTGGACGGCGTGGTGGTATTGGTGGCCGGGGGCTTCACCGGCGTAGTAGCTGCCGGAGGTGTAACCGTGGGCTTCTGGTCCTGGTTGGGCTGGCTGGTGGCCAGGGCGTTGTAGTTGGGGTTCTTCACCTGATATGTCCGCGAATAGTTCCCAGCCTTGTCCGCCGCCTGGACAGTGATCTGCTCAGAAGTCCCCAGGTCTTTCAGGGGCACATCCACCGCATTGCCGGTCAGGTTGGGATAGCACGTTCCATTTACGGTGATATGCGCCACGCCGGAGAGATCATCCGCAGCCTCCACCCGCAGCACATCCCCGCTGACACTGGCCCGCAGGGTGGGCGGGGTGGTGTCAAAGCACTCCATGTAGCGGGAGTTTTCGTAGACCTCCCCATCGTGGCCGGTGACGCGGACATAGATGGTGCAGTTGGCGGTAATGTCCACCGTGCCATAGTAGCGGCTGTCCCGCTGTTCCAGACTGGCGGTGATGTTTCTCCAACTGCCGCTCCGGTCAATGCGGACCTCTGCCGAAGCGAAGCCGCCGCCCGTCCCGTCCGTGACGCAGACCTTGGCGGCGGTGCTGGTGCTGGCCCAATCGGGGGGCAGCATGATTTCAATGGTAATGCCGGACGGCTCCACATCGGCGGCATGGGCCGCGCCCATCATGGAAAATGCCGCCCCCAGGCACAGAAATACACACAGCAGCAGAGCCGCCGTGCGCTGCAAGGGTTTTCTTTTTGTCATAGGCTCAAATCTCCTTTCCAGAATTGGTTGTGGACGGCGCATTTACCGCCCGAATCATATCCAGCACGGCCCGCAGGTCCTCCGGCGCGGAGATCATGCCGCGCACCGCCTGGATGATTTCAAGGTTTTCCTGCTCTGTGATCTGCCGCTCAATGTCCCGGACACGGGCCTGCCACTCGCTTGCCTTCTCTTTCGCCCGAACCAAGTCAGCTTTCAGGTTATCAAGTTTCGTCTCCTTCGGCTTACGCATGGCGAACACCTCCCATCCTGCCGGGGATGTAGTCGGCAAAGCTGGGGACCGTATGGAAAATTCTCTTGTTATTCACCCAGCGTTGGAGCTGGCGGGTAATGGGCGGGGCGCTGGGGCGGTCGTAGACCATCACATAGGGGTCATAGCCCATGTGCCGCAGGGTTTCCACCCGGTAGAGGTCCTGCTCATGGGTGCTGCCGTAGTTGGTCAGCACATAGACCTTCCGTTTGCGGAAATTCTTGATCGCGGTCAGCTCCAAAAAACGGCGGAAGTATGGGGTTAAGTCCATATCAGGGTTATCCCAGGCGAAATGCACCGTCTTGGTTCTCACCCGATTCAGCAGGGCCACGTTGTCCGGGGTGATGAGCCGAATGTCCAACCCCTGTGAGAAGTCCACATAGGCGCGGCTCTCCGCAAGCTGCAAAATCAGCTTTTCATGGTCGGGACAGGCCAGAAGGTTGGCGTCCAGCAGCTTGACCTCCTTCTGGCCGTTCCAAAACTCAGCGAGGTCGGCCACCTGGATGCTCCGCCGTCCCTCCTTGTCTGACACCAAACAAAATCCGCAGTTTCGCGGACAGCCCCGGCTGAGAAAGCCGTAGGCAATGCCAGAAAACTGCGGATAAATGCTGTAATCGGGATAGGTATGCTCCACCTCGTCCGGGAGGTTGGGGCCGGGGCCGTAGCCTGTGCCGCCGCAGACCACCTCGCCAGCGTTGGTGACGGTGATCGTGTCCTGGGAGTAGGTATCGGTGAACACCCGGCTCTTGTAAACCCGGTCATACCGGCCCTCCGGCCTCCACCACTCCACATGATCGCCCCGCGCCTTGTGGTAGGCGGAGAGCTTCATCAGGCACAGGTTCGGCCAGTTATGGGAATCAATATCGCATAAACCGATTCTCATATATCACGCTCCTTCAAAAAAGTTATAAAAATTAGGGCAAACGCCCCATTCCATAATAATGTTGCTGCCAATAGTTGCTGTTGATGTTGGCGTAGGAGATGGGATTTCCACAGTGAATCATTTGCCCGTTGCCCACATAGATGCCCACATGGGTCACACCGTTGGGGTTCGGCGCGTCGTAGGTGTGCCAGAAGAAAATGAGATCACCGGGCTGGGCGTTCGCCATGGACACGGGGGTGCAGATGTTATAAAGGCCCTGCGCCCCCAGCCGTCCCACGTTCCATCCGCTGTGATTGATAACCCAGCTTACAAAGCCGGAGCAATCAAAAGAGGTAGAGGGGGAACTGCCGCCCCAAACGTAGGGATAGCCGAGGTACTTCTGCGCTTCTTCCAGCATAGCGGCGTAGGTTTCGTCCGTGACCGGTTCCCCAGGGTAGGCGGGTATCTCCACGCCGCCCGGTGTGCCGGGAATGGCCCCAGCGGTTGAACCGTCATAGCCGGTGTCCACGAAATAGTAGGGGTTCAGGTACTCGCCGTTCAGCATGATTTCCAGGTGGAGGTGCGGCCCGGTGCTGTTGCCGGTACTGCCCACGGCGGCAATCACGTCCCCCCGCTTGACCTCCTGGCCCGCGCTGACGGAGAGGCTGGAACAGTGGGCGTACCGGGATTGATAGCCCTTTTCGTCCTCGATCACCACGCACAGCCCATAGCTGCCAGCGTCCCCGGCAGAAACCACCCGCCCGTCATGGATTGCCCGGATGGGCGTACCCTGCGCCACGGCAATGTCCACACCCCGGTGCAGGTTTTTCTCCCCGCTGATGGGGTGGACCCGGTAGCCGTAGCTGCTGGACACATAGCCCAGCCATGGAAAATCAAAGGGGTTCCCATACGCCTGCCGGTTGCCAAGGGTCTGCTGATACACGTTGTAGCGGTCCGTCTGCTCACCAGGGGACAGCGTACCGGAAATGATCGTGGACAGCGGTGTTACCGTCAGCGTGGTTTGCAGGACATACCAATCGTAGGGATCGCCGTCGCTGTCATAGCGGGTTTCCACAATGACCTCCCGCGTGAGGGAGTACTGCTCCCCGAACAGCCGCGCAAGCTCCGCCTGGACCTGTTCAAAGGTGAAGGCGTTGAACACGGTGGAGAGGTAGCCCATCAGCTCATAGGGGTTGTGGCTGATCTCCCCGATGTTGTAGCGGTACTCGTCATAGCCGGGGTAATTTTCCTCGGTCTGGTCAATGTCCATCTGCAAATCCGTTTCCATTTCCGTGTAGTAGAGGTCCGAATTGCAAATGTCCTGCTCATTCGCCATATAGGACGCGGAGATATAGGAGGACTGGAAACCGGAGAGCATGGCGGTACAGGAGGTCATGCCAGAGGCAAAGAACACCACCACCATAGCCAGCATTGCCACAACCAGCAGCAGAGATTTTCGTGCCGCTATGTATTGCTGGACCGCCCGGACGATCTGCCCGGTGGCGTGTACCACGTTTTGGGTGAAGTGCGCCGTCTGCTTGGCCTCATGCGCGGCCTGGGCATACTTCCGCTTGATTTTCTGCTTTTGTATCCACTTGGCGAGGGCATTTTTGCGCCGCAGCTCCGGGTTGTCCCGGAGGGCAGTCTGCCATGCCAGTTTGACATTTTCCTTTGCCGCCCGCTGCTCCGCTTGGCGCAGGGCGCGGTAGGGCTTGGAGCGGCGGCGGTTTCTCTGCCAGCGCAGGACGCGGCCCACACCCTGTTCCATGAACAATTCGCTTTTGTGGGTGGCCTCCAACGCCACATTGTCACGCTCCGATTCATGGATTTTGCCGTGGAGCTTCATCACCGCCGCTGTTTTCGCCATGCCACCGGCGCGGGCGGGCAGAGAGGGTGGTCTATATTCCGGCAAAACCTCCTGCTCAAAGTGGAGACGGCGGCGGGTCCTGCCCGTCTCAACCTCCACCTCCGGCTGGAAGGATAACCGGCGCTTGGTGGGAAGATGCTCCCGCGCCTGTTCCACCTGACCCTCCGCACGTTTTACCCGGCGCACGGCCTTTTGATAGTTCCGGCTGGGCGGCTGGGAGTCCTCCTTTGGCGCAGGGGTGGGGGCGCTGTCCGCCGCAGAGGGCGGTTCCTCAAATTGCAGCCGTGGCCGGTCCGCCTTGCCAGCAGCGGAGTGGGCAGCGAACTTTGCCGCCTGCCGCTTCTGATACGCCCGGTCATCCGGCGCGGGGGACGGCGATCCTGCCGGGGGACTGTCCCGCTGGTGGGTGTCGCCCCCACCCTCTGACTGCTCCGGCTGGGCGGCGTGGTCCGTGACCTGCCGCTTCATCACCGCCCGTTTTTCATCAACGGGTGCTTCTGCGTCAGGGGCCGGGACCTCCGAACCCTCAAAATGAAGCCGACTGCCGCCATCAGGTATCAGGCGGGAGGGCTGGGGTTCGTCCGCAGGACGGGCGGAATCCGGGGTAAACCGCTGTGCCTGCCGCTTCTTCATCTTCGCCCTGCCATCAGCGGGGGCCTTGCTGTCAGAAGGGAGCTGTTCACCCTCTGCCGCCTTGAATTGCAGCCGTCCGCCCCCCTCCACTGGACGGGGCGGGCGTTTCACCGGGGGGTTCCGCCCCTTGCCAGGAGGCCGGTTCTGCATGGGAGCGTCCCCAGCGGTCCGTACGGGGGTAGGCTGACCGTCCAGCGAACGGGCGGCGTCCGGG
>CAJULZ010000151.1 GCA_910587205.1 uncultured Oscillospiraceae bacterium
GCCCTCCCGGATGATGGCCTGGGCCAGCAGGGTAGCGGTGGTGGTGCCGTCGCCCGCCACGTCGTTGGTCTTGGTGGAGACCTCCTTGACGATCTGCGCGCCCATGTTCTCAAAAGGATCGTCCAGCTCGATTTCCTTGGCGATGGTGACGCCGTCGTTGGTGATGAGGGGGGTGCCGAACTTCTTGTCCAGCACCACGTTGCGGCCCTTGGGGCCCATGGTGATTTTCACGGTGTCGGCCAGCTGGTTGACGCCCCGCTCCAGGGCGTGGCGGGCTTCCTCACCGTAGCAGATAATCTTAGACATATCGCATTACCTCCAAAAAAGATTTAACGTAGGGCGCGACGGTCTCGGCGCGCCGTTTTTTCCGCCTCTTTGCGGGTCTGTATGCGGCGTGCCCGGTGGTCACGCCCTACACGGTTTTACTCGACGATAGCCAGAATGTCCTTCTGCCTCACAATCGTATACTCCTCGCCGTCCCCTCCACGAAACTTCGTTTCGCGGGGACCCCTTTGGGATTTCATTTGCGGCTGCCGGAACTGAATTCCGTCAGCCTTCGGCGCTTTCGCGCCGCCCCATCTTCCGATGGGGCCCCAGGCGGACGGCTTCCGGCTGCGTCCTTTCGGACATTACTCCACAATCGCCAGAATGTCGTTCTGCCGGACGATGGTATACTCCTCGCCGTCCCCCCACGAAACTTCGTTTCGCGGGGACCCCTTTGGGATTTCATTTGCGGCTGCCGGAACTGAATTCCGTCAGCCTTCGGCGCTTTCGCGCCGCCCCATCTTCCGATGGGGCCCCAGGCGGACGGCTTCCGGCTGCGTCCTTTCGGACATTACTCCACAATCGCCAGAATGTCGTTCTGCCGGACGATGGTATACTCCTCGCCGTCCACCTTGACCTCGGTGCCGGAATACTTGCTGGTGAGTACCTTGTCGCCCACCTTCACGGTCATGACGACCTCCTTGCCGTCCACCGGGCCGCCGGGGCCTACGGCGACAACCTCCGCCATCTCGGGCTTCTCCTTGGCGCCGCCGGTAAGGATAATGCCGCCCTTGGTCTTTTCCTCGGCCTCCAGGGCCTTCAGGATCACGCGGTCGGACAGGGGTTTGAGATTCATAATAAATTTCCTCCTTATTCGTAAGTTTACGTATTCACTGTATTCACCTTGCGCCTGCTCGCGACGGTTCGGCGCTGTTGCGTTAGCACTCATCGTTCCCGAGTGCCAGCCACGATTATGATAATACCCCGTCTGTTCAAAAAAATCAACCCCTATTTTGAAAAAAGCAGGGGCCAATTCCAAAAAATTCACCCTTCGTTCACAATCACCGGCCGGGAGTGCTAAATTCGACGGTTCCCGCCCCTCACGGCACGGGGGCATACGTAAGGCCCGCGGGATAGAAAAAGTTCACCTTTTTGGCCGACAGGCGGATATTCAGCTCCTTGGCCCGCACCGGTTCGCCGTCCACCACGGCCACCAGCTCCTGCTCCCCCCGGACGGTGGCCCCATCCCCCCGGCGGTGGAAGATCAGCTCCGGAAACTGGCGGTACTCCCCCTTGGCGTACCGCCCCACCAGGCGGAAGAAGGTCAGGCGGCTCACCTTGCGCACCACCAACGTCTCCAGCACGCCGTCGTCGGGCAGGTTGTCCCCCACCGGCATGAACCCGCCGCCATAGTACCGCCCGCTGCACACGCACACGATGGTGGTCTCCCCCTCGTAGTGGAGATCGCCGCAGTCCACCACCGTGGGCACGGCGATGTGCTTGAACAGCACGTTGACGACGAGGGAGAGGATATAGGCCCCCATGCCGCTCACTGGGGGGAGGGCCTTATACGTGTCTTTGTCCACGGCAATGCGCGCGTCCACCCCGGTGCACACGATGTCGATGCCCAGCCGCCCGTTGCAGTCAATGAGGTCCATAGCCGCCTGGGGCCCATCCAACAGGGCGCGCAGGTCGGAAAACCGGGCCTTGTTGTCCCTGCCGAAGATTTTCAGAAAGTCGTTCCCCGTCCCCAGGGGCACGTTGGTGACGGCGGCGTTGGCAAAGCCCGCCGCGCCGTTCACCACCTCGTTGAGGGTGCCGTCCCCCCCGCAGGCATAGATGCGCACGTCTTCCCCCGACTCCGCCGCCGACTGGGCGATGCGCCATGCGTCCCCAGTTTTCTCGGTGAACGCGATCTCGTAGGGCACATCCAGGGCCTGGATGCTGTCCACCAGCGCCCGGGTGCTCCGCTTTTTCCCCGCGGTGGGGTTGATCACAAATACATGCTTCATAGCGCCGCCCTGCCTTCTCTTTCTTTGTTCCGCCGCCCCCGAGGGCGGACCCGCCGCGCTGAACGGCCGGCCTACAGATACATGAATAAATCACATTTAATCATACCGTTGTAGAGCTTTCGCTTTTTACCGGCGGGCCGCCCGAAGGAGCGCTCGAACTCGGTGTGGGAGCTCAATACGTCCACCTCCCAGCCTTTGGGCAGCTTCGACGCCGCCCGGCCGAAAGCCCGGTACAGCTCCTCCGCCTCCCGCTTTTCCAGCAGGCGTTCCCCGTAGGGCGGGTTGGTCACCACCCGGCCCCGCGGCTCCTCCCGGTGGAACCGGGCCGCGTCCGCCACCTCAAAGCGCACCGTATCCCCCACCCCGGCCAATTCCGCGTTGTGCCGGGACAGCGCCACCGCCGCGGGGTCGATGTCCCCGCCCCAGATGTCGTATTCCCCGTGGAATTCGGCTTCCTGCGCCTCGTTTGCGGCGTCCATCCACAGCTTGGAGGGCAGCCACCTCCACCGCTGGGCGGCAAAAGAACGGTTCAGCCCCGGGGCCCTGTTCTTGGCGATGAGGGCCGCCTCGATGAGGATGGTCCCCGAGCCGCAGAAGGGGTCGCAGAACGGGTCCCGGCCCTTGTACCGGGACAGGGACACCAGCGCCGCCGCCAGAGTCTCCCGCAGGGGGGCGCCCATGTTCTGGGCCCGGTAGCCCCGCTTGTAGAGGCTGTCCCCCGAAGTGTCCAGCATGAGGGCGGCCTGATCCTTTAAAATCGAAAACTGCACCTGGTATAAGGTTCCCGTCTCGGGCAGGGTCTCCAGACCGTACGCCTGCCCCAGCCTTTTGCACAGCGCCTTTTTCACGATGGACTGGCAGGCGGGCACCGAGTGGAGCTGGGAGTTGATGGAATATCCCTTCACCGGGAAGCGCCCCTCCCGAGGGATATAATCCTCCCAGGGGATGCCCGCCACGCCCTGGAACAGCTCCTCAAAGGAGCGGGCGGGAAAGCTCCCCAGGCACAGCAGCACCCGGGCCCCGCAGCGCAGATTCAGGTTGATCCGGGGGATATCCGCCAGGCCGCCCCGGCACAGCACCCGGCCGTTCTCCGCCCGCACGTCCCCCAGGCCCAGCTTCTTCAATTCATAGGCCACCGTGGCCTCCACGCCCATCAGGGCGGGTATAACAAACTGCAAAGTTTGATCCATAAAGTGCCCCCTGCAAAATTTTTTGAAAACCCCTTGACTTTACACCTGGTAAAAGGTGTAATATCATGTCACAGGGAGGGGAAATGTTTTACAAATCCCAGTATAATGTAAAATGGAAGCGCTGGCAACAATAATTTGCGCGGGACAGCGAAAAACTTCTTTTCCCTGGGGCCCATTTGTGATAAACTGTTAGGGAGGTATCGTCTGATGCCTGGAAAGGAGTGCAGGATATGCTATTTGACGCGGATTCCATGATGAAGATTATCTGGCTGGTGCTGCTCATTGTTTTCGCGGCCAGCGAGGCCGCCACCGTGGGGCTCACCTCCATCTGGTTCGCCGCCGGGGCGCTGGCAGCCCTGGTCGCCGCGCTGCTGGGCGGGGCGCTGTGGGTGCAGGTCACGCTGTTCCTGGCGGTGAGCCTGCTGTGCCTGGCGGCCGTCCGGCCCCTGGCGAAAAAGCATCTCAACAGCAGGGTGGAGCCCACCAACGCCGACCGGGTCATCGGGGCGGAGGCCCAAGTCACCGAGGACATCGACAACATCCACGGCAAGGGCGCCGTCGTCATCCGGGGTATGGCCTGGTCCGCCCGGAGCCACGACGGCCGCCCCATCCCCGCGGACACCATGGTGCGCGTGCTGCGCATCGAGGGGGTCAAGGTATTCGTGGAGCCCATCAGCGCCCCCGTCCCCGCCGGGGAACCCAAGACCTGGTGACAGGCGCCGGCCCCATCGGCGGAAAAATAGTTTTGCAAGCAATGTGTAAAGCACATTATTTTAAGGAGGTAATCAAATGAAAACACTGGCATTGTCCGCAGGCTTCAGCATCAGCAGTATCGTCGGCCCCATCGTCGTCCTGGTCATCATCGTCATCCTCCTGGGCATCCTGGCGTCCAACATCAAGGTGGTCCAGCAGTCCAAGGCCGTGGTGGTGGAGCGGCTGGGCGCGTTCCGCGCCGTGTGGGGCGTGGGCCTGCACCTGAAGGTCCCCTTCATCGAGCGGGTTGCCAAGACGGTGTCCCTGAAGGAGCAGGTAGTGGATTTCGCCCCCCAGCCCGTCATCACCAAGGACAACGTCACCATGCAGATCGACACCGTGCTCTACTTCCAGATCACCGATCCCAAACTGTATACCTACGGCGTGGAGCATCCCATGAGCGCCATCGAGAACCTCACCGCCACCACCCTGCGTAACATCATCGGCGATCTGGAGCTGGACCAGTCCCTCACCAGCCGCGACCACATCAACACCCAGATGCGGGCCATCCTGGACGAGGCCACCGACCCCTGGGGCATCAAGGTCAACCGTGTGGAGCTGAAAAACATCATGCCTCCCCGGGACATCCAGGAGTCCATGGAAAAGCAGATGCGGGCCGAGCGCGAGCGCCGGGAGGCCATCCTCCAGGCCGAGGGCCAGAAGCAGTCCCAGATCCTGGTGGCCGAGGGCGAGAAGCAGTC
>CAJULZ010000152.1 GCA_910587205.1 uncultured Oscillospiraceae bacterium
TTCAGCTGGTTGTAGTTGTCCGCGGTGTCGCCGATCTGGAGGGTCAGGGCCTTGCCCTTGGGGGCGGCACCCAGAGCGGCGGTGCCGGTCTTGATCAGGCCCTTCCAATCGGAGGCCTGAGCGTCGGGAGCGGTGGAGGCGCCATTGATGGTAGCCTTGCCGTCAGCGCCAGCCAGGTTGTTGACGGAGTAGTCCACCCCGCCCTCTTTCTCGGTGAAGGTCAGAGTGCCGTCCTCACCGACATTGGCGCCCACTTTGAAGCGGCCATTGTCAGCGGCGGCGGCAGCCACCCGGGCGGCAACCTTCGCCAGATCCGCATCATCGAAGGTGGTGTTGGTGATGTCGGTCAGGTCAATGACGTGAGCCTTGGAATCCCCGAACTTCTCCAGGGTAGAGGCCTTACGGGCAAAAACATAAGTCTCGTCACCGATCTGGATGGCATTACCGTCAGCAGTCAGCGCATCGGTGAGTTCCAGCTTTGCCTGGCCGTAGACGCGGCCGCTGGTGGGAACAGCCTCCACTTCCGGAGTGACCTGAACCTGCTCCACACCGGTGCCGGTCAGATTAACAGAATTGAAGTTGGCGGTGTCAAAGCTGGCGGTGAAGTTGGTGGTAACATCCTTGGTGGGGGCGCTGTCCATCTCGAAGACAAGCTTGCTGCCCTCGGCGGAAATGTTGTAGGTGATGCCGTCGATCTGAATCTTGCCATCGTTGGCTGTGGCGGCCACGGCGGTACCGGCCGCATTGAAGCCGTTTGCATTGTTATCAATCGCGGTCTTGATGGCGTTGATCAGATCCTGACCATCCATGGTAGTGCCCGCTTTGATCGTGAGCACGATGGAGGAGGTGGCAGCCGTAGTGCCGCCCGAGGCCAGGTTGAAGGTCACCGTCACGTTGCCAGTGCTGGCATTGCTGAAGCTTAGCTTGCCAAAGTCGATGGAGTACTTACCGGCGGTGGGCTCCTTGGTCACCAGCTGACCGTCCAGAGTCGGGGTCACGCCGGTCTCATTCACGCTGCCCTGCCAGCCGATCTCGGTCTTGCCGGCCTCCATGGAGCCGTCCAACAGCTTGATGCCGTTGAAGTTGGAGGAGTCGGCGATGCGGTTGATCTCGCTCTTGAGCTGATCCATCTCTTTCTGGAGCTGGGCGCGGTCGGTGGTGTTGTCGTAGGTGCCGTTGGCGGACTGGGTGGCCAGCTCCACCATACGGTTGAGCATGTCGTGAACCTCAGTCATGGCGCCCTCAGCGGTCTGCACCAGGGAGATGCCGTCCTTGGCGTTCTTCTGGGCGGTCTCCAGGCCGGTAATCTGGGCGCGCATCTTCTCGGAGATGGCCAGACCGGCAGCGTCGTCACCGGCGCGGTTGATCTTGTAGCCGGAGGAGAGCTTCTCCAGGTTCGCCTTCATGGCGGAGACGTTGTTGGTGTAGTTCCGGTAGGCGTTCATAGCCATAATATTGTGCTGTACGCGCATGATCATAAACTCCTTTTATCAATTTTTTTGTGCGCTTTGGCCTTCCATTGCCTCTGCGCATAAAACCCCGGCTTCCCTGGGCGGCCTTGGCCGTGGCGCCCAGTTCGTCCGGCGCTGGGGATATATTTCAACCGGCCCGGAACCGGAAGAAACCTAAATACGGCCGCGCCCCCAAACCATATTGGTTTTGTGCGCTTCACTTGGGGTCTCTCATTTGGCCGTTCACTTACTTATTCGGCAGGTTTTCCAAAAAGTTTAGCCTGTATCTGAAAATTTTTCACCCCCCCGGCGGGCGGGCGGGATTCATGCAATTTGTTCATCCGATTCACGGAAAACCCCACGAAAAGCCTGCTGAACCGGGCCCAGCGTTTCCTTTCTTTCAAATCCCACGGATCGTGTCCGCAAGGTCCGCTTTTCAATACCGCCCCTGATGCAGAAAAGGGCCCGCGTGCCTTCAAACACGCGGGCCCAGTTCCAGGCAGACGATTTGTTTACAGCCCTTCCACGAAGGAGTAGGGCACGTAGGTCACGCCCTCCACCACCACGGCATCGCCGTCGGTGAGGGATACGGTCTTGGTGGCGGTTCCTTTGGCGAGGGTCACAGCCTTGGCCGCGGCATCCCAGGTGACGGTATAGCCCTTGGCCTCAGCAGCGGCGCGCAGGGGCACGTTGGGCTCAAATTCCTTGGCGCGGTTGGCCGCGTAACCGGCGTTTCGGCTCACCAGGGTCAGCAGCTCCTTATAAAGCACCTCGGACTTCTTCATCAGGTCGTCCAGGTTGTGGGCCAGATGGCTGTTCACATACCCGGCCGCCCCGTCGGGGTCGCTCTCGGCCAGGGCCTTGAGCTCCAGGCGCTGCTCGTCGATCTGAGCGATGTAAACCTCCTCCTGGAGCTTCCAGAAGTTCTGCACCCCTTCGCTGTAGAGGGCTCGGTTCGTATCGGCCAGGCCGCAGATCCGCTTGAAAGCCCAATAGGCGCTGTCGGGCTCATAGCTCTCGGCGGCCAGGCCCAGGGCTCCGGGCAGCTGGGTCGCGCCGGAGAACTCGGGGAAGAACACGCTGTGCTCGCCGCCGGCCAGAGCCAGCCAGGTGATGGCGGAGTACTGGGCGGGCATATCCGCAAAGAGCTGGATCACATGGGTGTCGGGGGTACCGGAAACAGCGATGGCCCGGTTGTTCTCCTGGCCCTCCAGGCTCAGGTCATAGGGGGTGCCCTCATAGCGGTAGCGGTAGACCTCAAACACGTCCTGAAGCGTCACCTTATCCGCGTCGGGGGTGTAGAGCAGGGGATAGAAGGTATCGGTGTCGTACTTATCGCCGGCCAGGGAGGGGGCCAGCAGGTGCATCCCGCCCCAGTTGCGCAGGTTGGAGCCGTCGCCGCGCTTCCCGTCGCACACGGATTGGGCGGCCAGCACCTTGCCGTCCTCGTCCTTCTTGGTCAGCTTGGCCTTATCCAGCGCCTCCACAAAGCCCTTGGACACCACAAAATTCTCGGTATCCTTGGGGTCGATGGCCCCGATCATGAAGTGGTTGCCGAACACGGCCACCTGGTCGTCGGGCAGCTTCATGGCGGCGTAGTGCTTGCCGCCGTAGATCTCCAGGATCCACGCCTCGTTCTGGTCGGCCATCATAATGACGTTGCCTTCCGCGGAGCCATACTCGTCCACGGCCTTGCACAGCACTTCCACGGCCTCCTTAGCGGTGGAGGCGGTGGCGGCGGCCAGGCAGGGGATCACGGCCTCGCGCAGCCCCTCGTCCACATAGGGGTCGGCCTCTTTCCAGGCGTCGCAGCCGGAGGCGGACACGGTGCCGGTAATCGCCACGCCCATCTCATTGACGCAAACGGCGGCGTACAGGCCATCCCCGGCATTGGGGTGGTCCTCCATCTGCGTGTACCCGTAGGTGTGGGCGGGCAGGGGGTAAGAAAAGCCATAGATATCGTCCATGGTGCGGCCGGCCTCGTCGGAGGCGGGCACATAGGTCTGGAGCTTGTCGTACACCGCCCCGATATCCTCACAGCGGGCGATGATGATAGAACCGTCGGCGCTCACGTCCTTGCCTACGTAGAGCCCGGTGCAGGCCAGGGCGCTGCCGACGCTGTTCAGCAGCAGGAAAACCGCCAGGGCAGTGACAAAGAGCCGGGTAAAATGCTTTTTCATGCTTCTCAACCTCACTTCATTTTTTGTGGCATTTCCATAAATCCGCCTCTGTATAGCGCCACTTACAGTGTCATATATTCACAAAACAACTGCAAGTACTAATCGAAGCAATTCCTTGTATAAAACGTGGGTGTCCATCCCGCCCCACCCTCCGACGCACTTCGTCGCAGCCGGCCAAACGGGTGAAGCGAATACGCCGCAGACCGCGTGTTCATATCCCTCAACCTTTCCAAAACGGATCTTACCGGCCATTATTGCATAATCATTCATATTTGTCAATAGAAAACCACAAAATATACATGAAATTCATTTCCCGCTGCATAAATGCTTTTCCCCGCCTATGGCACGGCTCAATACTGCCGGAAGCTGATGTAGCCGTAGTGGGGCCGGGCGTAGTCAGTCAGCCCGAACGAATACCCCATCGCCGCCATGCCCCTGGCCTGGGAGGCCAGGGAGCCCGAACCGGCCCTGGCGGGGTCTACGACCAGATAATCCCCGCTGCTGTCCCGGCCCACCACCACAATCCAGTGGTGCCGGCTGGCGGCGGAGTGCACGGCAACCACGATGGGCAGCCCGTCGGACAGCGCGGCGTCCACGGCCTGTTCCAGCTCCCGCAGGCTGCCCACATAGCCGTCCGTTTTATAGGTCGCGCGGTAGGAGTTCCCATCGGAACCCACATACTTCTCCCCCTCCAGGCTCCGGCACAGGACGCCGCTGTAAATCATGTCCGCGGTGGAATACCGGTCGGCCCCCAGGATGGCGTTCACCGCCATCGCCGCCGCGGTGGCCTTGCAGGTGTTCCTGTCCTGCCGGATAAAGGCCACCCTGTCCAGGTTGGCGGCAGCCAGCCCCCTATATGGCGCGGGGGCGGCGGGGTCCACCAGCGCGCCCCGCTTCAGCAGCTCCAGCATCCGGATGTTCTGGGCCGCGGTCCCTCGGTAGCCTTCGATGCCGTTGGCGGCGGCGATCCGGACCCGGTGGGCGTAGGACGGGTCCGCCCCCAGCTCGTACAGGGCGGCGGCGATGGAGCCGCCTCCCCCGGTGTACCGTGGGAAGCAGGCGGCCTCCCCGGCCGCGGTGAGGGTGGCGAGCGCCAGGCACAGCGCGAGTCCCATACAGGCAAGTCGTTTCATCATGGTAAAGCCCTTCCTTTCTGTCTGTGGTGTGAGTTGCGTGCGGACGGAAGCCGGTGCGGCCGCAGGGCCTTCCTCCTCCGCACTTTTAGAATTCGTCACCAAAAACCCGGGTCTTTACCCATTTTAGAAAACTTTCCT
>CAJULZ010000153.1 GCA_910587205.1 uncultured Oscillospiraceae bacterium
GCGACCACCGAGATCTACACTCTTTCCCTACACGACGCTCTTCCGATCTTACGGGCTGCGCGCCTGCCCCGCGGTGGCGGTGGACGGCCTGCCCACCGCCTTTGTCTGCGGGGTGTTCCGGCCGGTGCTGGCCCTCCCGGCGGGAGTGGGGACGGACGATAAGGTGATCCTCCACGAGCTGCTCCACCTGCGGTACAGGGACGTGGCCTGGGGGCTGGTTATCGCGCTGTTCCGGTGCCTCCACTGGTGCAATCCGCTGCTGTGGCTGTGCGCCGACTGGGCGGGAAATGACCTGGAATCCCTGTGCGACCAGCGGGTGCTGGAGCGCCTGGAGGGGGAGGACCGCCGGGACTACGGGCGGATTTTGCTCAGCATGGCGGACGAGAAATACGCCCGTGCCCCCGGCACCTCCTCCGCCGCCAACGGCGGGAAGAACATCCGGCGGCGGATCGAGGCCATTGCCCGCTTCAAGCGCTACCCGGCGGGGATGGCGTTGGTGTCGGTGTGCGTGGTGCTGGTGCTGGCGGTCCCGCTGGTGGTGGGCGTCCGGGCGGACGGCGGCTGCCCTGCCGTGGGCGGCACCCCCATTATTATGGCCTACGGCCGGACCACCCCCTGCACCACCCTGGCCGGGGCCTTCGACACCTACGCCAAGGCGGTGCTGACCCAGAACTTCGGCAACCGGGCCATGTGCGCCCCCCTGTCGGAGCAGAACGCCCTGGCGGAGCAGGGCTGGCGGCTGCGCCCGGCGGACTGGCGCTGGCCCGAGGCCAGCTGGAAGGAGGATGTGGTCCGCTCCAATGGCTATGACATCTACGACCTGGCCCCAGTAGGGGAAGACGCCTACGAGGGCCTGCTGGTGTTTACCCTGCACAGCCCGCCCCGTGGGGAGCAGTGGAGCGGCCTCACCCACGAGCGCTGGCTGGCGGTGCAGTGGCTTCGGGCGGAGAAGGAGGGGGAGCGCTGGGTGGTCATCCCCCAGGAGGGCATCCGGGCGGTGCCGGGGGATCAGCGGGACGGCGGCAACCTGGGCCTGCCCGCCAAGGTGTACGAGGCGCGGTACGGGGACTTTGCCATCCGTGTCCAGTGGCAGACCACCAGCAGCATCAACAGCGTGGTGCCGGGCGGCTGGATGACCAGTACCTTTGACGACACCCCCAAGCCCCACGGGACGTTCGACCGGACCAGCCAATCCTATATGGTCACGGCGCTGTACACCGGGGACCCGGCGGACCGGGGGAAGTACAGCAATATCCGGGTGGAGTACACCCCGGTTTATGACGATGCGGCCGGGCAGGACTGGCCCAAGATCACACCGGAACGAAGCTGGTGGGGGGATCGGGATTTAACCGGGTACTGGGACGAAGCCAGTGGGAATTGGATTTTTCTGATCGCCGGCGGGGGCGGCTACGACGGGCCGGAGGCGGAGCTGTACCAATTCCCCTCGGAATACGCGGCCAAGTTGTATCTCAACGGTGAACTGGCGGCGGAGCTGGCCCTCCGCCCGGTGGAAGGGGGCAAGTGGATTGAACCCTGAGCGGGAAACCCTGTACCGCGGCCTGTCCCACGCCGCCTGGGGGTACTTTTTTCTCCACATCCATTTCAAGGTGAACAACGTGGATCTGCTGCCCGTCTTTGTGGGCTGGCTGCTGTTGCTCTCCGCCTGCCGGAAGTTGTGTGGGGCGCGGCGGGATCTGGCCCTGCTGCGGCCGCTGGCGGTTTTGATGGCGGCGTGGCACGGGGTGGACTGGCTGTTGTCCTGGGGGAACGCCAGGGTGGGCGGGCACGTGCTGTTCCTGGACCTGTTGGTGGCGGTGGCGGTGCTGTACTTCCACTTCCAGTTCCTCACCGACATGGCGGCTCTGGCAGAGCATTACCAGCCCGAAGAGAGCGGCCTGGACGGGAAGCTGTGCCGTCGCCGGACGGTGTATCTCCTGGTGTGTACCCTGGTGGACATTCTGCTGGAGCTGCCCATGGCCCGGGTCGGGGAGGTCTGGGGTTACATTGGGGTAGGGCTGGCCTTTGCGGGTATCGTTGCGGCATTGTTCATCATGGCGGCGCTGTTCCAGCTACGGCGCTGGTTCCGGGAGGCGGAGGGATCCCCAGAAGAATAGAACAGTCCCGCCCATGGGCCATGGGCGGGACTGTTGTTTCGCAGAAAAAAATATTTTTGTTTGGCGTACTGGAACATGCATCAAAGGGGGCGATTTCTACCCCGCCACAGAGGGGGTGGGAGCTCAGAACGCGCGGCCGATATCGGTGCGGAAGTGCATATTCTGGAAGGAGATGGGCTTGGCGGCGGCGTAGGTGTTGGCAATGGCTTGCTCCAGGGTATCCCCCAGGGCGGTAACGCCCAGCACCCGGCCGCCATTGGTGACGATCTGGCCGTCCTTGAGGGCAGTTCCGGCGTGGAAAACCACGGAAGATCTGTCCGCCTCGTCCAGCCCGGAGATGGGACAGCCCTTTTTGTACTCCAGCGGGTAGCCGCCGGAGGCCAGCACCAGGCAGCAGGCGGCCTGATTCTTCCAGCGGATATCGGCCTGGTCCAACATACCCTCCCGGCAGGCGGTGAAGATGTCCATCAGGTCGCTGTCCAGCAGGGACAATACCGCCTGGCACTCCGGATCGCCAAAGCGGGCGTTGTACTCTACCACTTTGGGGCCGTCGGGGGTGAGCATCAGCCCGAAGTAGATGACTCCGTGGAAGGGCCGGCCCTCCGCCTTCAGGGCCGCGATGGTGGGAAGGAAGATCTCGTCCATGCACCGCCGGGCGATGTCCGGCGTGTACTGAGGCGGGGGGGAGATGGCCCCCATGCCGCCGGTATTGGGGCCCTGGTTGCCGTCGTAAGCCCGCTTATGGTCCTGGCTGGAGGGCATGGGACGCACATGTTCCCCATCGGCAAAGGCCAGTACCGTCACCTCCGGCCCGGTCATGCACTCTTCGATCACCACAGTGGAGCCGGATTCGCCGAATTTTTTGTCCTCCATCATCTCGCGAGCGGCGGCCTTGGCCTCGTCCACGGTGGCGGCCACCACCACGCCCTTGCCCAATGCCAGCCCATCCGCTTTCACCACGATAGGTGCGCCCTGGGCTTCGATATAGGCCAGGGCCTTGTCCAGCTGGGTAAACGTCTCGTATTTTGCGGTGGGGATGTGGTATTTCTTCATCAATTCCTTGGAGAACGCCTTGCTGGCCTCGATGACGGCGGCGTTGGCCCTGGGGCCGAAAGCGGGGATGCCCGCTTTCTCCAGGGCGTCCACCATACCCAAGGCCAGGGGGTCGTCCGGGGCCACCACCACGAAGTCTATGGCGTTTTCCTTGGCCCAGCTTACCATGCCGTCTACATCGGTGGCCTTTACGGTGACACATTTTGCCACTTGGGCAATACCTGCGTTGCCGGGGGCGCAGAACAGCTCCGTCACCTTGGGCGACTGGGCCAGCTTCCAGCAGATGGCGTGTTCGCGCCCGCCGGAGCCTACCACTAAAATATTCATGAAACGGGCCTCCTTTTACATACCCTCCACGGATTCAATGTACTGACCCAGCTCTCCAGCCAGTCTTTGCAAGGTGGGAAGCTGGGCCACCGGGCAGGGGAACAGCACATAGCTGTCGCTGTCAATGCCGATGGCGGCAATACGTACTCCCTGCGGCTCCCACTGCTCTGCCAGGATATTGCACCATATAGGGATGTCCTGTCCGCCGTCCAGCCAAGCCGGATCCACAGATAGATGAAGCGCCTGAAACCCTTTTAATTGTTGCAGGAAAAACAGGAAATCGTCCCGCGCGTCCTTCCAATCCCGCTCACAGACATAGTTGTGCCCTGCCAGGATATCGGCCAGCCCCAGCCACTGGATCCATTCCAGGTTGCCGATGGTGTTGATGCCCCGTTGGCTATATTGCTCCCGGTGGGCCTCAAACCATGCTTGGGGATCTTGTGTACAGGCGGAGATCTCGCAGAGGACGGCCTGATCGCCGTTGGAAATAAGCCGAGCAATTTCAATCAGGTTTGGGCCATACGGTTTGCGCATGCTTTCCCGCTTTTTGAACCGGTCAAAAAATCCCATAGAGTGATGCTCCTAAATTTATGATGTCTTAATGGTGGAACAGTCTCATGCCGGTAAAAGCCATCACCATGCCGTGCTTGTCGGCGGTGGCGATGACGTGGTCATCCCGGATGGAGCCGCCGGGCTGGGCGATGTATTTCACGCCGGACTTGAAAGCCCGTTCCACATTGTCACCGAAGGGGAAAAAGGCATCGGAGCCCACGGTGACCCCGGACTGCTTGGCAATCCATTCTTTTTTTTCCACCTCGGTGAGCACCTCGGGGCGCACCTGGAAGGTGTTTTGCCATACACCCTCGGCCAGCACATCGTCATGCTCGTCGGAGATGTAGATGTCGATGGCATTGTCCCGGTCAGGGCGGCGGATGCCGTCCACAAATTGGAGGCCCAGCACCTTGGGGTGCTGACGCAGCCACCAGGTATCCGCTTTGTTCCCGGCCAGCCGGGTACAGTGGATGCGGCTCTGCTGGCCCGCACCCACGCCGATGGTCATTCCGTCCTTTACGTAGCACACGGAATTGGACTGGGTGTATTTCAGGGTGATGAGGGAGAGCAACATATCGTGCTTGGCCGCCTGGGGCAGCTCTTTGTTGGCGGTGACAATGTTGTCCAGCATGGCCTCGTCGATGGCCAAGTTGTTGTACCCCTGCTCGAAGGTGATGCCGAAGATGCTGCGTCGCTCAATGGGGTCGGGCTGATAGTTCGGGTCGATCTTCACCACGTTGTAGCCGCCCTTGCGCTTGGTTTTGAGAATTTCCAGCGCCTCGCC
>CAJULZ010000154.1 GCA_910587205.1 uncultured Oscillospiraceae bacterium
ACAGAGGGGTCGAACTCCTCCCAGAACGTCACCGCCCCCCGCTCCAGCATACCGCCCCAGTAGGCCCGCAGCCGCTCCATCACCTGATCCAGCCGCCCGCAGGCAGCCAGCACGTCCAGCTCGAAGAAGTTGAAATAGGGGGTGGTAATGGGGGGGATTGCCGGGTTGTCAATGACGTTTTTCAAAATCGACGCCCGTTTCCCCCCGTCCGCCACGCCAAAGCGGACGGCCAACAGGTTGGTCTGCCGGGAGACATGCCTCCGCCCGGACATAAACGAATCCACATAGGCCCCCAGCGCCCCATCCCAGTAGCAGGCGTCGATCTGGGCGGCCAGCTCTTTCCGCCTCTGGCGGTACTCCGCCCCGTCCCGCCCAAGGACCTCCGAAAGCTCCGCCGCCGCCCCCCAGCAGGCGCACAAAAGCATCTGCTCCGCGCCGAAGGGGCCGTCCTTATCCAGGTCCGCCCAGTCAATGAATACCCAGTCCTTCTCCCCGGCGGTGAGAAACCCCCGCGCGTCCGTCCGCTCCCGGCAGAATTCCAGCAGAGACGCCGCTTTGGGCCAGATCAGCTCCAAAAAGTCCCGGTCGCCGTAGGCGCCGAAGTACTCCTTCACCCCCAGCAGCCACAGCAGGGAGTAGTCCATGATGGTGTTGATGTGGCCCGTCATGGGGTCGTTCCCCCGGAGAGCCAGCAAGGTGCGCTGCTCCACGCCGGGGTCGGCCAGCAGGTACCGGTTGACAAACAGGCTTTGATAGGCGTCCCCAGCCCAGATCCACTTGTCCCGCTTCACCCCATCAATGAAAAAGATCCCGGCGCACAGCCGGAAGGTGTGCGCCGCCACCGACCAGATCCTGTCCAGCAGCGGGTCGCCGCACTGGAACGCCGCCCGGACGGGGATGTCCACAAACTGGTGAACAGCGGCCAGCTCCACCGCCTCCCCAGGGATGAAGGCGAAGCGCACCGCGCACCGGGGAGTCTCCCCCGTCTCCGGATCAGGCGTCCAGCTGTAGTAGCAGCGTTTCGTGTCCAGCGCCTCGTCCCGGGACTCGCCGCAGTACACCCGTAGCCTCTCCAGCCGCTCCCGGGGGGCCTCCACCCGGAGGACAGCGGTGAGTTCCGTCTCGAACTCGTAGAGCACGCCGTCCCCCGCCTGCTCCGTTTTCACCGGGCGGTACTCCCGTTCGCTGTACTCCCAACGGGCAGGGTCCTGGTCCGGCCGGGTGAAATAGGGGTTGTATCCGGCAGGGACAGGGGGCTGGGCGTAGTCCTCCGCCATCCATCCTCTGTCCGAATGGACCACATCCCCCTCAACGTACACGCTGGGGAACGCGTCGATCCGGGCGGCGTGGATGGAAATTAAAACCTCCCCCTTAGGGCAGGCAATTCGCTGCCCCAAAGGGTATTTTTTCTCCCCCACCAGCACAAAGCCCACCGCTTTGCTGTCCACCCGGAATTCTGTGTCCCGTTCCAGCACATACTGCCGGCGGAACACCACCCGGTTCCGGAAGCCCTCGCTTTTCCAAAAGGCGGGCCAGCCGTATCCCCGTTCTACCCGACTGAAATCCTGCTCCATCCGGTGGTAGAGCTCAAAGTCCCCCGGATACCAGATCCAATAGCTGTCTGCCATCGCGCCTGATCCCTCCTTTACGTTTTGGCGCCGGGAGGGGAACGCCCCCTCCCCTGAGGTCATCCCCGGCAGGGGATTTCCACCGTATGCCCGCCGGTTTCGTCCGTCACCGTCACCCGCACCGGCCCTGAGCCGTCCGCCCGGACGACGGCCATGGCCTCCCCGTAGTAGGTGGGGGTGCTGTCCTGGGCGTAGTTTCCCTCCACATAGGCGTTGGCGCTGCCCAGCCCCTCCAGCGTGCCCCGTTCCACCGACACCCTCAGGATATGCTTCTCCATGGGCTTCCACACGCCCGCCTTATCGGTATATTGCAGCCGGACAAAAGCCAGCCTCCCGATCTTCACGCACTTCTCCTCCGGCACAATCCGCAGCTCCGTCTCCGCCCCGGCGGTGGACAGGCTGCACCGTCCAATTTCCTTCCCGGCGCCGTCGTAGGACACCGCCGTCACTTCGCCGTCCTGATACACGGTCTTAAACACCGCCCGGCAGGTGCTTTTCAGCCGTTTCCTGCCCACGGCCCTGCCATTCACCAGCAGCTCCACCTCGTGGGCCCGGGCGTACACCTCCACCGCGGCGGGCATCCCGGCGCAGCCCCGCCAGGACCAGCTCTCCAACGCCTTGGTGAGCTGCCAGCCTGTGAGCTGGAGCTTTTCGGTCTGATATACCGGGGTGACAGCAACGTAGGGCCCCGCCTCCCGCTCGAAGGCCACCCTGGTGTAGGCCGCCTCCGCCCGGGGCTTGCCCAGCAGGTCCACCCGGCCGTTGCCCCCCGTCATGCGGCGGCAGGGCTCGCCGTCGAATTTGTAATCGGAATACTCCGCGCAGCCCTCCCCGGTCTCGCCGATGTAGTCCATCCCCGCCCACACGAAATCACCGATAATCCGGGGGTGCTTTTTTGCCAGTTCCCAGAAAGCGTAGGCATCCTTGCAGAACGTCTCGCTGCCCAAAATCAGCCGCTTGGGGTATTTCCGCAGATCCTTTTTGTACCGGAACAAACCATAGTTATAGCCCGCGATGTCCATGTTAGCGTAGGCGTCCCTGGTCTTCCAGTCGCAGGGGGGCAGGGTGGCCCCGGTCTTCATGAACCAATCCCCCATGAGGCAGGCCAGGGTATTGTAAAACTCGCTGCCCACCGGCTTTTTCTTGGAGTCCTTTTTGGGCCGCTCCGCCTGGGCGGCGGCCTTCTCCGCCTTGTCGTCGCTGTACACCCCCATGCCCATGGAGCTGAGGAAGTTGAAAAAAATGTTGATGCCGCAGGTGACGGGCCGGGTTGGGTCCACCTCGTGGAGATACCTGGTCATCTCCCCGGTGAGGGCAATACCCTTGGGCTGGGCGGTCTCGGACACCTCGTTGCCGGTGCAGTACAGGATGACGCAGGGGTGGTTGAAATCCTTGTCCGCCATGTCCTTCAGATCCTGCCGCCACCAGTCCATAAACTGGTTTACATAGTCGTATTTGGTCTTGTGGATGTACCAGTGGTCCACGTATTCGTCCATCATCAGCATCCCCAGCCTGTCGCATGCGTCCAGCAGCGCCTTGGAGCAAGGGTTATGGGCGGAGCGCAGGGCGTTGTAGCCGTTCTCCTTGAGGATGCGCACCCGGCGCTCCTCTGCCTCCGGGAAGGAGCAGGCCCCCAACAGGCCGTTGTCGTGGTGGATGCACGCCCCCCGGAGGATGACCCGGTTCCCGTTGATGGTCAGTCCGTCCTCCCCCCAGGCCAGGGCGCGCACACCAAAGGTTTCCTCCGCTGCGTCGTCCCCAAAGCAAGCCCTACAGCGGTACAAGTTAGGACTATCGCAGTCCCACAGCTTCACGTTGGGGATGGAGAGGGTCAATACCGCCCGCCCGTCCTCCGACCGGCCGGAAGCGGAACCCACGGGGACGGCCCCGTCCGCCTCAAAAATCTCCGCCTTCACCTCCCCAGGGGCGGAGGTTTTCACCGTGACCTCCACCGATCCCGCGGAGCAGTCCAGCGTCCGTACCCGCACCCCGTTCACCGGGATATGGGCCTCCCCCGCCAGCCACAGCCAAACGGGGCGGTAAATGCCCGTGCCGGAATACCACCGGGAGTTGGGCTGGTCGGCGTTGCGGGCGACCACCCGCACCTCGTTCTCCTCCCCATAGCGGAGATGGGACGCGAGATCCACATAGAAATTGGTGTACCCATAGGGCCGGAAGCACACCTTCTCCCCGTTGAACCACACCTCGGCGTTGCGATAGACCCCCTCGAACTCCAGCACCGCCGCCTGTCCCCGCCACCCCTCCGGCACAGGGAATCGCTTGGTGTACTCATAATCCCACCCTGCGTACCAGCCGGTGTTGTTTCCCCCGGCGCTTTCGTTGGCGCGGGGCTCGGCGCGCATGGCGTCGTGGGGGAGGGTGACGGGAACTGCCTCCCCCCCCCCGGGCCAGGCAGCGGCAGAACCAGCCCTTATTAAAATCCAGCTTTTTCATGTCCGTCTCTCCTTCATTTGGATGGATCCCACTCAAGCGGGATACGGCCGCGTTCCGTCCAGCCAGGGCCGCAGGTCGTCAATCACCCTCCGGGTGCGGATCTCCGCGCCCTGGCTGCTCAGGTGGCTGTCGATCAGGTAGAAATAGTTCCCCGCGTACAGGCTGTCCTCGATGTCCGAGATTACTGGGACGCACAGGTTCTCCGCCAGGGCCACGTGGAGCGCCCGCCGGGCGGCGGGTGTGCTCTCCGCCGTCAGGGAATTGCGGTTCCGGGGGGTGTAGGTGAAATAGACCGCAACCCCACGCCCTAAAAACCTCTGGTACACCCCGTTGAGGGCCTCCACATACTCCGGGGTGACGTTGGCCGCGGTGTAGTTCGCGATGTTGCGCCGCAGACACACGTCCCGCTCCCCGTTGGGCCGGGGGAGAGTGAGATCCCCATATTGGTTGTAGGTGGCAAAGGCGTAGCGGTTCCCGTCGTCGTCGAAGTTCGCCGGGCTCTCGCCGTAATTCCGGCCCGCCATCCCCCGGCGGGCGGCGAGATATTCCCCAAAACTGTCGAATGCGCCGGAGTACCCCTCCAAGTCCAGCTGGGCGGCGGCGTCATAATTGGATTCCATCATGGCCCAGAACGAGGCGTCCAGCCGGTTGGAGGCGCAGAACTGCTCCGCCGACGCGTCGAACTCCGGAGCGGACAGCAGCACGTCCCCCTCCTCCGTCAGCCCCAAAATCAGCTCCA
>CAJULZ010000155.1 GCA_910587205.1 uncultured Oscillospiraceae bacterium
GGAGCAGGTGCCGTCGTCCGCCAGGAAGAACTCGGCCCAGCCGAAATTGTCCAGGGTGCCGCCCGCGACCAGATACCCCTTGTTACCGGTTTGGGGATCGGTGTGCTCGTAGATATAGGGGGTGTTTTCGTCCATCTGGCCGGTGATGTCCAGCTTCTGGCCGCCGGCCTCAAACCACAGCCGGCCATTCTCCGCCTTGATGGGGTCGGCAAACTGGCCGCCAATGTCCCTGTATACCTCGTCGGTGCCGGGGGAAACAGTGGTCGACCCGCCGGACACGAAATTGTACACCTGGGCGGGCAGGCCCGCCGCGATGGACAGCACGCACCCCACCGCCAGCGCTGCGGCCAGCGCGATCTTAGCCACGGACGGCATGCGCCGTTTGCTTGTCTGATTATTCTCCATCATGTTGAAAATTTCCTCCTTTTTTTTGTCACTCAGGGCGGCCTGCGTCATCATGCGCCGGTATTCCTTCTTCATCGTCGCTCAGCTCCTTTTTCAGCATGGCCCGGGCCCGGCTCATCCGGGTCTGGACCGCAGTGCGGGACAGGTGGAGAATGTCCCCGATTTCCCCTTGGTCGTAGCCCTCCCAGTAGTAGAGGTGGACCACCGCCCGGTACTTCGGGGGGAGGGTCATCACGGCGTCCCACACCTCCCGGTCTGAATTATCCTGGAAGGGGAGGGATTCGTCCAGCTCCCCCACATTCCTGCGCCAGAAGGACCGCAGCAGGCTCTTGCAGGCGTTGGCGGCGCAGGTGAGCAGCCAGGACTTCTCCCGCCCCGGCAGGAGGGTGAGCTTCCCCTCCGCCAGCTTGAGGAATACGGTTTGGCATATGTCCTCCGCGTCCGCCCGGACGCCCAGATAGCTGTAGGCCAGCCGGAATACGTCGTCGCCGTACCGGCCGAACAGCTGGGCCAACTGCTCCTGCTCCATCGCGGCCGCCTCCTTCCTTGTCGCAAAGTCCGCTCGGCTCCGCTTCCGCCCGGCGGCGAAAACTGCGCTCACGCCCTTGCTCCTTGTCTCCCCGCAAAGCCTGAAAACCGATTTTGCGGGGGCTCCTTAGTGTTTGCGCGCTTTGGTGTCACGCTCGGGCTGGGCGCATGGCCGGGTCGCTTTCGCTGCGTCTCAAGCAAAACCCAGTCCCACTGCGTGGGCCTTGGGCTTTTGCTTTCGCTCCGCTCCAAGCTCCCCTATGCGCCTGCCCTCGCGCTTCGGTGTCACGCTTCGCCTGCTCGCGACGCGCGGGCTTCGCTGCGGTTCGGATAAAACCAGCCCCCGCTGCGCGGCTGGGTTTTTGCCCTCGCTCCGCTCCGTCCGCGCTGCTCACGACGGCTCAGCGCTTCGTTTTTGTGATCACGCCTATATAACGATCCGCCCCCCCGGATTATCACGGGAGGGCGGAAAATTTTTTGCTATGGGGTGATGCCCCGGGATTTTACCCGCAGACGGTTCAGCGCCCTGGCCAGGGCGGCTTGGGCTACCTGGTGCTCCTGCCGGCTCTTTTTTTGCAGCAGGGCCTCCTGGGCTTGGTCCGCCTCCCGGCGGGCCCGGGCCTCGTCGATCTCCTCCGGCCGCTCGGCGGAGTCCACCAGCACCAGCACGTCGTTTTTTTCCACCTTCACCATGCCGGGGGAGACGGCGGCGTACTGCACCGGCTGGCCGGGGGGCTGCCAGCGCAGAGTGCCGGGCTGGACGGCGGCGATCATGGCGCTGTGGCGGGCGAGTATACCCTGCTCGCCGTCGCTGGTGGGGATGGTGAGGCTGAGGCAGGGGCCCTCATAGAAGGTGCGGTCGGCGGCAAGTATATGGACCTGGAAGGTATCCATCACTGTCCACCTGCCTCAAGCTTTTTGGCTTTTTCCACCACGTCCCGCCAGGTGCCCACGTTATAGAAGGCGGCCTCCGGGTACTGGTCCAGTTCGCCGTCCACGATGGCGGCAAAGCCCTCCAAGGTGTCTTTCAACGGCACGTATACGCCGGGAATGCCGGTGAATTTTTCCGCCACATGGGTGGGCTGGGCCAGGAACCGCTGGATGCGGCGGGCCCGGGCCACGGTGCGCCGGTCGTCGTCGCTCAGCTCATCCATGCCCAGGATGGCGATGATGTCCTGGAGCTCGTTGTATTTTTCCAAAATCTCCTGCACCCGCCGGGCCACGCGGTAGTGCTCCACCCCCACGATGTCCGCCTCTAAGATCCGGGAGGAGGACTCCAGCGGGTCCACCGCCGGATAGATGCCCTGCTCGGAGATCTTCCGGCTGAGCACGGTGGTGGCGTCCAGATGGGCGAAGGTGGTGGCGGTGGCCGGGTCGGTGAGGTCGTCCGCGGGGACGTACACCGCCTGGACGGAGGTGACGGAGCCCTTTTTGGTGGAGGCGATGCGCTCCTGCAATTCGCCCATCTCGTTGGCCAGGGTGGGCTGGTAGCCCACGGCGGAGGGCATACGGCCCAGCAGGGTGGACACCTCGCTGCCCGCCTGGACAAAACGGAAAATGTTGTCGATGAACAGCAGTACGTCCTTGTGCTCAACGTCCCGGAAGTGCTCCGCCATGGTCAGCCCAGACAGGGCCACCCGCATCCGCACGCCGGGGGACTCGTTCATCTGGCCGAACACCAGGGCGGTTTTGTCCGACACGCCGCTCTCCCGCATCTCCCGCCACAGGTCGTTGCCCTCCCGGGAGCGCTCGCCCACGCCGGTGAAGATGGAATAGCCGCCGTGCTCCATGGCCACGTTGTGGATCAGCTCCTGGATGAGCACCGTTTTGCCCACGCCCGCGCCGCCGAACAGGCCGATCTTGCCCCCGCGGGGGTAGGGCTCCAGCAGATCGATGACCTTGATGCCCGTCTCCAAAATCTCCACGGCGGGGCTCTGCTCCTGGAAGGAGGGGGGCTTGCGGTAGATGGTCTGCACCGGCGTGCCGGCTGGCACCGGCCCGCCGCCGTCGATGGGTTGCCCCAAAACGTTAAACATACGGCCCAGGGTGGCCCTGCCTACGGGGACCTGGATGGTGTGCCCAGGTACGTCCACCGCCAGCCCGCGTGCCAGCCCTTCGCTGGGGGAGAGCATGATACAGCGGACGGTGCTGTTCCCGATATGCTGGGCCACCTCCATCACCCGGACCTGGCCGTCCCTCTCCACGGTAAGCTCTTCCCGCAGCCGGGGCAGCTCGCCGTCGGTGATTTCCACGTCCACCACGGGACCGGAAATCTGCGCAATGATCCCTCGTTCCAAACCGATCACGACTCCTTCTTCTGGCGTTGGGCTTTTGCCCCGGCGGATACTTCGGTGATGCTTTGGGTGATGGCCGCCTGGCGCACCCGGTTATATTGGAGGGACAGCTCCCCCAGCAGCTTTTCCGCGTTGCGGTTGGCGCTGTCCATGGCGGTCATGCGGGCGTCCTGCTCGCAGCAGAAGCTGTCGATCAGGGCGCTGTAGATAAAGCCGGACACGTAGCTGGGGATCATGCTGTCCAGCACCGAGCGCACGTCGGGAAGAAACTCGAAGGGCTCGGTCACCGCCCGTTCGGTGGCGGCGGTGTCGGCAAAATGGGTGCGGTGGAAGGGGAGAAGCCGGGTGCATTGGGCCGCATAGGACATGGCGCCGGCCATGTCGGTGTAGACCACAAAAATCTTTTTCAATTCCCCCCGGTCAAAGCCGTCCAATAATAGGGCGCTGATCTCCCGCGCCCTGGCCATGGTGGGGTTCTGGGCGGTATAGAGGAAGCTGTGCTGGATGGGGACCCCATGGGAGGCGAAAAACCGCCTGCCATACTCGCCAACCACGAATAGCCTGGTATCCGGGTGCTGCTCCAGCAGTTTCAGGGCTTCCTTGATGGCGTTCTGGTTGTAGGCCCCCGCCAGCCCCTTGTCGGCGGTGATGACCAGGCAGCCGTAGGCCCCCTCCAGGGGCGATTCGCCCTCGGGAGGATAGAAGTAACGGCTGTCCACGTCCTTCACGGTGCGGAAGATGCGCTTGATCTCCGCCCGCAGGGCCTTAAAATAAGGCCGGGTATTGTCAAGCTCCTGCCTTGCCCGCTGTAGCTTGGTGGAGGCGATGAGGTACATGGCGTTGGTAATCTTTTTTGTCTCTTGGACGCTTTCGATGTGGGTTTTGATCTCCTTTGTCCCGGCCATGTCAGCCCACCCGCTTCCCGTCCGCCTGGAACTGGGCCAGGAACTGCCGGGCCAGGGCGAGGATTTCCTCCCGGTCCTCCGGGGAGAGCAGGCCCGTCAGGTCAATGCGCCGGCACAGGTCGGGTCCGGTCTGCTCCACATAGGCCAGCAGACCGGACTGGAAGGCGTCTATCCGGTCCAGGGGGACGTCCTGCATGACGCGGCCCAGGGCGGATACCAGGATGATGACCTGTTGGTGCTGGGAAAAGGGGGCGTACTGGGGTTGGCGCAGCAGGCGCATGAGGCCCTGGCCGTAGGTGAGCTGGCGCTTGGTGGCCTCGTCCAGGTCGCTGGAGAACTGGGTGAACACCTCCATCTCCCGGTATTGCGCCAGCTCCAGACGGATGGCGCCGGCGGCGGACTTCATGGCCTTGGTCTGGGCGTCGCCGCCTACGCGGGACACGGACAGGCCCACGTTGACGGCGGGCCGCTGGCCGGAGAAAAACAGGTCGCTTTCCAAAAAGATCTGCCCGTCGGTGATGGAGATGATGTTGGTGGGGATATAGGCGGACACGTCCCCCGCCTGGGTCTCCAC
>CAJULZ010000156.1 GCA_910587205.1 uncultured Oscillospiraceae bacterium
ACGGAGAAGGGAACATCCGCAAACGCAGCGATGGCCGCTGGGAGGGCCGCTACACGGCTGGCCGTGACCCGAATACCGGCAAGGTGATCTACAAAAACGTGCTGGCAAAAACCCAGAAGGAGTGCAAGGAGAAGCTCCAACGGGCCATCAAAGAAAATGCGAAAGTAGATGTCATCAGAGCCGAGCAGTACACCGTGGCCCAGTGGATGGACGTGTGGTTTGAGAACTGCGCGAAAATCAAGGTGCGGCCTTCGTCCCATAAGACCTACCGGGGCTATATCGACAACCACATCAAGCCCAGCATCGGGAAAATCCCACTGAGCAAATTGTCCTCTCTGGATTTACAGAAGCTCTACAAAAAGCTGTTGAGCGGCGGCAGGGTGGAGCGCATCGAATCCAAAAGCCAGCCCAAAGGTCTCAGCGCCAAAACCGTCCGCAACATCAACCAGGTGATTTCCTCCGCTATGGATTTCGCCATCGACCAAAAGCTGATTACCACCAACCCTACGAACGGTTGCGCCCTGCCCAAGCTGGAGCACCGGGAGATGAAAACCCTTCCCGCTGAACAGCTGGCGGCTTTCCTCCATGAAGCCAAGGAGAGCGGCGTGTACGAGATGTACTACATCGAACTGGCAACGGGGCTGCGCCGGGGCGAACTGCTGGGCCTCAAGTGGGAGGACATCGACCTGGAGGTTGGTACAATCCAGGTGCGCCGCCAGATTGCCCGGATCGACGGCAAGGTGGTGGAGGCACCGCTCAAGACGAAAAACTCGTATCGAAGCGTGTCCATCGGACAGGACGCAGTAGAGATTCTCAAAGAGCAGCGGAGGAAAACTAACAGCGAATATGTGTTCCCGTCTCCTACGGGCGGCCCCATCTCGCCGGACAGCGTACTCCATATGCTCCACCGGGTACTGAAACGGGCAGGACTTCCGAAAATCCGTTTTCACGACATGAGACATACGTTCGCCACCGTAGCTCTGCAAAATGGCGTAGACATCAAGACGGTGAGCGGGATGCTGGGCCATTACAGCGCCGGGTTCACCCTGGACACCTACGCCCATGTCACCACCCAGGCACAGCGGCAGGCGGCAAATACCATGGCAAGTATCCTATCCGATGCTGCCGGGAACTAACTGCATATTTCCCCGTATGGGTCAGCGCTTGGGTCAAAGTGCTGACCCATTTTTTGACCCAGATTATTTTCAGAGAAAAGTGAAGAAAAGGCCCTGAAATCTTGCAATTTCAGGGCCTTTTTGGTTGCGGGGGCCGGATTTGAACCGACGACCTTCGGGTTATGAGCTGCGGATGGCAGTGCTGGCGGCGGTTTTTTGCGCTTTCGGGGCATATTCGCTCCAGAAAAGGCTGCTTTCCAGCACTGCCCCCTCCATTGGTTCCACTTGCTATTTTCCCATTCTGGGTCTGAATCTGGGTCAGCTCTCCTACTCCGGCAGCACATTCCGTTTCAGACTGGTATAGGCCAGCAGAATATAGACCCCGTAAATGAGGAAGAACAGCGCCAGCGCGATGCCCACAATGGCGGCGGGACTGCTGGCCCCCACCATGACCCCTGGCTCCGGGGCGCGGGCCAGATGTACGATGAACGGCACGCCAATCAGCACCGGCGGCACGGCGGGCAGGGCGTAGTAGATGGCAAACTGCGTCCGCAGGGCCTTTGCCATCTCCCGTCGATCCATGCCCAGCTTTTGGAGCAACTGGAACTGCCGCTTGTAACGATCTGCCTCGCTGAGTTGTTGGATGGTAAGGATGGTGGCGGCGGTCATGGTCAGCGCCAGGGCCAAGTAGTACAGGGGGAACACGATTAGAGCGGTCTGGGCGGCTGCTTCCGCCTCCACCTGGGCCCGGGTGGCCACCTGCCACTCCAGGGCAGCCTTGTCCGCCAGATCCGTCAGATTGTAAAAGTCCTCATAGGGCACGGGCTGGGCCGTTTGGGCGGCATAGGCCCAATGGTAGACGGCCAGCCCCTCCGCCGCCTCGTCCGGCACCACCAGGATGTACCAGGTCCCGTTGGACACACCAAAACCTTGCATCAAATGCTCCGTGCAGACACCGCCTGGGGCGAGCGTGCGGCCTCCCAAGGTAAGCGTCCCGCCGTAGTCCCTCAACACCCCTTCCAGATGAGCCAGGGCGTGGATGAGGTACTGCCCCTGGCCCAGTTCCACCGGCGGATAGCCAGCAATGGAGCGCAGGGCGGCATAGTCGCTGTAGCGCAGCACTGGATCCTGGGTATAGTCATAGTGGAAAGCATCCTCTGCCAGTCCCAGATACTCCAGAAGCTGGGCGCCCTCGCTCCGATAGACGTTGTACAGCAGAGAATCCTCCACCGGGATGTACTCCCGGACATAGTCCAGAGGGGCGTCGGAACTCATCTGCTCCTCATCGAGGGCGAGATATAGGTCAAAGCAGGCATCCTCCGCCGCCCGTCCTTCGAACAGTCCCCGGAACACCAGCCCCGTGCCCTCGGAGATCAGGGTGGCAGTGAAAATCAGAGAGATGGTTGCCATCAGCACCCCCATGGCGCCCAATTTAGCCGTCAGGGTGCGGAACACCAGCAGATTCTGCCCCTTGAACTTCCGGGCGGGCCGTTTGTCGAAGAAGGCGGGCACCCCGGAGGCAAAGCTGAGGAAGAATCCGAACAGGGAAACGATGACGCACCCCGCCCCGGCAACGGCCAGGGCCAGGTTAGGTATCATGAGCAGCGCCGTGCCCACCACGCCCAGGACGATGGACAGGACGAATGCCACCCGCCGTCCCCTGCCGGTCTTGACCACCGCGCCCTCGTTCCGGCGGTCAAAATAGATAAGGTCATAGATTTTCATTTTGCGGATGCGCTTCCGGCTTTTGTGCAGGGCCCGGAGGTAGATGAGGGCAAAATAAACAACCGTCAGAGCCAGGGCCGGGAGGGAGAAGCCAAAGGAAAAGTGATAGACCGTGCCGAACAGAGCCAGTACGATAGCCCGCAGAGCCTGGTACAGCAGCCCACCCAGCAGGATGCCAATGGCCAAGGCGCAGCCCCCCACCGCCAGATTCTCCAGGAAAAACAACCGGGCCACCTGTTTATTCTCCAAACCGATGAGGATATAGGTGCCCAGCTCCCGGCTGCGGCGCTGGAGCATGAAGCCGGTGGCATAGGCAACCAGCCAGCCGAATACGCATACCACCACGATGCTGGCCAGCACGATCACCATAGGCAGCATAGCCATGCTTTGGGACAGGGTGCTGATCTCCCGGGAAAACACCAGGGCGTTGAAGGAGTAGAGCAGGGCGGCGGCCATGACCACGGTGGCAAAATAGACCAGATAATCCTGGGCCTGCCGCTTGGCGTTGCGCAGGGACAGCTTAGATAACGTCACTGACGTCACCCCCCAGCGCGGCCAATACGTCCAGAATCTCGTGGTAGAACACCGGGCGGTCCCGCTCCCCCCGGAGCAGCTCGTTGAAAATGCGCCCGTCTTTCAAAAACAGCACGCGCCCCGCGTAGCTGGCGCTGTAGGCGTCGTGGGTGACCATGAGGATGGTGGCCCCCATGTCCCGGTTCATCTTCGTCATGATTTCCAGCAGGTTTTTGGACGCCTTGGAGTCCAGGGCCCCGGTGGGCTCGTCGCACAACAGCAGGGACTGCCCCGCCACCATGGCCCGGGCGCAGGCCGTCCTCTGCTTCTGCCCCCCGGACACCTGATAGGGAAACTTGGGCAGGATGTCGCTGATGCCCAGCTTTTGGGCCACATCCGCCACCTGCCGCTGGACCGTGCTGGGATCGGCGTGGTTCAGGGCCAGGGCAAGCCCGATGTTCTCCTCAATGGTCAGGGTATCCAGCAGATTGAAGTCCTGAAACACAAAGCCCAGCCGCTCCCGGCGGAACCGGGCCAGCTCGCCTTCGCTGAGGGCTGCGATGCTCTCCCCGTCCAGCAGGATGTCCCCGGCGCTCACCGTGTCGATGGTGGAGATGCAGTTGAGCAGGGTGGTTTTGCCGCTGCCCGACGCGCCCATGATGGCGATGAATTCTCCGGCGTCCACGTCAAAGCTCACCCGGTCCAGGGCGCGGGTGACGTTGTTTTTGCCGCCGTAATATTTTTCGATGTTTTTGACCTGTAGCATAGAGCTGCCTCCTTTGCTGATGGCCCTATGATACGCCCAAAGCGCGGCCGTTTGTATCGAATTGGTATCGGTTTTCCTTACACTTTTGTAAGGTTCTCCCGGGAGGGAAAGGTGAGGGTGACAGAGGTACCTTCATTTACCTCGGAGGCGACGCGCAGGCCGATGTCCAGGCAATCCGCCAGTTTTTTGCACAGGTACAGCCCCATGCCGGTGGAGCCGCCCCGGGCGCGTCCGTTGCTCCCGGTGAAGCCCCGGTCGAAGACCCGGGGGAGCTCGTGGGCGGGGATGCCGATGCCGTTGTCCCGGACGGTGAGCTGGACCCGCTTGCCCAGCCGCCGGGCGGAGAGCTCCACCACCGGATCGCGCCCCCGGTAGCGGGCGGCGTTCTGCAAAAGCTGTCCCAGGAGGAAGACGGCCCACTTGGCGTCGGTAAAGACCGGCTGGTCTAAGTCCCCCGTCTCCACCCGGACGCCGCTCCAGGTCAGAAGGGTCCGGTGGTCCGCAAGGGCCTGG
>CAJULZ010000157.1 GCA_910587205.1 uncultured Oscillospiraceae bacterium
AAAGCCACGGAAATTCAACGAATTTCCGTGGCTTTGGTACGCCCTGAGGGATTCGTCCCCCCCGGTCTTCTGGTCCGCAGCTTGTCTGAGGGTCCACAACAAACGCTTTCCGCTTCATTTGATGCTGTTTGTCCAGAATATAAATGGCCTTTCATGCTGCCCATTTCACTGATGCCACAGAGAAATTTCCCGTTCTGGGTCAGTTTGTGGGTCAATGCGGCAAACCGGCCGCATCACCCCTCAAGCCACAATCCGTCCGTCCTCAATCCGCACAATGCGGTCTGCCATCTGCGCAATTTCCGGATTGTGAGTGATCATCACAATGGTCTGGTGAAATTCCCGGCTGCTCATCTGCAGCAGTCCCATCACATCATCGCTGGTCCTGGAATCCAGATTCCCCGTGGGCTCATCCGCCAGAATGATGGCGGGCTTGGATGCCAGCGCCCGGGCGATCGCCACCCGCTGCTGCTGGCCGCCGGAGAGATGCCCCGGCAGGCTGTCCAGTTTTTCCTCCAGCCCCAGCAGCTCCGCCACTTTCATGATAAAGGGCCGGTCCGGTTTCTGCCCGTCCAGGGAGAGGGGGAATACGATGTTCTCCCACACTGTCAGCACCGGGATTAAATTGTAGTTTTGAAAGACAAAGCCGATCTGCTTGCGGCGGAAGATGGTGGCCTGTTCCCGGTCCAGCCGCGCCAGCTCCGTGCCGCCGATTTGGACGCTTCCCTCCGTGGGGGTGTCCAGCCCGCCCAACATATTCAGCAAAGTGGATTTTCCGCTGCCGGAGGTGCCGATGATGGCGGTGAACTTCCCCCGTTCGATCTCCAGATCCACGCCGTCCAGGGCGCGGACCTGGGTGTCGCCGGAGCCGTAGTACTTTTTAAGGCCAACGGCCTTTAAGATGCTCTCCATAACCTGTCTCCTTTCGTGTCATCATGTCACTCCGCGGCGCGGAGCTGTTCCACAATGCTGCCCTTGTGGAAATAACGCAGGGCCAGCACCGGGACAGCGGCGGACACCGCCAGCAGCACGCCGCAGGCCGCCAGGGCGGGGGCCAGGGTGAAGCGGAAGGTAAACTGCCACATGGAGTCCACCATGCTTTTTACCAGCGTCAGATCCAGCGCCGCCGCCAGAACCAGCCCCAGCAGGCAGGCCCCCGCCGCGTAATAAACGCCCTCCCACACCATCATGCCCGTCAGCTGCCGCCGGGTCATACCCACACTCTCCATGGCGGCAAACTCGCGGCGGCGGGTGAGAACCGTGGTGATGAGTGTATTCGTCAGGTTCAGGATTCCGGCGAGGCCGAAGATCAGCCCCACGAATCCGCCCACAAGGCGGATCATCCGCTGGGTTGCCTCAGAACTCTCCCGGGCGGCCTGGGCGGAGAGGTAGCTCATGCCGGGATCGGCCGTCTCCATGTAGTCCTCCAAAAACGCCGTCATCTCCGCCTCGTATCCGTCCTCCACATTAAAGGAGTATTTGTAGACCGCCGGGGCGTCGTACAGCGCCTTGTAAACGCTGGCGGGGAGGTATAGGGTCAGGCCGTCTCCGCCGATGGCATAGGGACCGCCGTCTGTATACCCAATCCCCACATCGTCTGTGGTGAGGGCTGCCTTTGCCAGCACGGGCAGCTCCATTGCCGCCGCGCCGTTTTTATAGACGGTGATGCGCTGGCCGACATCCGCCAGATCCAGCTCCGGCACCAGGGACATGTCCCCGCGGTTCACATGCACGCCAACCAGGACGCCCTCGCCGGCCGACATTTTTTGAAAGAGGGCATGGGCGTCGGTCTCTCCCTCCCGCAGATCCATCCGGGCCAGAGCGGTTTCCTCCATCCCATAGACATTGCAGAGCATGCGCCCGTCGTCTCCCAAGCCAAAGCTCCTGTACTGGTCGATCCCGAAGGTGAGGCCGCTGTGTGGATTCTCAAAAGTCTCTCCCGTCATGGGATGGCCGAAATCATAGGTGACGTTGGTGTCCTCCGCCGTGTTTTTATAGATCGCCGAGCCGCCGGTGACGCCGGGGCGGGCGGCAATGTCCGCGATGGTCTCCGCCCGCAGCGCGTCGGAGCGCCGCATAAACCCTTTGGTGTTGCTGGCGCTGACCACATTCACCACGGCGAAATCCGTCCGGATCATGAAGGCGGTCTCCTTTTCCACGTCCATGCTGTCTGCCGCCGTGCCCGCGCAGTTCAAAAGCACCACGCACAGCATCAGGGACAGCACGATGAACCCGGTTCTGCGCCGGTTCCGCCCCAGATTGGACCAGGCCAGCCGGGGGATGCCGGCCCCCGGGGCGCTCCGGCGGGAGGCCCGCCGCCCGCCGCCGCTCTCCACATAGCGGAAGGCCGCGATGGGTGGGGTGCTGGCGGCAATCCGGATGGGCTTGCGGGTGCTGCAAAAGACCGTCAGCGCCGTCAGGGCCGCTGCTGTCAGAAAGATCGCCGGAGAGGGGGAGACGCCGGTGGATAGGTACTTGTACTCGGTGGCAACCGTGTTCATAATCAGGGGCAGGGCTGCCTTTCCAATGAAAAAACCGCCCAGCATCCCCAGGGGGATTCCGATGCCGCTGAGCCAGAGGGCCTGCCGGTTCATCAGCGTGCGCACCTGCCTGCGGCTCATGCCGATGGTCCGGTAGAGGCCGAAGCGGCGGATGTCCTGCATGACGGCGATGTCAAACACGTTGTAGATCAGCAGGTAGCCGCAGACCATGAACAACACGGCAAAGGCCGCCGCCGCGGCAATCTGGAAGGGGCTGGGCCGGACGTTGGTGGCCCGGTTTACGGTGGCCGGGGTATAGTTGGGGGCCGTCTGGTCGTCGGGCTCGCCGCCCAGGTCACAGACTAGGTCCCGGAGCTTCTTCTCCAGGCCCAGGGTGCTGCGGGCGGTAAAATCGGAGAAATAGGTCCCGGCCATATCGCCATCCTCGTGGTAGGTATACCGGAAGATCTCCGGGTGGGCATCCCGGAAGGCGGTTCCGGCCCACATAACGCTCAGCTGACTGCCCAGGGCCTCATACCAGCCGGAGACCACCATGGGAAGCGCGTACTCCTGTCCGTGGGCGGTGAACGCAATGGTGATTTCCGCCCCCGTTTCCGGCTCCACGCCCAGGTCCCGCAGGGCCAGATCGGAGGCGACCACCTCGTTGGGCGCGGCGGGCGGTCTGCCGTGGGTGGGCGTGCAGAAGGTCAGCTCCGCCTGGGTTTCGTCCTCGACGTTGAACTCAATGTTGTGGCGGACGGCGCTGCTGAGGTAGGCCACCGGCATCCGCAGTCCCGCCGCCTCGATGAAGTCCGCCTGCCCCAGGGCCTGGAACTGCTCCGCCGTCATGTAGCGGACCTCGCCGTCGGACCGGCTCATTTTCTGCATCTGGAGGGTCAGCGTAAAGGATTCCGCCGTGCCGAGGGCGATGGTGGTGATGGCGGTGAAGAGCACCGCCGTCAGGGCGATGGCCAGCACCGCGACGCAGTTCCGTACCCGGCTGGCGGCAAAGCTCCGCCGGGTCAGGGTTTTCAGCATGTCTTCCATGGGAAGTTCCTCCTGAATCTCTTGCTGGCCACAGCATACCAGCCCAATGTCACAATTGCGGTACAGCAGTGTTACAGTTTTGTGCCTTTTCCGCGGACAATAAAACCAGCGCCCCGGTAAAATGCGGGACGCCGGCGGATGATGGGATTATTGTACAATGCGCCCATCCTGGAGGCGCACTACACGGTCGGCCAGCTGGGCAAGCTCCAGATTGTGGGTGATCATCACCAATGTCTGGTGAAAGACATCCACGGTCATCTTCAAAAGTCCCGCCACATTCTGGCTGGTCTTGACGTCAAAGCTCCCCGTAGGTTCGTCGGCCAGAATGATGGAGGGCCGGGTGATCAGCGCCCGGGCAATGGCGGCGCACTGCTGGCCGCCGCCGGAGAGCATATAGGGGAGGCAGTCCAGCTTCTCCCCAAGTCCCAGCAATCCGGCAAGTTCCGTGAAAAAGGCCCTGTCCGGCCTGGAGCCGTCCAGCGCCAGGGGGAGCAGGATATTTTCCCGGACGGTCAGCTCCGGCACCAGGCTGCAGTCCTGAAAGACAAAGCCCACCCTCCGGCGGCGAAAGACCGTCAGCTCCTCCTCCCGCAGCGTCCCCAGGTCCACGCCGTCCACGGTGACGGTTCCCTCTGTAGGTTGGTACAATCCGCCGATCAGATTCAAAAGCGTGGTCTTTCCGCTGCCGGAGGCCCCGATGACGGCGGTGAGCTTTCCTTTTTCGATGGAGAGGTCAATCCCGTCCACGGCCTTTACCTGCAGGGGACCCGTGCCAAAGTATTTTTTTAGATTTTGAACGGTGACAATGTCCATAAAGCGCCTCGTTTATCGCAGTAAAAACACGGAAAAGGCGGAACCCTTTCCCACCTCGGATTTCAGGGTCATATAGCCCCGCTGGCGGGTTATGATCCCCCGGGCCAGATATAGCCCCAGCCCCACGCCCTCTGCGGCGGCAGAGGACTG
>CAJULZ010000158.1 GCA_910587205.1 uncultured Oscillospiraceae bacterium
AGGCCGAGGGCCAGAAGCAGTCCCAGATCCTGGTGGCCGAGGGCGAGAAGCAGTCCGCCATCCTCCGGGCCGACGCCGCCAAGCAGGCCAAGATCATGGAGGCCGAGGCGGAAAAGACCGCCAAGATCCTGGCCGCCGAGGCCGAGAGCGAGGCCATTTTGAAGGTCCAGCAGGCCACCGCCGACGCCATCAAGCTCATCAACGAGGCCGCCCCCGGTGAGGGCGTGCTGAAGATCAAGGCCCTGGAAGCCTTCCAGAAGGCCGCCGACGGCCGGGCCACCAAGATCATCATCCCCAGCGAGCTCCAGGGGCTGGCCGGGCTGTGCGCCGGCGCCAAGAGCGTGTTCGACACCGTGGAGCCCAACCCACCCAAAAAGTAAGCCATGTACGAGTACGAATACACCACCGTCATCGGCGAGGGCATGGCGGCCACCAAATTCAAGGAACACCGGGAGATCATCGACCGCCGCGCCAAGGACGGCTGGCGGTACGCCGGGTGGGTGCCTTCCCATATCTCCGGCGGCGAAATCGTGCAGATCGACCTGATTTTCGAACGGGAAACATAACGGCAGAGGGGCGGCCCCGGCGGGGCCGCCCCTCGTTTCATCCCTATGTATTTTCCCTGGGCGCGGGCATGGCGGTGAGGTACTTGTCCTGGTAAAAGGCCAGCCAGCGGCGGAACTCCGGCTGGTCGCCCTGGCGCACGCCCCGGGTGTAGTCGTGGAACTGCAAATCGCTGTAACCCAGCTCCAGCACCGCCAGGGCCACGTTGGAGCAGTGGGCGGCCACACGCTCAAAATTGGTGATCAGGTCGTTGAGGATAAAGCCCAACTCCAGCGTGCACGTGCCGTTTTGCAGCCGCCGGATGTGGCGCAGCTTCATCCGCTCCAGCATGGTGCTGATGACCTCCTCCAAGGGCTCCACCTGGCGGGCCACCGACATATCCTCCTCGTCCAGCGCCCGCTGGGCCAGGCCCACGATTTCACGCACCGCGCCGCCGGCCCGCTCCATATCCTCCAGCCCCGCCGGGGAAAAGGCCAGCCCCTTTTCATCCATCTCCTTGGCCAGGTCGGCCAGGTTCACCGCATGGTCGGAAATACGCTCCAGGTCGGTGAGACAGTGGAGGTAGTGGGAACTGACCAGGGTTTCCCGCTCGTTCAGATCCCGGGTGTTCAAGTGGAACAGGTAATTGCCCAGCCGGTCCTCATATTTGTCCACCATGTTTTCCCGGGCCATAATCTTGTCATATTTCTCCGGGTTGAACTGGCCAAACAGGTCGATGGAACGGTTCAGGCTTTTGAACGCGGCGGCGGCCATGCGCCCCACGGTGCGCCCGCTCTGCTCCAGAGCCAGGGGCGGATAGTTCAGGAACCGCTCGTCCAGCAGGTTTTCCTCAAACTGCTCGTCGTCCTCGGAGCGCTCCTCCTTGATGGTGGCGCAGGCCAGCTTCACCAGCAGCCCGGTGAAGGGCAGCTGCACCAGGGTGGCAGCCACTTTAAACACCGTGTTGAACACGGCGATGCCGAACGCGGAGGCCGGCATGGACATATACTCAAACCCCAGGAAAGCGTGGGCCACGTAAAAGGGCGCCATGAACAGCACGGAGCCCACGATGTTAAAGTAGAGGTAGATTATGGCGGTGCGCTTGCCGTTGGCGTTGGCGCCGATGGCGGACAGCAGCACCGGCACGCACGCGCCGATACACATACCAAGCACCATGGGGATGGCCACCTCATAGCTGATAGCCCCTGTGATGGACAGCGCCTGCAAAATACCGATGGACGCGGAGGAGGACTGGATCACCGCCGTCACCAGCAGGCCGATGATGAGCGACACCGCCGGGTTGGAGGCCGCGGTGATGAAATTCAAAAACGCCGCGTTGTCCTTCAGCGGGTCCATGGCGGAGCTCATGGCCTGCATCCCGCTCATGAGAACGGAAAAGGCCAGCAGGATCAGGCCGATGTTCTTCTGGGTCTGCTTACGGCAGAAAAAGTACAGGATGATGCCGATAAAGGCGATAAAGGCGAACACAGTGGCGGCGGTAAACCCCCCGCCCTCCACGTTGGCCAGGGTGAGCACCCAGCCGGTGGCCGTGGTGCCGATGTTGGCCCCCATAACGATGCCCACGGCGTTGGCCAGCTGCATGATGCCCGCGTTGACAAAGCCAACCACCATAACGGTGGTGGCAGAGGAGGACTGAATCACCGCCGTCACCAGCGCGCCCAGCAGCACCCCCTTGATGGGGCTGGACGTGAGCTTGCCCAGCACAGTTTCCAGCTTGCTGCCGGCCACGCGCTTCAGCCCGTCCCCCAGCAGGGTCATGCCGAACAGGAAGAACGCCAGCCCGCCCAGCAGTGAGATGATGTCCGCTATACCCATGTGCATGTTCCTTCCCGCGGGCACGGCCCGCCGGCGCAATGTCCGCTGCGCTCCCTTGCGCCTCCTCTCCCCACAAAGCCAAAGACCGGCCTCGCGGGGGCCCCAGTGCCGAAGGTTCCGTTTGTTCTCCTTTAAATACACACGAACAGGAATATTGTATCATACCTGGGCAGGGATTTCCCTCCTTTTTTTCAATTTCTCTATGTTGTCGAAAATTATACCAAATTTGGGGGCTTTTTTGACAAAAAATAAAAAGCGGGCGGACGAAAGTCCGCCCGCTTCCTATGAATGCCATAAGCTGGGCCCGCGCGAAGGTCCCTTTGAGAACCAGGCGCTATCTCCGGCCGCCCCCGCGGCCCCCGCCGAACCCGCCGGAACGCCCGCCGCCGAAGGAGCGTCCTCCGCCGAAGCTGCCCCCCGGACGGCCTCCGCCGAAGCTGCCCCCCGGACGGCCTCCGCCGCCAAATGAACGCCCGCCGCCAAAGCTGCCGCCGGGCCGCGGGCCCGCCGACGGCCGGGAACCGCTGAACGGGCCGCCCGGCCTGGGGCCGGGACCGGGCCGTCCTCCCCCGCCGAAGGTCCGGCCGCCCCCGAAAGAACCGCCGGGCCGCGGGCCGGGATTGGGCCGCGGCCCGGGACGCGCGCCCATCCCAGGTCCGGGGCCAAAGCCCATGCCCGGGCCGAAGCCGGGGCCCCGGGGCGGCCTGGGCGGACGGGGGCGGAAAATATAAAAGGGCCGGTAGACGTAGGTAGGGCCGTACCAGCCGCTGCGGTAGCGCCGCCGGTGGGAGCCCTCCATCACCAGCAGCAGGATCACCGCCAGCACAATGATGATGATCAGGTCGGAAAATCCGTCCATGAAGCTGCCTCCTTTCCCGCGTCAGCCATAATAGGCCCCATACCAATCTTCCAACGCCTCGGTAAGATCCAGCACCGCTTCGTCGTAATCGCCCCGGTCAAAATCCCGCTCCAGATATTCATAGGCGTACTCGGAGCAGTCATAGGGGAAGTCCCTGCTCACATCGCTGCCCAGCAGGAGCCAGTAGTTTTCGCCCCGTATGTCCAGGGCCACGATCATGTCGTACCCGCCCAGGCCCATTTGTTCCGCCTGGCGGTAGGCGTACTCCTCCAGATCCCGCTCATTGTTGCAGGTGACCACCGCCACGGTGACGCTGTGCCGGTCCCACAGCCGGTTGTTGCGCTCGTCCAGCTCCCGCAGCGTTTTGGCGGACAGCGCGTTGGCGTCGTCCCACACGAAGGAGCCGGAGGCGAGGGGCGCGCTGCTGGGCCGGGGGGCGGGTTCGGGGACGGGGGAACCCTCGGTCTTTTCGATGCCGATGCCGATGGCCGCCACCACCATCACTCCGGTGATCATCCAGGCCACCGCCGGAATTTTGAAGATGTTGGTGCCCTTTTTCACCCCGGCAGCCATGACAGCCAGCAGGATGCCCAGGGCCACGCAGGGGACGATAATCAGCGCAATTCTCATAAGAAGTCCTTTCTAAACGCAGACGCTTTGATTTGGTGCGCCAAAGGCTTCCCCCCTGTGGGGAGCGATGCTTGCCAGTGGCAAGCGTCCATCGCCGACCGAGCCGAAGGCGAGACAGCTGTCAGCCGCAGGCTGACTGATGAGGGGGCGGGAAGAAGGACGCACCAGCACCACACCGCCGCACCCTCATCCGGCACGGCTTCGCCGTGCCGCCCTCCCCCTGAAAGGGGGAAGGCTTTGCTCACCCCCGCAGCTCCAGCAGCTTCTGCTTCAGCTCGCCCTCGATGCGGCCCAGCTCCAGCTCGGCCTCCTTGCGCTTCTGCGCGCCGTCCTTCTGGATCTGCATCACCTCGTCCAGGGTGGAGATGAGCTGCTGGTTGGTGTGCTGGAGGGTCTCGATGTCCACGATGGAACGCTCCGCCTCCTTGGCGGTCTCGATGGTGCCCATTTTCAGCAGGTCCGCGTTCTTCTGGAGCAGCTGGTTGGTCATATTGGTGACGGCGGACTGGGCGGCGGTGGCCTGGCGGGAGTGCTCCAGCCCCAGGGCCAGCACCATCTGGCTTTTCCACAGGGGGATGGTGTTCACCAGGGAGGACTGGATCTTCTCCAGCATCAGCG
>CAJULZ010000159.1 GCA_910587205.1 uncultured Oscillospiraceae bacterium
TGACGGGGCAACTCTGGCCAGGTCTGAATTTCATAGCTGCGTTATGCAGTACGCCACATTCTTTAATGCGTCCATCGACCACACCCATTTTCACGACAGTACCCTGCGAAATGTTTCATTCCAAGAGGCCCGCCTCAAATCCTGCAATACCGTTGACTGTGAATTGGATGGCGTCGGCTTTTTGAACGCGACATTGGACGGCTGTTTTTTTGGACGTGTCGCCGCCCGCAGCATCCGGGGCCTGCACACCGCCACCATCACCCAGGGCGGCGCGACGGACAGCGAGGTGAAGCGTAACCGGGAATCCATTTTTGCCGCCCTCCGGCCTGAGCAGGGGCTGCGGCTGGAGTTTCCGGCGAAAAGGCGGGGTGGGCGGTGAAAAATCAATCGGACAACAGCTATTCCAAGTGGCTCTTCCTCGCCCTGCCCGTGCTGTGGATCGGCGCGGGGCTGGCCTCCGGCTATGAGGACGGCATGACGGCATTTGAAGTGCTGGGTAAGTTTTCCGAGTGGGCCGACCACCCGTTTCTGCTCCGCTGGACGCCCTATACTCTTAAATTCATGCTGGGGGCGCTGGTGGTGTATGCCTTTGCTGTGGTGCTGTACATTTCCGGTAAGCAGAACCGCCGCCCCGGAGAGGAACACGGCAGCGCCCGCTGGGGAAATCCCCGCCAGCTTGACCGCAAGTATCGGGACAAAGACCCCAAGCGCAACGCCATCCTCACGCAGAACCTGCGGATGAGCTTAAACAGCCGCCAGCACTTCCGCAACCTCCTGCAAATCGTGGTGGGCGGCTCCGGCGCGGGCAAGACCCGCTACATCGTGAAGCCCAACATTTACGAGGCCAACGCATCGTATATAGCGACTGACCCGAAAGGGGAACTTGCCCGCGACTCCATCCCCCTGCTGCTCCGGGAGGGGTACACGATCAAGGTTTTCGACCTCGTTGACCCGGATCGCTCCGACTGCTACAACCCGTTCCACTACATCCGCAACGACGCCGATGTGCTGAAGCTGATCGCCAATTTCATTCGCAACACCACCCCGAAAAACGCACATTCCAATGACCCGTTTTGGGAGAAAAGCGAGACTGCCCTGGACAGCGCCCTCATGCTCTATCTGCTCCACGAGGCCCCGCCGGAGGATCAGAACATGGAGATGATGCTCACCATGCTGGAGTACGGCGCGGCCAAGGAGGGGGACGGCGACCATGTTTCAGCCCTTGACCTGCTCTTTCAGGCGTTGGAGGAAGAAAACCCCAACCACATCGCTGTGCGGCAATACAAAGTGTTCAAGCAGGCCCCCAGCGAAACGGCCATGAGCATCTTGATCAGCGCCGCCGTGCGCCTCGCTCCCTTTTCCCTGCCGGAGATACAGCGCATCACCAGCCGGGACGAGATGGAGCTGGGGAAGCTGGGGGAACGGAAACAGGCCATTTTCTGCATTATCCCGGACAGCAACGATGTGAGCCTCAATTTCCTTGTTGGTATGCTCTATTCCCAGGCGTTCCAGGAGCTTTACTTTCAAGCGGACAAGGTACACGGCGGCAGTCTGCCCATTCCCGTCCGGCTTATGTTCGACGAGTTTGCCAATGTGTCACTGCCGGACGGCTACGCCCGACTTCAGGCCACCATGCGCTCCCGCAACGTGATGGCCACCATTATACTGCAAAACATTTCCCAGCTCAAGGCCCTTTTCAAAGACGATTGGGAGGGCATCATCGGCAACGCCGACGCCTTTATCTATTTGGGCGGGAACGAGCAAAGTACGCACAAATATGTGTCTGAGCTGCTGGGCAAGGAGACGATCCAGACGCAGACCAGCAGCCAGAGCAAGGGGCGCAACGGATCGTACAGTCAGAATTTTCAACAGGCCGGGCGTGAATTACTTACGCCCGATGAAGTACGGATGCTGGACAACAAAAAAGCCATTGTCCTCATTCGCGGTGAGGCCCCGGTCATTGACGACAAATACGACCTAATGAAGCACCCCGCTATCAAGTTTACGGCTGACGGGGGCGCAGCCGCTTATATACACAGTCCAGTTTGCCTGTACGACGTGGGCGACCTGGACTTTTCCTTTACGTCGCTGGACGATGTAGAAATCATCGAATGAAAAAAGGAGGAATTTTTACTATGAAAAAGCACAATTCCAACACTTCCCTCACCACCCGGAGCAAGACCCGCCGGTACATGGCCGTCTGGACGGCGCTGGTGCTGTCCCTGTGCCTGTTCACCGTCCCGGCTTCCGCCGCAGGCGGCGACCCGCTGGATATTGTCAACAACCTGTCCGACTTTATCTTCTCCATCATTAAGGCCCTGGGCGTCATTATCCTGGGCTGGGGCATCGTGCAGGTGGGTATGTCCATCCAGTCCCACGACGCCAGCCAGCGCACCCAGGGCTTCCTGTGTCTGTTCGGCGGGCTTATGATCGCCTTTGCTAAGGAGATTTTGACCGCCATTGGCGCGGTATAAGCGGCCCCATCAACCCTAATACCGGGGAAATGCGTCTCACGGTGAGACGCATTTCCCCCAATGAAAGAGGTGATTTTTTGAGTGACAACTGGATTGTCAGCAATCTGGAAAATGCCCTGGCAGACTGGAACGGGAAGCTGGGGGAGATATGGGCGCTGCTGACCCAATCCCCGGAGACGTTCAAGGGCGGCACCATTTGGAGCTTGATCCTCAACGTCCACAATGCCCTTGTGGGCATTGGCTACGGCCTTTTGGTGCTGTTTTTCGCTATGGCTATCTTTCAGAGCGCCGCCAGCTTCCGGGACTTCCAGAGGCCGGAGTATGTTCTGCGCCACCTGATCCGCTTTATCCTCGCCAAAACCGCCGTGGGCCGGTGTATGGAGATTATGACCGCAATTTTCAATATCTGCGGCGGCATCACCCAAACCGTGATGAGCGGGCTGGGCGGCTCCATTACCACGGCGGCATCGCTGCCCGGCGAGATCGTGACCGCGATAGAGGGGGTGGGCCTGTTGGAGAGCATCCCCCTGTGGCTGGTGTCCCTATTGGGCACCCTCTTTATAACCGTCATGTCCTTTATTCTGCTGCTCACCGTCTACGGGCGCTTTTTCCGGCTGTATATGTTTACCGCCCTGGCTCCCTTGCCGTTAGCCTCCTTTGCCGGTCAAACCACGTCATCCAGCGGCAGGGCGTTCATTAAGAGCTACATCGGCGTGTGCATGGAGGGCGCAGTAATTGTGCTGGCCTGTCTCATTTACTCGGCGTTCCTGTCCAGCAGCGCCCCCGCCGTGGACAGCAGCCTGCCCGCCGTCACAATGGCGTGGCAGTACATCGGACAGCTCATTTTCAATATGCTTATCCTGACCGGCCTTGTCCGGGGGGCCAGCCGGATCGTAAAGGAGATGTTCGGCTTATAGGAAAATACAGTGTGATTTATGCCGACCCGCCCTGGCGTTATCAGAACTGGAAAGGGCAGGGCGTGGCCGAGCGGCACTACCCCACTATGACGTTGGAGGACATCAAGGCCCTGCCCGTGGCGGGGCTGGCCGGAAAAGACTGTGTTCTGTTCCTGTGGGCCACCTGTCCCATGCTCCCGGAGGCGCTGGACGTGATCCGGGCGTGGGGCTTCACCTTTAAGACCGTTGCTTTCACATGGATCAAGCTGGCCCCCAAAGCGGACAGCATCTATTGGGGCCTGGGCTATTGGACGCGCTCCAATGCCGAGATTTGTCTGCTTGCCACCAGGGGCCAACCCAGGCGGCAGGCTAAGAATGTCCATCAGGTGATTATTTCCCATGTGGAGGAACACAGCAAAAAGCCGGACGAGGCCCGGCGGCGCATTGTGGCCCTTATGGGTGACGTGCCCCGTGTGGAGCTGTTCGCCCGTTACCCGGCCCCCGGCTGGGACGTGTGGGGGAACGAAGTGCCCAGCAGTATCCAATGGCATAACAGCACATAGGGGACGGCGGTTTATTCGCTGTTCCTTTATTTTATCCGCGAAAGGAGAATCCCATGGAAATTAAAATCCCCAAAGAAGTACGCCAGCACAAGGAAACCATCTTTTTCGGCCTGTCAGCGCGGCAGTTTTTCTGCGCCGCTGTCGCCGTGGGGCTGGCCGTGGGCGTGTACCTGGGCCTCGGCCCCATGATCGGAAAGGAGACGGCAAGCTGGGTGTGCATCCTCGCTGCCGCCCCCATCGCCCTGGCGGGCTTTTTCAACTACAACGGCATGACGCTGGAGCAGTTTGCCTGGGCGTTTATCAAGTCCGAAATCCTCTGCGCCGGGGAGCGCCGTTTTGTTTCCCGGAACTATCACTATGAGCTTTTGAAGCGGAAAGGAGGGCAGGACTTTGATTAAATCCCTTGTTTCCGCAAACAAGAGCGAGCGCGAGAAATTCACCGTCCCCCGGAGCGTCCAGGCTACGATCCCCGTCAAGTGCGTGTACCCGGACGGCATCTGGCTGGTGGGGAACCGGCACAGCAAG
>CAJULZ010000160.1 GCA_910587205.1 uncultured Oscillospiraceae bacterium
TACCACTACGACGGCATCGTGGCCGCCCTGAAGTCCGCCGCAGAGCATATGCCCAGGGTGGACGCGGTGGGCGTGTCCTCCGCCGGGGTGTACATCGACAACCGCACCATGAACGCCTCCCTGTTTCTCCAGGTGCCCAAAGACCTCTTTGACGCCAAGGTGAAGGACATCTACATCCGCGCCATCACCGACACCTTCGGGGACGTGCCCTACGTGGTGGCCAACGACGGCGACGTGTCCGCCCTGGCGGGCGCCATGAACCTGGGGGAGAACAACGTGCTGGGCATCGCCATGGGCACCAGCGAGGCGGTGGGCTACGTGGACGCCCAGGGCCGGGTCACGGGCTGGCTCAACGAGCTGGCCTTCGTCCCCGTGGACGCCTCCCCCGACGCCATGCGGGACGAGTGGTCCGGCGACATCGGCTGCGGCGTGAAGTACTTCTCTCAGGACGCGGTGATCAAGCTGGCTCCCGCCGCCGGGATCGAGCTGGACGAGGCCCTCTCCCCCGCCGAGAAGCTGAAGGTGGTGCAGAAACTGCTGGCCGACGGCAGCCCCGCCGCGGAAAAGATCTACCGGTCCATCGGCGTGTACCTGGGCCACTCCCTGGCCCTGTACCACGGCTACTACGGCTTTAAGTACGCCCAGCTCCAGGGCCGGGTGATGTCCGGCCGGGGCGGCGACATCATCTTGGAAACCGCCAAGGCCGTGCTGGCCGACGAGTACCCCGAGGTGGCCCAGGCTATCGATGCCTCCCTGCCCGACGAGAAGGCCCGCCGGGTGGGCCAGTCCGTGGCCGCCGCCTCCCTTCCCGAGTTGCAGAAATAAAATAAACGTTTTACTTGAAGCGGGAAAACCATCTGAAGAAGGACTGATTCCATGAAAAAGCACATCCTCTGCCTGGGCGACTCCAACACCCACGGCTACTGCGCCGACCCCGCCGACTGCGCCGACGGCGGCATCCGTTTCAACGAGGACGAGCGGTGGACCTGCCGCCTCCAGGCCGCCCTGGGGCCGGACTACCTGGTGACGGAGGAGGGGCTGAGCGGGCGCACCACCGTGTTCCAGGACCCCCTCCACGAGACTATGGACGCGCTGACGGTGCTCTACTCCCTGCTGAAAAGCCACGAGGTGGTGGACCTGCTCATCATCATGCTGGGCACCAATGATTCCAAGGAGCGGCTGGGCATGAACGCCGCCTGCATCTCCATCGGCATGGAGCGGCTGGTGCGCAAGGCCCAGAGCGTGGACTGCTGGGGGGCTCACGTCCCCAACATCCTCATCGTCTGCCCGCCCCCCATTCACCCGGAGATGAGCGACCCCGCCATGGGCCGGGGCTGCGACGTGAAAACCCGGGAGCTGCCCCAGTACTACGCCGCCACCGCCAAGCTGGTAGGGGCGCACTTTATGGACGCGGCGGACTGCGAGTTCAACCGGGTCGACCACATGCACCTCACCAGGAAGGGCCACGCCCAGCTGGCGGACAAGCTGGCGGCGCTGGTGCCCACCCTGGTACCCTGACAAGCGGGAAGAAACGCAGGAGCGGTACGGCCAATGGCCGTACCGCTCCTGCGTTTTACCTTCTGCCAAATCAAGGGCCCTTGGGCCGATAATCCAAACGGGTCTACCAACGGATCATATTTCTTTCATGCTTTTCCCGGTACGCCTGCTCTAATTCATCAACCGATATCCCATAGCACAGCATAATGTCATTGTAATACATCAGGACATCCGCCAATTCCTCAATCAGGGCTTTTCTCAATCCGGTATCCGTAGAGGCTCTCGAATCTCCATACTTTTTGACGATGTCAATCACTTCCCCCACTTCCCCAATCATCCAGAGCAGCTTATTCTTTCCTGTCTCGGGCGAAATGGGCTCCCATTTGTCCTGATACCTGGCTTGCAGGGCCCTTTGCATTTCCTGCATCTCGTTCATGCTGAAATCAGACATGGTTTTCCTCCCCCGCATCTTCGTTCCCGTTTGGCTCCTCCCCCTGCCTTTCCATAAAGGGCCGGAACACCGGCTCCAGCAGGAGGCTGGCCAGCAGCGCCCAGATATAGGGCAGGAACAGCCACACCAGCCACTCCCAGAACCCAACGCACAGCAGGATACAGCCCCCCGTGAGCAGGCCCAGCAGCAGCGTGGTCAGCGGGTGGGCCAGGGCCAGCTTAGCGCTGGCGGCCAGCAGCCCCCCTACCCCGAAGGTGAACCGGGACAGCACCGGGAAAATATAGGCCGCCATGCCGCACACCGCCACAAAGAAAATCCAGAAGGCGATGTAGCAGACGAACAGTGTCCGGTCCCCCGCCGCCGCCCCGGCGTACAGCAAGCCGTGGAGCCTTGCCAGCGCCGCCCCCAGCGCCACCACAACCAACCCCGCGGGACAGGCCACCTTGAAGTTGGCCTTCCAGGACGACCAGAACCGGCCGTAGCCCCCCGGCTGGTTCTTCCGCAGGTGGTGGGCCATGGCGTCGTACAGCGCCGTGGTGCCCGGGCCTAACCCCACCACCGTCGCCCCGCTCACCAGCCACAGCACGCTGAACGCCAGCACGTCCCCCAACACGTTGAAGATCTTGAACAGGATGTTGTCCCCGCTGAAAAATTTACTCAGCATCGCCGTCCTCCATTCCCCGATGGCGCAGCCGCCGCCCGCCTCCCACCGGGCCCCACTCCGGCAGCGGCAGACGCTGCATGGCGCCAAATACGTAGTCCTTCAGCTTGGGGTACTCCCGGCCCAGGCGGGCCACCAGCTCCTTCACCTCCTGCCGCCGGGTATTGCCGTCCGCCGGGCAGGGGTTGTGCACCACCGGCAGGCTATGCCGGTTCGCCGCCCCCCGCACCATCCCCTCCCCGCAGTACAGCAGGGGCCGGATCTGGGTGATCCCCGTGCGGTCCAGGTAGGTCACAGGCTGGAAGCAGGACAGCCGCCCCTCGTAAAACAGGGAGAGGAAAAAGGTCTCCACCGCGTCGTCCCGGTGGTGGCCCAGGGCTACCTTATGGATGCCCAGCTCCTTCAGGGCGTTGTGCATGGCCCCCCGGCGCATCTTCGCGCACATGGAGCAGGGGTTTTTCTCTTGGCGCAGGTCGAAAATGATGTGGAAGATCTCCGTCTCAACCAGGTGGTAGGGCACGCCCAGCCCCCCGCACAACTCAGCCACCGGGGTAAAATCCATCTCCGGCGCGCCGGGGTGCACCGTGACGGCGTGGAGCTCAAAGGGCGCGGGGTAGAACTCCCGCAGCTTCGCCATGGCGTACAGCAGCACCAGCGAATCCTTGCCGCCTGACACACCCACGGCGATTTTGTCGCCGGGGCGGATCATATCGTAGTCCTCCACGCACCGGCGGAGATAGGACAGGATCATCTGCACAAGTACCCCTCCCCTCTCAAAAAGGAAAATATCAAAATGAGAAAAGCAGAGAATCCAAGCGTTTAACCAAGATTATACGAGTATTTTCAAAATATCCAAAAAATTTCCCGTGTTTTGATTGACATAGGCGCTTTTCCGCATTATAATACACCATGCTCCCCGTTGTAAAGGGGAGCGTTCCCATGTTTCAAACAAATTTGAATATAAATGGAGGAAACCAGAAATGTCTACCTTTATGGCAAACAAGGGTAACATCGTGCGCAAGTGGTACGTGCTCGATGCCGCCGGCAAGCCTCTGGGCAAGACTGCCGTCGCCGCCGCCACCATCCTGCGGGGCAAGCACAAGCCCGAGTATACCCCCCACGCCGACTGCGGCGATTTTGTCATCGTCGTCAACGCCGACAAGGCCGTGCTCACCGGCAAGAAGCTGGAGCAGAAATACTACCGCCGCCACTCCGGCTGGGTGGGCGGCCTCAAGGAGACCAAATACCGCCTGCTGATGCAGCAGCGGCCCGAACTGGCCATGCAGCTGGCCGTGCGCGGCATGATGCCCCGGAACATCGTCACCAAGGATTCTCTCACCCGGCTGAAGGTCTACCGCGGCGACAGCCACCCCCACGCCGCTCAGAAACCCGAACCCTGGACCGTGGAATAAGGAGGTAACGGAATATGTACAAGAGCAAGAAGCCTTATCATTACGGCACCGGCCGCCGGAAGTCCTCCGTGGCCCGCGTCCATCTGTTCCCCAACGGCACCGGCTCCATCACCATCAACGGTCGGGATATTGAGGAGTACTTCGGTCTGGAAACCTTGAAAATGGTCGTCCGCCAGCCCCTGAGCACCACCGGTACTGTCGGCAAGGTGGATATCACCGCCACCGTCGCCGGCGGCGGCGTGTCCGGCCAGGCCGGAGCCCTGCGCCACGGCATCTCCCGCGCCCTGCTGGAGATGGACCCCGAATTCCGCCCCGCGCTGAAGGCCGCCGGGTTCCTCACCCGCGACCCTCGTATGAAGGAGCGCAAGAAGTACGGCCTCA
>CAJULZ010000161.1 GCA_910587205.1 uncultured Oscillospiraceae bacterium
GCTGGCCGAGGCTACGGGGCTGGAGCCGGAGGACATCGCCGCGGCGGACACGGCGGTACTGAGCGTAGCCTCCCTTCAGGAGCAGACGGGGGAGGACGGCTTCTCCCTGGAGTCCGTGCTGGGGGACGGGGGGATCGAGGACGAGCTGGTGGAGAAGCTGGCCCTGCGCCACGCCATCGACGCCCTGCCGGAGCGGGAGCGGATGGTGATCCTGCTGCGGTTCTACCGGAATTTCACCCAGGACCGGGTGTCCAAGGTGCTGGGTGTCAGCCAGGTGCAGGTGTCCCGCATCGAGCGGCGGGCGGTGGCCCGCCTGCGGGAAGCGCTGACAGAATAAAGCCCGGACGGAGGTTTGCGCTCCGTCCGGGCTGTTTTCATGATTCTGTCCAGCCTTTGCACACGTCCACCCAGGACGAAAAGCCGGAATACCGCTCCAACTCCTCAATGGTCAGTTCAATGGCGCTGTTGGCGCTGCCGCAGGCGGGGAATACCGTCCGGAACCGCTTCAGCGATTCGTCCAGATAGACCGCCACCCCTTCCTTTGCCGCGAAGGGACACACGCCGCCCACCCCATGGCCCACCAGCCTCTCCACCTCATCGTGGGTAAGCATTTTCGCCTTGGCGCCAAACTGCGCCTTATACTTGGGGTTGTCGATTTTCGCGTCCCCCGCCGCCACAACCAGGATGGCCCCGCCGTCCACCAGGAACGAGAGCGTTTTCGCAATCCGGCAGGGTTCGCAGCCCAGCGCCAGCGCCGCCAGCTCCACCGTGGCGCTGGACACGTCAAATTCCCGCACCCGGTCCCCCATGCCAAATTGGGCAAAATATTCCTTCACCCTCTCAATAGCCATCAAGATCCCCTCCTTACGGCTTAAAGCTGTCCTTCAAGCTCACCGAGCGGTTGAACACCAGATGGCCGGGTTTGGAATCCTTGCTGTCCGCGCAGAAATATCCCTGCCGCAGGAACTGGAACCGCTCCGACGGCTGGGCGTCCGCCAGCCCCGCCTCCACCTTGCAGCCCGTGAGCACCTCCAGGGAGCCGGGGTTCAGGCACTCAATGAAATCCTTCCCGGCGGCGTCCGGGTCGGGGTCACTGAACAGGTTGTCGTACAGCCGGACCTCCGCGTCCACGGCGGTGGCGGCGTCCACCCAGTGAATGGTGGCCCCCTTCACCTTCCGGCCGTCGGCGGGGTTGCCGCCCCGGGAGTCCGGGTCATACTCGGCGAAGATCTCCGCCACCCGGCCGTCCTCGTCCGTCTCACAGCCCACGCACTTGATGAGGTACGCCCCCTTCAAGCGGCACTCCGGTCCGTTGGGGCACAGCCGCTTGTACTTGGGCACGGGCTGGGTGAGGAAGTCCTCCGCCTCCACCCACAGATTCCGGGAGAAGGTGACGGTGTGGGCGCCCTCCTCCGGGCGCAGGGGGTTGTTCTCCACCTCGAAGGTCTCGGACTGCCCCTCGGGGTAGTTGGTGATGGTCAGCCTCACCGGCCGCAGCACCGCCATCACCCGCCGGGCGCTCTCGTTCAAATCCTCCCGGAGACAGTACTCCAAGAACGCGTATTCAATCGTATTGTCCGATTTTGTCACCCCCACCCGGTCGCAGAAGTTGCGGATGGACTTGGGGGTGTACCCCCGGCGGCGCAGGCCGCACAGGGTGGGCATACGGGGGTCGTCCCAACCGGACACACGGCCCTCCTCGACGAGCTGGCGCAGCTTGCGCTTGCTCATGACGGTGTGGTTGATGCCCAGGCGGGAAAACTCGATCTGCCGGGGCTTGTGATAGGGGATGGACACGTGCTCCGCCACCCAGTTGTACAGGGGCCGGTGGTCCTCAAACTCCAACGAGCACAGGGAGTGGGTGATGCCCTCCAGGGCGTCCTCGATGGGGTGGGCGAAGTCGTACATGGGGTAGATGCACCACTTGTCCCCCTGGCGGTGGTGGTGGGCGTGGTTGATCCGGTAGATCACCGGGTCCCGCATATTGAAGTTGCCGGAGGCCAGGTCGATCTTGGCCCGGAGGGTATACTGCCCGTTCTCAAATTCCCCGTTCTTCATCCGCGCAAAGAGGTCCAGGGACTCCTCCACGGGGCGGTCCCGCCAGGGGGAGGTGGCGGGCACGCCGATGGTGCCCCGGTGCTCCTTGAACTCCTCCGGGGACAGCTCGCACACGTAGGCCAGCCCCTTCTTGATCAGCTCCACGGCGTACTCGTACATCTTCGGGAAGTAGTCGGAGGCGTAAAAAAACCGATCCCCCCAGTCGAAGCCCAGCCAGTGGATGTCCTCCTGGATGGCGTCCACGTACTCCACGTCCTCCTTGGAGGGGTTGGTGTCGTCCATGCGCAGGTTGCACAGGCCGCCGTACTTCTCGGCGGTGCCAAAGTCGATGGTCAGCGCCTTGCAGTGGCCGATGTGCAGGTAGCCGTTGGGCTCGGGCGGGAACCGCGTGTGGACAGCCATGCCCTGATACTGCCCGCCCTGAGCGATGTCCTCGTCGATAAAGTCGTGGATAAAGTTTTGGCTCATGGAACCGTTCAGATCTTCTGCCATGCCTGTCACTCCTCGGTAAAAAATAAGATTGGGCTTTGGATGCGCCAAAGCCCAATCATTATATCCGTTTTTCCCCGGAAAAGCAACTGGTGATTTGCCCAGAACTGCCGGGACTACCACCCTTCCGGCGCGTCCATCACCACGACCTCCACCCCGGCTTCCGCGCAGGGCGGGTAGAGCGAGGCGTCCCACTCCCAGCCCAGCCCGGCCAGCTCCTGGTCGGTATACAGGCGGAAGGGCTCGGAGGGCTCCTCCCCCGCCTCCCCCTCCGGGCCGTACAGGCAGGCGGGCGGCAGGTGGCGGTATCCCTCCGGCGTATCCACGATGAGCCACATGGTCTCAGGCCCCTCCCCCCACACCGGAACGGCTTCGATCCCGCACTGCTGGCACAGGTATTCCATGGCCAGCAGCAGCCCGGTTTTCTGGGCGGGCTCCCCGGTAAGCGCCCCCAGGGGGACGCAGCTGCCGTGCATGTCCAGCCCGCCGTGGGCGGCGCGGACGATGGCGGCCAGCTCCTCCACAGTGTAGGCTCCTCCCTCCGGGGGGTTGGCCTCCAGCAAGGCGGAGGCGGTCTGCTCCAGTTCCTCCACCCGGCGGGCGGATTCCTCCCTGCCCTCCCGCCACGCGACCTTCACCTCTACAACGCGCCGCGTACCCGTCTCGGGGTAAAGGGCGATCTCATAGTCCAGGTCCGCCGCCGGCCCGCTGGGGTAGATATACAGGGCAGGAGCGCTGCCGACGCTGTGGAGGAACAGCTCCTCCACCAGCGACCTGTCCCCGGAGAAGTAGGATGCCAGGAACACCGCCGAATCCTCCTGGCCGTTTACCAGCCTGGCCAGCTCCTGCCGCACGCCGGCCAGTCCCGTCACCTCGGGGATGTCGTCCACCTCCTGGGCGCTGTGGGCGTAAACCACCGTCAGCTCCACCTCATAGTAGGTGAGGATGCGGGTGCTCCGGTAGCTCAGCGTGCGCACGGCGAAGGCCCCGATGGGGTCCTGGAGCACCGCCTCCCGGGCAGCGGCCAGATCGGATTCCACGTCCCCGGCGTAGTTGTACAGCCGGACCGTCCCGCCGCCGCGGTGCCCCCGGACGAAGTAGAGCATGGAGTTCACCAGCCCCTGGTAGGTCTCCGCCCGGAGGATGGACTCGTCATCATCCTCCACCGCGTAGTCCACGTGGTCGGTGGAGGACACGTGGCCCCGCTCCAGCATGGCGGCGCAGCCGGGGAGGAGCAGCAGGGCCAGACACAAAGTCAGGACCAGCAGATGTTTTTTCATTGGCCGCGCCTCCTCATTGCCGCGCTGCGCCTGTTCGCGGCGGCTCCGCGCTTCTCTTATAAATCGTCCTTCTTATAGTCCCGGAAGCCCTCGCCCAGCACCTCGTGGGCGTCGCACACGATAAGGAAGGCGGTGGAATCCACCCCTTTGACGGCGGCCTTGATGGCGGCGATCTCCCGCTGCTTGAAGGCGCACATGAGCACGTTTTTCTCCGTCCCGGTGTAGGCCCCCTGGCCGTGGAGGATCGTCACCCCCCGGTCCATCTGGTTCACCAGAATGTTGGAAATCTCGTCGTTTTTGTCGCTGATGATGTAGGCCACCTTGGCGGTGTCCATGCCGTAGAGCACCCCGTCCATGACGATGGAGGTGATATACAGCGCCACCAGCCCGTACATGGCCGCCTTCAGCGTACCGAACACCGCCGCCACCGCCAGGATCACCGCCAGGTCCAGCGCCATCACCAGCTTGCCCATGGGCAGCCAAGCCAGCTTCAGCTTCAAAAGCCGCGCCAGCAGGTCGGTGCCGCCGGTGGTGGCCCCCTGCTGGAACACCAGCCCCAGGGACAGCCCCAT
>CAJULZ010000162.1 GCA_910587205.1 uncultured Oscillospiraceae bacterium
TGGTCCAGCACACGCCGATCCGGTCGTACCAGATATTGCCCCCTTGGGTCATAATGGTGCCGATCCGGGCCTTGGCCAGCGCCGGGTCCTTGAAACAGTGCACCCGGGCCACCAGATGCAGCTCGGTGGTCTGGGCCAGGACGCGGACCGCGTCGGCGGTGAGGCTGTCCCCGGCGTTCACCCCCAGCGTGACCGCCAGCGGCGCCTGGGACTGCCACGCAAGCCCCCCGGAGGCATTTTTCATCTCCACTACCAAGGCGTTCCCCCCGGAGGCGGACGCCGCCTGGGCCGCTGTTCCGCCGCGCAGCTGCGCCGCGCTCACCGTCACCGCGCCGATGGGCTCATACTGCGGCCCCGGCGTGGGGGTTGGCTCCGGGCTGGGCTCCTGGGTGACTACCACGTCTTCCGTGGCGATCACCACGGGGTCGCTGAACTCCGGCGGCGCGGAGGGTTCCCCGCTGAGCCAGGGCCAGTCGATCTCCACGCCGGTGTCCGTATACTTGATGTATTCGCCCATAACTACCATGAACGCCGCCCCCGCCGCCAACAGCACCGCCAGCAGCACGATAATGAATATCAGCACTGTGCGGCCGCCGCTACGGCCCCGGTATTCCTGATAACCGTAACGATTTTTCCCTCCGGCCATGCGAATCCTCCCAAACGGCTGCGGAACTCTCCGCCTCCCCCGACCGGGCCGGGCGGGCGGTCTACCAACCGTCAGTTTATCATACCACACACCCGCGGGAGAATCCATATAAAATCCTGTCTTTTTGTGTTAAAAAATTGTTAATTAGTTAACGACTCTCCAACCCCTTTTGCGCACCAACGCAAAATATATCCCCTCTATTCGGCAAAATTCCGCACTTTTTCATTCTCAGCACAATTTGCAATTTTAATGCGTTAGCAACAGGCTTCCAATTATTTCACTTGTATTGATCTTTTTCTGTTTCAAAAAAGGTGCTGGGTTAATACCCAGCCCCCTTCCCTTTAGTCCAGCTTCCCCAGCTTGTCCAGCGTCACCATCACCCGGCAATAGTCCTCAGAGATATTGAGGATATTATCTTCGATGCTGCCGGGGTCGGGGTCTTTCACGCCCCGCAGGGCGCCCCGCTCCATCAGCTTGCGGATCGTGGGCTGGTAGCCCTTGGGGACGTTCCCCAGCTTTTCGTAGTAAACCATGTCGTCCTCCTCCTGTTCGTCCGGCACGAGGGACCAATCCGGCCTCCCATAGCCTTTGATGATTTTTCCGCCGATGGTATATCGGCACGCCCGCACGGCCGACGGGTTCCCGGCGTTCCCCTCGACGGTGTAGACAAAGCCGCCCTCCACCTTAACCACAAGACCCGTGTGCCAGGTGCTGCCGCTGTCCCCGAAAAAGATTTGGTCGGCGGGCTGCGGACTGGTGAACAACCGCCCCTTCTTCCTGTAGTATCCCAGGGAGTACGCCGTCCCGGCCCCCAGGCTCTTATCCGGCTGGCACAGCAGCTTTTGGCCCAACTCCCGGCCAAAGGTCTGCACAAACAGCCAGTCCACGAACACGTCGCACCAATCGTAGCCGTTCTTCCGCCCGTTGTAGAAGTCCCCCAGGGCGTCCAGGTCACGGGCGTACTTGTTGAACTTCCCGCCCGCGTTGGCCTTGAAATCGTCCAGCTGGGCGTTGGTGCGCTTGCCGAAATAGCCCACCTGATCCTCGGCGGCGGCGATTACCCGATCCTGTGGGGTCATGCCTCCACCTCCGGCAGCCCCGCCACGCTGGTGAGCAGGGACAGCAGCCCCGCCAGTACGGAGGCGGACGCCACCACGGGCCAGTCCACGGCGGACAGCACGGCGGACGCCCCGATAGTGGCCACCGCTGTCTGGGCCATCGTTTTCACGGCACGAATGGACGCCGCGCGAATCCACTTTTTCATTTTCTCACTCATAAGTGCACTCCTTTTTATCTTTTCAATTTCATACCTGCATCTTTTTGAAAGCATGCAGGTATGGTTTTTTACACCCCCGGCATCCCGGACGCCACCCACAGCAGGAACGCCCCCGCCAGGGCGCTGAGCGCGTACCCCACCAGGCTTTCCCACCGCTTGGCGGGCTTGTCCGCCAGGGCCTTGACCGTCACGGTCAGCTCGTCCAGCTTTTCCTCGATGCTGTCCAGCTTGGCCTTGACCGCCGCCCCGTTCTGCTCCAGCGCCCCAATCCGGTCAAACATCTGCCGGTGGGTGTCGCTGGAGCTGCCCCGGTAACGGTAGAACTCTTTTTCCAGCGCGTCCACCCGCGCCGATACCGGGCAGTCATTGGGATTGCAGGTTTCAGGCATAATACCAACCTCCTTACGTAAAAAATTGCACCGTCCTGCTTGACAAAGCGGGACGGTGCGGTATAATAATCATAGAAGGGCGCTGTTACAGCGGTTAGCCCTTACAATTCAGTAGAGTTTTCCTATACTGACTGCCTGAGCCACCAGGCAGTCAGTACGCTTTTGGGGCCGTGAGAATCATCACAAACAGCACAACGATGATCCACACCAGGTAACGCAGGGCTTTCGCCCAGCGCCCATGTCCCATCCGCATCACCCCCTTTCGCAAGGGAGTGGCTAACCGCCTTTTATGTAACAGCGCCTGTCTGCATTATACCACAGCGCCGCTTTTTGTCAATTTCCGCCGCCCCTTACGGGCGGTTTTTGCATTCCCCACAAAACAGCCGGTATTGGGGCCTCTCCCCGCCGCACAGCCAATGATCCAGCCAGTCGAAGGCCACGATCACCGGCCCCGCCAGCAGGCACCACAGCAGGGTATACAGCGGGCAGATCTGCCCCCACAGGTTCCCCCACTGGCCGGAGTAGTCCCAGATGCCCAGCCCCAGCCAGACGTTGAGCACCAGCCCCGCCAGCAATTCCCCCGCGGTAATGGCCAGCCCGCCCAGCGCCGCTTGCACGCCCAGGGGCAACGTCCACGGAAAATGTTCGTTGGCCAGGTCCAGCGGGATGCAGATGGCCGCCGCCAGCACCACCATCGTCCAGTGGGTGTGCCCCCGCCAAAAGGTTTCCAACAGGCCGTACAGCGCCCCGCCGCACAGCCAGCGGATCACATGACCATACCAATTACACAGCATAATTTCACCTCCTGTTGTCACGCTTCACCTGTTCGCGACGCACGGCTTCCCTCCGTCTCGGACAAAACCCAGTCCCACTTTGTGGGCCTTGGGCTTTTGCCCTCGCTCCAGTCCATCCGCGCTGCTCACGACGGTTCAGCGCTTCCGCCCCCTGCGGCGGCCATGATCTCCGCCATGCTCTGGGCCAGGTCGTCCGGCAGCTCCACCCCATAGGTGATCCCCGCCAGCGCCCCCAGGCCCGCCCGGTTGATCCAGGCGTTCAGGTGGTTGCAGTACGTCCGGTGGTAGAACACATGGCCCGTGGCCGCCTGGGCCAAGGCGGCAAACTCCTCTGCCGGGTACATCCGGCACAGCTCGCCGTCGGCGTGGTAAGGCACTGCCGCCGCCCCCTCCTTCACCGCCGTGTACTGCGCCATGATCTCCGTCTGGTCGTGCTCCGTAAGGCTGTAGCGGGCCCCGCCCACCTCCACCCCCGCGTAGATGGCGGCGGTGCAGGCCAAGCCCATCTCCTCCCGCAGGGCCCGGCGCACCTGCCCCGCGTCCCCCCAGTCCGCTGGGGGCGCGATGCCCAGCCGCTTGAGCCGCAGGGCGCGGACGGAATCTTTCCGGATGACGTTCACTCCCATTATTGGAACCCTCCTTGTACGGAACTGATGTACCCGCCCTGGCCGCTCTCGCCCCGCTCCACCGACAGGCGGAAGCTGAACGCCGGGCCGTTGGCGGCGGCATCGTTGGTGAAGATGTGGTTTGCCCCGGTCCTGATCTCCTCAGTGCAGTCCTCCCACGCCGGGGCCTCGTCCTTGGCGTTGTTGCTCACTTCCACCGTATATGCCGCGTCCGCCGGGATAGAACCGCTCACCGACAGCACGCACACGCTGATGGGCCCGTCCGCCTCCATGGGCTGGGCCAGGGTGACGGCGGCCTTGGTCACCCGCTTGGTGAAGGTGAGGCTGTGGGTGGTTCCGGACGCGCCGTCCTGGGCGGTGATGGACAGGGTATGGGAGCCGTTGAGCACCTTCATGAAGTCCGCGCCGTCCAGCTCAAAGCTGTACGCCTCCCCCAGTTGGGCGGCAAAGGTGCGCAGGGTGACGCCGTCCACGGCCTCGGTGACGCTCACCGGGTCGCCCTCCTCATCGGCCACGGAGTAGGGCACGGAGAAGCCCTCCGTCTTCACCCCCAGGGAGGTGTTGGCGGGGTATTCGCAGGTGATCTCCGGAGGGGTGTTGTTGTTCACCGCCCGG
>CAJULZ010000163.1 GCA_910587205.1 uncultured Oscillospiraceae bacterium
TGGGTAATGGGGCTCGAACCCACGACACCCGGAACCACAATCCGGTGCTCTGCCAACTGAGCTATACCCACCATATACATAACTGTGCGGCCGGTATCACCCGGCCCTTTCGGGCCCCGGCAAAACCCTACGGGGCGGTTTTGCTGGGGAATCGCCTGGATCAAAACCGCCTGTGCGGTTGGCACGCCTGAAGGGACTCGAACCCCTGGCCCACTGCTTAGAAGGCAGTTGCTCTATCCACCTGAGCTACAGGCGCATATCATGCGCTTCACGGGGCCCCCACAAAGCCGCCCTCCAGGCTTTGTGGGGAACGGAGGGGCAGCGAAACAACGAGCTTTCGCACTTGTGTGGAAGCGAGGGATGCGCAGCTTGCCCCGATGCTGGAGCGGGTGATGGGAATCGAACCCACGCGACCAGCTTGGAAGGCTGGGATTCTACCATTGAACTACACCCGCAAGAGTATGCCTCCGCAAATGTCAGCCTGGATATGATAGCATAAACCCCGCCCCTTGTCAATCCCCTGGGGTGAAAAAATCGGAAATCCATCCTCTTTGTGAAAAAAACGCCCGCGCGGCCCCTGCCGCGCGGGCGTCCCTTTTTACAGTTTCAGGATGGGCAGTCCGACACCGTCCTCCCCAGCCAGGGGAAGGGTGACAATGGCCTTGAACAGATCGCCGTCGATGCTGATCTCAAACCTGCCGTGCTGCAGCTCGGTGAGGGATTGGGCGATAGACAGCCCCAAGCCGCTGCCCGAGGCGTTGCGGGATTCGTCTCCCCGGACAAACCGCTCCATCAGCCGCTCGGCGGGCACGTCCAGCGCATCCCGGGAGATGTTCTTCACCGACAACACCGCCCAACCATCCTGTTTCCGCAGCTCCACGTACACCCGCGTCCCCGGCAGGGCGTATTTGGCGCAGTTGCCCAGCAAGTTGTCCAGCACCCGCCACAGATGCCGCCCGTCGGCGTCCACCCACACAGGCTCCTCCGGCAGGGTGCGCACCACCGTCAGCCCCTGGGCCTCCAGCCGCTCGCCGCACTCCGCCAGGGCCTGGTCGGCCAGCTGCTTGAAATCCAGCCGCTCCCAGTTCACCGTCAGGTTGCCCGTGGACGCCTTGGACGCCTCCACCAAATCCTCCGTCAGCTTTTTCAGCCGCTGACTCTTGCGGTCCAGCACCTCAATATATTCCGCCGCTTTGGGGTTCTCGATGTGCTCCTTCTTCAGCAGGTCCACATAGTTGATAATGGAGGTCAGCGGCGTCTTCAGGTCATGGGACACGTTGGTGATCAGCTCCGCCTTGAAATGTTCGCTTTTCATCCGGTCCTCCACCGCGGTGGAGATGGCCTGCCCCAGGTTGTTCAGCTCGTCGGCATGGCCCTTCAAGTCGGGCAGCATATGCCGTGTGTCGATGTGATAATTGGGATTTCCGCCGATGATCTCCTGGGTCCCGCTGCGGATGCGCTTCCACTGGTACGCCCAACGGCACAGGTAGAGCGACACCACCGCCGTCACCAGCAGCCACAGCCCCGTGGCCCACCGGATAGTGGCCACCGTAAAGATCGGGTACGCCATACAGCTCATCACCGCCTTCCAAATCAGGGGAATGGCGTTCATCGCCCGCCCCATGCTCCCCAGCAGCTCCCAGCACCAGCCCCAGAGCTTTAAAAACACTTTCCAGCACCAGGCGCAGATCCTCCACATCCAGGTGTTGCGCAGCAGGGTGTGGGCCTTGCACCGGGCGCACACCGTCACCAGCGCCCCCAGCCCCATCGCCGCGCAGCAGGCCACCGATATGCCCACCACGATGAGCTGGAAGTACATAGGCACGTCCATATAGGCGTTCATGGCCAGCTCCATGCCGATGACCACCGCGTACACGCCCCCCAAGAACAGCAGGAACAGCAGCACATCCCCAGGCACGCGGTGGAACCAGTTGAGGTAGATCCCCTCCCCGTCCCGCTTGTGGCCCGTCGCACAGCACAGGTACACCGTCAACAGCACCCCCAGCACCCCCAGCACAATGGTGCCCGCCAGGTACTGCGTCCGGCTGGCCTGCCACTCCTCCAGTTTCAGAGCCGCCTTGCGGTATTGGTCGTCCACCCGCAGCGCATCATCCACCCACAGCACTAAATTGGCGGTATTCCCCTCCTGTTCCGCCTGCGCCTCCGGGGTCAGCTGCCAGCTCAACCCCTCCGGGTCGAAAATATAACCGAACTGGTTGCCCTTCAGGCAAGCCCGGATGGTGGGGACGTAGGCATACTGCATATGCCCGCTGATAATCCTCAATATCTTGGTGAGGCCGTCCTCGTCCGCCAACGCTGTATCCAGCCCTACCTCGATGGCGTCCCCGTCCGGCATATCCATCTGGATGCCGCCGGTGGACGTCTCCTGATTCCGGGACGCCTCCACCATGGCCGGCAGCAGATCCCGCCAGTTGTCGTCATAGCGTACGCCGCTGTACTCCTCCCAGTTCACGGCCCCCGTCATGGTATCCTCGTTCAGGTAATTCCACCCCACATTGACCTCATCCACCACCTCGCCCCTGGGATACTCCACCAAGTAGTCCACATCCACCTCGCCGCTGTCCTCCTGGGTGTTTCCGTAGAGGACGCCGCCCTGCTGGTCCAGCAGCTGCCAGCGCAGGTTGGTGGCCCCGGCGTCAAATTTCGCCTCATACCGCTCGATGGCCCGCTTTTCTGACAGGTCCAGTCCCTTTCCCGCCGCCTGCCGCTCATAGAGGCCCACCAGGTAGCTCACCATCCAGTAGTCCTGCCGCACCAGATAGTTTTTGGTATAGCCGCTCCCCCCGTAACCGTCGCTCCACAGTGCGTCGAAGTTGGAGATCTGATACCAACACATGATTGCGGTGGCGGTGAAGGCCGCCACCGCCGCTATGAAGGCCAGGGCCTTCATAGCCATGTTTTCCCGCCACTTCATGCCATCTTCTCCATTTTATACCCCAGCCCCCACACCACCTTGAGATATCGGGGGTTGGCGGGGTCGATTTCGATTTTCTCCCGCAGGTGCCGGATATGCACCGCCACAGTGTTCTCGCTGCCCAATGCCGGGTCGTTCCACACCTGCTCGTAAATCTGCGCCGTGGAAAACACCCGTCCCAGGTTTTTCATCAGCAGCCGCAGGATGTTGTACTCAATGGGGGTGAGGCTCACCGGTTCGCCGTCCACGGTGACGGATTTGGCCTCGTCGTCCATGACGATGGAGCCGTTGCGCAGCGCGCTGTCCTCGTCCCCGGCTGCGCTTTTGCCCCCCAGGGTGGTGTACCGCCGCAGCTGGCTTTTCACCCGGGCCAGCACCTCAATGGGGTTGAAGGGCTTGGTGATATAGTCGTCCGCGCCGATGTTCAGCCCCAGCACCTTGTCAGTGTCCTCGCTCTTGGCGGTGAGCAGGATGATGGGGATGTTCCCCCCGGACTCCCGCAGCTTGGCGGTAGCCCGGATACCGTCCAGCCGGGGCATCATCACATCCATGAGGATCAGGTCGATATCCCCCTCCCGCACGGCGGCCACAGCCTCCTCGCCGTTAAACGCCGACACCGTGCGGTAGCCCTCGCTGGTGAGATAGATCTCCAGCGCAGACACAATGTCCTTGTCGTCGTCGCAAATGAGCACTGTGTACATCATGAACTCCCCCTGTTTTATTCCATTCTTAAGGATATTGTATCCGGATGCCGTTTAAGTTGCAACCGGGAAAATGTTTAAATTCCCTTTAAGAGCCCGCCTTTGCGCAAAAAAAGGGAGAGCCCCGGCGTTCGCCGGGGCCCCCTTTGGGGATCCGCAGTAATTGTAGGTTTACTGGGTGTATTGGCTACGGGGCGTGGGTGATCGTCCCGTCATGCCGCATAGGGAATTGTTACTTCGCGTTGCTGTAGCGGGTCAGAACAGAGACCATCTCAGCGCGGGTGATG
>CAJULZ010000164.1 GCA_910587205.1 uncultured Oscillospiraceae bacterium
TATAAGGGAAGGGGGAATTAGTTTGTACCATTCTATCACATTCGGCGAGAAAAACACATGGGATGATTGGCGGCTGGTCCCCTCTTCCCGACCTCTGTTTAACCCTCCGCCTCGAAAGGTAAAAACACTGGACATTCCCGGTGGGGACGGCGTCATTGATTTGTCGCAAGCCCTCACCGGGTATCCGGTGTATCAGAACCGGACGGGGTCTATCGAGTTCATCGTCATGAACGGCTTCAAGCCTTGGCACATGGCCTACTCCGACATCATGGACTATCTGCATGGGCAGAACATGCGAGCAGTTTTAGAAGACGACCCTGAGTATTTTTATGAGGGGCGCTTCGCTGTCAATGCCTGGAAATCGGAAAAGGACTGGTCCCGCATCGTGATTGACTACGACGTTGGGCCTTACAAGTGGTCGGTGCTGTCGTCCATTGACGACTGGCTTTGGGACCCGTTCAACTTTCAAAATGGCGTTATCCGCGCCATGCTGTTCAAGAACATCGCCGTTTCCACAACGGCAAAGGTCCAGCATTTGGACGCGGCGCTCTTTGGCCGGGCCCCCATCTGCCCTCATTTCGTTGTGAGGTCTTCGGCCGGTCGGGGAGTCCATGTTCGCTTTGTAAATCCGAAGTTGGAACTGGATATTACCAAACTGCTGCACGATGGGACTGTTCAGATCCCGGAGTTTGTGTTCTTCGGGGATTTGGGGGCGGACATTTATTTCTGGTGCGATACCGGAACAGCAACAGTTTCCGTTGACTTTAGAGTAGGGAGGTTGTGACAGGTATGTATTCGATTTACGCGGATGACGTCTGCATCTACAGCGACGTCTTTGCGGTTGACAGTATGAAAGTCATTAACCCCAAGCTGACTCTGGAGGACAACGGGGCAGGCTCCCTGTCGGTGACGCTTCCTCCCCATAACACTGGCTACGTATCTATCGTCCGAATGGTTACGGATATCTCTGTCCAAAAGGACGGCGAGGAGATTTGGGCCGGTCGTGTGCTGTCGGAGAGCGAGGATTTTTACCGCAACCGCATCCTCTACTGCGAGGGGGAGCTGGCCTATTTCAATGACAGCACTCAGCCTCCGGCGGAGTATTCCGGTTTGAGTGTCCGAGGGTATCTGGAGCGGCTTATCGCTGTTCACAACTCCAAGGTCGCGGCAAACCGGCGCTTCACCCTGGGGGCGGTAACGGTCGTTGACAAAAACTTTCCCACCTACTACACCAACCACGACAAAACCATGACCGTCTTTAACGCCCTGGTCGAGCAGTATGGCGGGCATCTCAGAGTCCGCAAGGTGAATGGTGTGCGCTATCTGGACTATCTGGCCGAGTATCCCGATACTTGCAGCCAGGTCATCCAGTTCGGTTCCAACGTCATTGACTTTACCAAGCAGTGGGACTCCACGGAGTTCGCAACGGTCATCGTTCCTCTGGGTAACCGTCTGGAGGACAGCCCTATTGAGGCGCTGGACGCTTATCTGACGGTGGAGAGCGTGAACCAGGGCAGCATGTACGTCCAGTCTAACGAGGCTGTCGCTGTTTATGGATGGATCGAGAAAGCGGTCACCTGGGATGATGTATCCGACCCGGCAGTTCTGCTGGAGAAAGCGAGAGCCTATCTGAGCGACATCCAGTTCGACAACATGGAGCTGGAACTGAGCGCCCTTGACCTGCATTACCTGGACGTTGATGTCGAGGCGGTGAAGCTCCTGGATGAGATCCGGGTCATTTCCCGCCCCCATGGTCTGGACAGGATGTTCCCCGTGACAAAACTGGAGATTCCTCTGGACAGCCCGGAGCAGACCCAATTTAAGCTGGGGACTACGGTAAAGACCAGTCTCACCAGTGTGAACAACCAAATCAGCGCGGCTATCCTGAAGAAGATCGACGACCTGCCCAAGGCCCACTCCATTCTCAAAGAGGCCAAAGAGAACGCTACCCAGATCATGAACATGGCCACCACCGGCTATATCACCATCACCAAGGATGATTACGGCTCGGAAACGCTTTATATTTCCAACGTTCGGGACTACACCAAGGCGGACAAGCTGTGGAAGTGGAACATGAACGGTTTGGGCTATGCAGCCGGTGCGGGAGCTTGTCCTGCTCATTGAAAGCGAGCAGGAACGGTTTTACCGGATCGCGTACTCCTATGTGAAAAACAGGGAGGACGCTTTGGACATCGTCCATAACGCCATCGTCAAGGCGCTCCAGTCCTGCCCCGGCCTGCGCAGCCCGGAATATGCCCAGACCTGGTTTTGCCGCATCCTCATCAATGAGAGTATCTCCTTCCTGCGCAAAAACCGCCGCCTTGTGCCGCTGGAGGAAGTACGGGAGGCGGCGGACGATACCCAGCCGGAGCAGGATGCCTGTCTTGACCTGTACGCCGCCCTTGACAAGTTGCCGCCGGAGCTGAAAACCGTGGTGATCTTCCGCTTTTTCGAGGACATGAAGCTGGATGAGATTGCGGAGGTCTTGTCCGCCAACCTGAGTACGGTAAAGTCCCGGCTGTACCGGGCGCTGAAGCTGCTGAAGCTGGATATGGAGGTGTTGGACAATGATGGATCGTAAGGGGTACGAGCAAATACCAATTCCCGAGGAGCTGGACGAGGTGGTGCAGGGGGCGATTGCCCAGGGGCTGTCCCGCCGCCGCAAACATGGGGCTGTCTCCATTTTGAAACGGGCGGGCTCTATTGCCGCTGTGCTGGCGCTGTGCGCCGTCGCGATGCTGAACCTGTCCCCCGCGTTTGCGGCGGCGGCCTGCGAGCTGCCGGTGGTGGGCGGGCTGTGCAGGGTGTTCCTGTTCCGGGAATATCACGCCCAGGATGAAATCAAATATGTTGACGCTCAAATCCCTCAAATTGAAAACACTGGGAAAACTGAACTGGAGGCCCGGGTGAACCTGGAGATTCAAAAGGTGGTGAGCGCCTGCCTGGAGGAGAGTGAGGCCCGGGCCAGGGATTACTACGACGCCTTTATACAGACCGGCGGAGATCCCGAGGACTTCCTCCCCATGGGCATTACGGTGGACTACGAAATACACCACATCAGCCCCCAGTACGTCTCCTTCACCGTGCGGGAGTATGAGACAGCGTTCCAGGTGTATAACCAGTATTTCTACTACAATCTGGACCTGGACACCGGTCGGGACCTGACCCTGCGGGACTGGTTCGGCAACGACTACCGGCAAATCGTGGCGGACAGCATGGAGCAAACCATCGCGGGATGGAGCGAGGAACGGCGCGCCATGCTGTGGGATGACCTGTCCCTCATCGACCTGATCTCGGAGAACACAGACTTCTACCTGAACCAGGACGGACAGGCGGTGGTGGTGATTGAGCGGTACGAGGCGGCGTGCGGCGCGGCGGGACAGCTGGAATTCGTGATCGACACGCCCGAGCAACCTTCCCCGCAATGAAAAGCACCCCGGAGGCGCGCAAACCCGCAGGCCTCCGGGGTGTTTATGTTCCATGGAGGAGTGGGGTCAATCAGGGGTTTTCCCATCCAAGGCGATCCCTCCAAGGCGATCCCTCCACTGTGTCCATCTGCTCCTTCACGTTGCCGGAGATGGGGGACTCCAACGATATTCCCCTGGCTGTCCACAATATAGGTGGTGGGGTAGGTAAATATCTCCGACACAAAATCCTTGTAAAATTCCTTGTCCGGGTCTGGGGAAATGTTAGCGTAGGCCACGCCCTTCTCCTTCAAACCATTTTGGACAAAGGCGAGCTGCTCCTCCCGTTCCCCGAAGTCGGCGCCCGCGCCGATGAGGTTGACATTGCGGCTTTTATTACTTCGGCAATTAAATAATCGCAATCAATAGAGCTTATACTTTTCCAGTG
>CAJULZ010000165.1 GCA_910587205.1 uncultured Oscillospiraceae bacterium
CCTGGCGGATGACGGCACCTGCTCCATGCAGGGCAATAACTACGCGGACAGCTACCTGACGATTGACGGGGTGCGCCAGCCCTCCTATCAGATGTCCCAGGAACTCGTTGACAAGCTGAACCACGACCCCAGTTATGAGATGCACACCGTCTACTACCCCTGGTTCCAGGCCGCCCTGGACCAGCTGAGCCTGGACTTTTAAATCCCCGTATCCAGCCAAGCCCCGCCCGGAACACCGTTCCGGGCGGGGCTTTTGTCCCAGCGGCGGCAGGATCGCGTCCCCCTTGCGGAGCAGCCCGCAGCGGCGCCCCGCTCTTATTTCTTGCATAATATATTTCATATCCTATAAAATTTCGGCGGTTGCGGGAAAGCCTTGACGAAACGGCCTGTATCCTGTATCCTAAAAGACAGCACAGGCCGCCCGGCGGCGGCAAACACGGAAAGGATGATACCATGAAAGACCAGAATTGCGCCTACTGTATGCGGGGGGACCTGCTGGACGCCTTCGGCATCTACATCTGCGAACTCAGCGTGAGCACCCTGATCCTGTTCAAGGAGCAAAGCCACCCGGGGCGCTGCGTCGTGGCCTACAAGGACCACGTCAGCGAGCTGACCGACCTGAGCGACGGCGACCGGAACGCCTTTTTCGCCGACGTGGCCCGGGCCTCCCGCGCTATCCACGCCGCCTTCCATCCCGACAAAGTGAACTACGGCGCTTATGGCGACACCGGCTGCCACCTCCACTTCCACCTGGTACCCAAATACCGGGATGGGTTTGAGTGGGGCGGCGTATTCGAGATGAACCCCGGCCTCAAAACCCTCCCCCCGGAGGGGTATGAGGAAATGATCCAAAAAATCAAAGATAACCTGTAAAAAACAGCGCCGGGGCCGCCCATTGGACTGCCCCGGCGTTGATTCAATGTGAAAGACGCCCCTTCTGAGTTTCTTGCGCACGATCTTCCTTCCCGTCCTCGAAAAACAAGCGCGGTTCTCAACAGCTTCGGCTCAGCCCTCCGGCGGCGCGCCGGCGGACAGCTCGGACACCGGCCTTTGACTGAACAAGACGGTGATGGCGTATACGTGCTCATAGCCCAGCTTGCCGTACTCCTCCGGTTTGTTGAAATACTCCACGTCATAGGAACGGATCTCGTTCCGGGTGGTGACCACCTGGATCACCAGGGGGACCTCCTCCTCATAGGCCACCGGGACGCTGCGGGCCAGCGAGGACGTGGCGCAGGTCATGGCGGACACATCCTCCTCCGGGTTAATGGTGTACGACGTGGCCCCGCTGGAGGTTTCTCCCTGGAACGCCACCCGTACCCCCTCGGTCAGCTTGCCAAAGCTGAGGGCAACCCTGCCCTTGGGGTCGGAAAAGCTCTGCCCCCCGCCGCCTACCACCACTTCCCACTGGCCGTCCACCAGCTCATAGGTGTTGATTTGGATGGACTGCACCTTGTCCGACACGGTAAAGTCAAAAATCCGGAAGGGCTCCAGCCCCACATCCAGCAGCTTGGCAAGATTGGATTCCTCCTGGGTGAGCTGGGCGGGCTGGATGGACATATCCGGGGTGTTCGCCGCGCAAGAGCAAAGGACCAGAACCGCCGCGGCCCCCAACAGCAGGGCCAGACACCGTTTTATCCGCATAAGGCCGCACCTCCTGTTTTCAAACCTGGTTTCCTGTTAGAACGGTATAATCTGTGCTTTTTCGATTTTATTATATCACACCCCAATCCCATTGTCCATAAAAAACCCCGTCCCACTGCAACCTCCCGCCCCTGTGGAGCGTATTATAAACGGAGGAGTTTTCCCTTGGGCTGGGCGCACAGGCCCCTCTTAAAAAATCTTTAACAATTTTGCATGGAAATTGTTACAGGATTGTTGTTGTTTCTCCCGGCCTGTCCGATTATACTATAAGGGTTCCGGTTTGTCCTTCCGCATAGCGGACTGGGACTTCCTTTACAGATACACCCTGAACGACAGGAGGAAATACCATCATGCCCGATCTTCAGACGCCGGAGGCCCCCGTCCGTCAGGACGAAGCCCCCCCAGAGCAGGCCGTCCAAGCTCCGGAGCAGGCCGCGCCACCCTCCCCGCCCCCCGCACCGAAAAAAAAGGTGCGCACCGCCGCGGCCAAGAAAAAACTGGTCAAGCGCATCATCGCCATTGTGGCCACGCTGGCCATCCTATCCGGCATCGGGTTCGGGATGTGGCTCCTGGTGTTCCGGGAGGACGATTCCCTGGGCGACATCTACGCCGAGCCCGCCTACATAGGTTCTATCCAGAGTATTGTCCAGGGCAGCGGCAACGCCAACGCCAAGGAGACCGCCACCGTCACCATCCCCGCCAACGGCACCGTGCAGCAGCTGTTTGTGGAGGCGGGCGGCTCCGTCACTATGGGCGAGCCGCTGTTCAGCGTTTACAGCCAGACCGCCCAGGACGCCCTCACCCTCGCCCAGGACAGTATGCGCTCGCTGAACGAAAAGCTGGCCAACCTCACCCTGCGGGCTCCCTTCACCGGCAAGCTGATGGACGTCACAGAGTTCCACACCGGAGACAGCGTGGGCGAAGGCAGCGACGTCGCCACCCTGGTGGACGACACCCGGTTCAAGCTGTCACTCTATTTCAGCTACGCCTATGAAGACCAGATCAAAGTTGGACAGGCCGCCGCCATCTCCGTCCCGGCGGTGATGTACACCACCGCAGACGGCGTGGTGGAGAAGATCAACAAGGTCAGCTATATCACCCCCGAAGGGGGCGTGTATTTCGAGGTGGTCGTGGCGTTCAACAACCCCGGCACCCTCACCGCGGAGATGGAGGCCTCCGCCACCCTCACCGCCGACGACGGCTCCTATCTCTACCCCTACGAGGGGGCCAAGACCCAGTACTACGACAGCCGGACCCTCACCACCAAGGCGGGCGGCCCCCTGGTGCGCAGCAACCTGCTCAACTACGCCAACGTAAAGGCAGGGGACACCCTGCTGGTCATGGGCTCCGAGAGCCTGGACGAACAGATCGCCACCGCCCAGGCCGCGCTGGACGAGGCCCAGGCCAACATCGACGCCCTGAACGCAGCCGCCCCCATCGATGGCACCATCTTGTCCTGCACCATCGCCGAGGGCAGCGAGGTGAAGGCGGGCGACGCGGTCATCACCATCCAGAACACCACCACCATGGTGGTCACCATCCAGGTGGACGACCGGAACATCGGCTTCGTCAAGCTGGGGGACGCCATCGACCTGAGCGACTACAATGGGAACACCTACATGGGCATTGTGTCCAACATCGAGATGCAGGGCGAGGTGGGCCAGGGCATGTCCACCTTCCCCGTCACCCTGGAGGTGGACAACTGGGACGGCTCGCTGTACGCGGGGGCCTGGCTGGACTACTCCTTCGTCACCAGCCAGTCGGACGACTGCGTGCTGGTGCCCACCACGGCGGTGAAGTCCGTGCTGGACGCCGAGGGCAACAAGCAGACCGTGGTATTCGTCTACCGGGAGGAGCGCCCGGAGGGGGTCATCGAGCTGGACCCGTCCATCACCGGCGTGCCCGGGGAGGCGGACCACTATTGGCCCGTGCTGGTGCAGACCGGCATCTCCGACGCCAAGCAGGTGGAGATCATCTCCGGCATCCAGGACGGGGATATGGTATTTATCAACTACACCACGGAGCCCCAGGGCGGCGGGATGGGCAGCGGCATCA
>CAJULZ010000166.1 GCA_910587205.1 uncultured Oscillospiraceae bacterium
TGGGCATATGCTCTGCGGCGGACTTCAGGGCGGCCACGATGCCGTCGTAGTGGTAGTCGGGGTCGGAGTTGATTTTGGGGAACCAGACCACTTCCTCGGAGAAGACGGGCTCACCGTCGATCACGGCAGACACCTTCCGGTCGGAGCCGCCCGCGTCAAACCCGATGCGGCAGCCGTCCAGGTGGCGGCCGATGGCTTTGGGGTCGCCGCTTTCGTCGGGGACCTTCTCGCAGGCGATGATCTCAAAGGGGTGCTCAAACACGTTGGCCATGTAGTCCCAGTCGAAGAACTGGCGGCCCGCTGCGGAGTAGTGGACGTTCATTTTGGCGGCCAGCTCGTCGCTGCCTGCCAGGTAGACCCGGAAGCCGCCGTGCATCCACAGCATGGTCTTGATGACCCGCTCCACGTAGTACTCATCGGCGGCGGCCATGGCGGGGTTGCTGTGGATTTTCACGTGCCATACGGCCACCTGGCCGTTGGAGCGCTCCACGGCCACGTCCAGGGGCTTGTCCGCCCCGGCCAGGAAGGCGCGGTTGAACTGGGCCAGGGGGATAAAGCCGGGGTCCAGCTCCGGGACATTTTTCACGGATACGTCGACGCCGAGATGGTTCATGACAATCATCCTCCATTTCAATCCATAGAAATAACAGATGTGGGCAGAATGCGGACTGGGCGGAAGAAATTTCCCATTTTTTGTGACAGTATCCAAAAAGCACCCAGTCTCCATATTATAAGCCTATCAGTTTTCTGCAAAAAGTCAAGCATTATTTGGAGAAAATGAAAATTATTTTCTTCCATGCCCTTGACGCGGCCCCACCTCCAGGTTATGATAGTATCATCAACAGGGGTGCGCGGGCTGCGGCCCCGCGCGCAGACGGCTTGGAAAGGAAAGGTGGAAGGCTTTATGGATGTGAACCGTATGCGGGGCCATCAGCAGTGGCTCCGGGAGGAACTGGATCGCTGTGTGGCGTTCTGGCTGAACAACGGCATGGACCGGGAGCACGGCGGCGTGTACACCTGTCTGGACCGGGAGGGCAAAGTGTTCTCCACGGACAAGAGCGTGTGGATGCAGGGGCGCTGCGGGTGGATTTTCGCCTATCTGTGCCACCTGTACGGCAAGAAGGACGAGTGGCTGGCCGCCAGCAAGAGCTGCCTGGACTTCCTGGAGGCGCACTGTATCAACCATGAGGCGGGGGGGCGGCTGTACTTCACCGTCACCGAGGACGGGCAGCCCCTGCGTCAGCGGCGATATTGCTTCTCCGAGGCGTTCTACGCCCTGGCCAACGCGGAATATTATGGTGTGGCCGGGGGGAAGGAGCACCTGGAGCGGGCCCGCCGGGCCTATGACCTGTACTGGGACCTGAACCACGGCATGGCCGACCCCACCGGCCTGGGCCCCAAGACCATCCCGGAGACCCGCACCGGCCGGGCGTTCGGCACGCCCATGATCATTCTCAACGTCACCGGGGTGATGCTGCGGGTGGACCCGGAGCGCAGGGCGCTGTACGAGGAGCGGGCCCAGCAGTGCGTGGACGAGATCTTCAAGTACCACGTCCACCCGGAGCTGAAGTGCGTGCTGGAGAACGTGGGCCCGGACGGGGAGGCCCGGCTGCACTACACCGAGGGCCGGGTGGTCAACCCGGGCCACGACATCGAGGGCGTGTGGTTCCTGCTGGAGCACGCCCAGCGCACCAGCGACAAGGAGCTGGTGAAGAAGGCGGCCCAGATCTTTGACTGGGCCATCGATATCGGCTGGGATCACGAGTACGGCGGGCTGCTGTACTTTGTGGACTGCCTGGGCCGCCCCCCCGAGGCCTATGAGCACGACATGAAGCTTTGGTGGCCCCACGACGAGATCCTCATCGCCAGCCTCATGCTCTACCGAGATACCGGGGAAGAAAAATATCTGGACTGGTTTGAGAAAACATTGGATTATTGCAAGAAGTACTTCTCCGACCCGGAATACGGCGAGTGGTACGGCTACCTCCGCCGGGACGGGAAGCCTACCCAACCCCCGTGCAAGGGGAGCACGTTCAAGGGCCCGTTCCATCTGCCCCGGATGCTCAGCATGTGCGAGCGGATGATGGATGGGCTCCTGGACGGGCAGTGAGGGGGCGCTATGCCATACGGCGACGTATTTACCAGGATTAACCGGGAGTACTACCAGCTGACCAGCGCGGAAAAGAAGATCGCGGACTACATGCTCTTACAGCGGCAGGAGTGCCAGTACATGTCCATCTCCGAGATGGCGGAGGTGGCGGACGTGGCGGAGGCCACCGTGTCCCGGTTCTGCCGGCGGCTGGGCTATAAGGGCTACAGCGCGTTCAAGCTGGCGGTGGCGGGGGCGGGCTCCGGACAGCGGCCCATGAACCCCCTGTACGGCGAAATCCAGTCGGAGGACAGCCTGGGCGATATGTGCCAGAAGATCTACGCCGCCGACGTGGACGCGATCACCCAGACCCTGGCCCTCATCAACCCCGCGGCGGTGACTGCGGCAGCGGATATGCTGCTGGCGGCGGACCGGGTGCTGTGCATGGGCCTGGGTGGGTCCATGATCCTGGCCCGGGAGGCGGCCCACCTGTTTTCCACCGCCCTGCCCAACTTTTACCCCGTGGACGACTCCCACTTCCAGGCCATCCGCGCCGCCCTGCTCACCCCTGGGGACGCGGTGATGTACTTCTCCTATTCCGGCTCCACCCGGGATATGGTGGATTTGATGAAAATCGCCCGGGAGCGGGGGGCTAAGATCATCCTCATCACCCGCTTTCCCAAATCCCCCGGCGCGGCCCTGGCCGACGTGGTGCTGGAGTGCGGCGCGAAGGAGGGGCCGCTCCAGATGGGCTCCGTTGCCGCCCGGATGGGCCAGCTGTTTATCACCGACGTGCTGTTCAACGAGGTGTGCCGCCGGGATATGGGGGACTGCCGGGAGCGGCGCAAGCAGGTGGCCGACGCTTTGGCGGACAAGCACCTGTGACAGTGGGGAAAATATTTTCAGGGCGAAAAAATCCGCGAAATTTTTTTCAAAACGTATTGACAAATCCTGCCGCAGATTATACAATCTGAACAAGGACCCGCGCTCTGTGCGGGTGAGGAATTATTAAATATTGAGGAGGAACAACAGAATGAAAACGATTCGTAAAGTTCTGGCCCTGGTGGTGGCACTATGCATAGTGCTGTCCTTGGCTGCCTGTGGCAGCCAAGGCAACGAGCCCTCTGATCCCCCCGCCAGCAACCCGCCGGCGGAGAACAGCGAGCCTGCCGCCCCGGAGAGCCAGCCTGACGAGCCCGCCGGCAACGACCTGACCGCCAGCCTGAAGCTGGCCACCTACCCCGTGGGCAAGATGACCGACGAGGCCACCGTGAAGGCCCTCATCGCCGACTTTAACGCGGTGTACCCCAATGTCCAGATTGAGGTTATGTACCTGGACTACACCAACGGCGACCAGACCGTCAACGGCATGATCGAGGGCAACGCCGCCCCCGACCTGATCTTCGAGGGTCCCGAGCGCCTGGTGGCCAACTGGGGCGCCAAGGGCCTGCTGGTTGACCTGAAGGACCTGCTGCCCGCCAATACTTATGAAGTGACCGTCAGCTCCTGCACCAACGCCGCGGGCGCCGTGTACGAGCTGCCCGTCTGCCAGACCGCCCACTGCATGGGCATCAACAAGGATCTGTTCACCCAGGC
>CAJULZ010000167.1 GCA_910587205.1 uncultured Oscillospiraceae bacterium
ACGGAGCCCCAGGGCGGCGGTATGGGCAGCGGCATCATGCTGGGCTGAGGTAGCGCCATGCTCATCGACATTCAGGATCTCTATAAAATCTACAACGAGGGCCAGGAGAGCGAGGTGCGGGCGCTGGACGGCGTGTCCCTCCAGATCGACCGGGGGGAGTTCGTCGCCATCGTGGGCGCGTCCGGCTCGGGCAAGTCCACCATGATGAACGTGCTGGGCTGCCTGGACATCCCCACCCACGGCCGGTATGACCTGGACGGCACCGACGTCACCTCCCTGTCCGACCGGGACCTGGCCCGCATCCGCAACCGGGAGATCGGCTTCATCTTCCAGGGCTATAACCTCCTCCAAGACCTGGACGCCCTGGACAACGTGATCCTCCCCCTGATCTACCGGGGCACCTCCATCTTTGAGCGGGAGGAGATTGCCATGGCCGCCCTGGAGCGGGTTGGGATGGACGAACGCGCCCACCACCGGCCCAGCCAGATGTCCGGCGGCCAGCAGCAGCGGGTGGCCATCGCCCGGGCCATCGCCACCCACCCCCCCATCATCATGGCGGACGAGCCCACCGGCGCTTTGGACTCCAAGACCGGGCGGCACGTGCTGGAAATCCTCCAGGAGCTCTACCGCGAGGGCACCACCATCCTGCTCATCACCCACGACGACGGCATTGCCGCCACCGCCCCCCGGGTGGTGCGGCTGTCCGACGGAAAAATCATATCCGACGCGCACCAGGAGGTGGACTGGCTGTGAACCTGATGCAGGCGTTCAAGATGGCCTTCAAGTCCATCGCGGCCAAAAAAACCCGGTCCTTCCTCACCATGCTGGGCATCATCATCGGCGTGGCCTCGGTGGTCATCATGGTGTCCGTGGTCCAGGGGCAGAACAAGAAAAACATGGAATACCTGGAGGCCATGGGCGACAACAAGATCCAGGTGTACGCCTACCAGAACTACGGCACCGCCGGAAATATCTCCGAGCTGCTATACGAGTACTGCCTGGGGATGCAGGACCTGGTGGCGGGGGTCACGCCCCAGATCGACGTGTGGCAGGAGATCACCATCAAATACGGCGCCAAGTCCTACAACACCCAGCAGTGGGACAATTGGCAAGACCGTGTGTCCATTGTACTGGGCTCCGACCAGTACGGCGTGTGCAACAACTACACCATCGGCGGCGGCCGGGAGCTGTCTTTCCTGGACATTGACAAGACCAATAAGGTCTGCGTGCTGGGTTCGGGGGCGAAAGAGAAGCTGTTCGACTTCGTGGACCCGGTGGGCGAGACTATTTTCATCAACAGCCAGCCCTTCCTGGTGGTGGGCTGGTACGAATCCATGGGCGTAACGGATTACAGCGAGCTGGACAACATCGTTCTGCTGCCCTACACCTTCAACCGCACCCTGAACGATAACCAGCAGATCAACCAGTACGTGGTCAAGGGGCGCACCGCCACCTCCACCACCATGGCCGTAGCCAAGCTAAAGGCCTTCCTGGGCGGCTTTATCAACGATGAAAACGGTTTCTACGATGTGAACTGCAACAACGACTGGGCCGACCGGGCCCAGGAGCAGAACCTGATGCAGTCCCTGGTGCTGGGGGCCATCGCGGGCATCTCCCTGCTGGTGGGCGGCATCGGCATCATGAACATCATGCTGGTCACCGTCACCGAGCGCACCCGGGAGATCGGCATCCGCAAGGCCATCGGCGCGGAGCGAAAAAGCATTGTGGTGCAGTTTCTCATCGAGGCCGCGGTGATCTGCGGCATCGGCGGCACCATCGGCATCGGCTTGGGCACCATGGGCACCCTCATCGCCGGAAAATTCCTGCTGCAAGGCATGATCCTGTGGCCCAGCACCACCATTACCGTGGGGGCGTTCACCTTCTCGGTGGCCCTGGGGGTGCTGTTCGGGCTGTACCCCGCCATCAAGGCGTCCAGTCTCCAGCCTGTGGAGGCGCTGCGGGCGGAGTAACCCGCCGGAGATCGTAAGGAGGAACACCAATGAAACGCGATAAGCTCACCAGAATCCTGTCCCTGCTGCTGGCCCTCACGCTGGCGCTTCCCTTGGCTGCGCTCCCCGCCCACGCCGGCCAGTTCCGGGACGTGGCGGATACCCAGACCTCCCTGGCCGCTGACGTGCTCTCCGCCCTGGGCATCGTCAACGGCACCGAGCCCGGCCAGTTCTCCCCCGAGGGGCATCTCACCCGGGCCCAGCTGTGCAAGATGGCGGTGCTGGTACTGGGCATGGGCGGCAAGGTGGAAGCCCAGACCTACCGCACCATCTTCACCGACATGGGCAGCACCCACTGGGCCCGGGGATATGTAAACCTGGCCGCCACCACCGAAATCCCCGAGGGCTCCGGGGCCCGGCTGATGCTTGGCCTGGGCAACGGCACCTTCGGCCCCGACCGGGAGATCTCCTACCAGGAGACGGCCACCCTGGCTCTGCGCATCCTTGGCTACGGCGAGGAGGCCAACCGCGCCTGGCCCAGCGGCGCCATCCAGACCGCCACCCGGCTGGGCCTGGATCGTGACCTGAACATTCAAGACCCCGCCGGCCCCATCACCCGGGGGCAAACCGCCCTGCTGTTCTACCGTCTGCTGTCCACCCCGCCCAAGGGGGGCGACAAGCCCTTCGCGGACGGGACTCTGGGCACCCTGGTGGAAGACGCCATCGTCTTGTCCACCAACGCCACCATGAACAACCAGTCCGGCTGGGTGCTCACCGCCAAGGACGGCGCCACCACCGCATACCGCCCCGCCGCCCAGGTGGACTCCTCCCTGCTGGGCCTTCGGGGCTCCGCCCTGCTGGACAGCGAGGGCCGCTTCGTCACCCTCCTGCCCGACCACTCCTCCTACGTCTCCGCCCCTGTCACCCAGATGCAGGCGTACTATCTCTACCTGGCCGGCCGGGGGCGCTATACCTTGTCGGAGTCCACGCCGGTCTATACCGGCTCCTCCCACGACTCCGCCGTCACCACCTACAAAGACTACATGGCCGGCCTCCGGGTGGGCGACGTAGTCACCCTGTACCTGGACGGCGACGGGAAGGTGACCGGCCTGTTCAAAGCGGAGGCCTCCCCGGAAACCCGGTTCCTGGTGGTGCGCAGTTCGTCGGTGAGCGCCTATACCTTCCTGCCCATCACCGGCGGCGAGCAGCACTACACCATACGTAAAAACGGCGCGTCCATCTCCCTGTCCGATATCAGGCAGTACGACGTGGTCACCTATGACCCCATCTCCAAGGTGCTGGACGTGTGCGACGCCCGGCTGACCTGCGTATACGAGAACGCCTCCCCCTCCCCCCAGGCGCCCACCACCATCACCGCCGCCGGCGGCAACACCTTCACCGTCCTGGCCGACGCCATGGGCGACTTCACCGGGCGCGGGCTGGGCGATTCCATCACCCTGCTGTTCACCAGCAACGGCCTGGTGGCGGGGGCTCTGCCGGTCCAGTACAGCTGGGCCTCCAGCAGCTCCAACGCTTTGGGCGTGCTGACGGGGGACAGCTTCCAGATGCTGGGGTGCAGCAAGACGCTCCATCTGAACGCGGACAGCCTCGCCCTGGCCCAGGCCAGCGGCTACCAGGGTGCCCTGCTCCACGCCTATTCCTCCCAGCGGGGCGTGCTCAGCTTCCAGCCTGCCGGCAGCTATATCTACACCCAGTTCAGC
>CAJULZ010000168.1 GCA_910587205.1 uncultured Oscillospiraceae bacterium
GGATGTAAGCGCGGGTCTGCGGTTTATGTCGGACGATATGCGGGACCAGTTCGCGGGGGCGGCCGCCATCCGGACTATGGTGAGGAGGGAGGCGAAGGAGGCGGGGCTCAGCCCGGTGCTCATCGATTCAATCAGCCAGGAGTATGCCCAGAGGATGCGGCGCGCTGTCAGCCAGGGGGAGCTGAACGCCTTGATTGGCCGGTATGTGGAGCATTTCTGCGCCGAGGTGCGAAAGGTGCGGGAGGCAGGCCATTCCCCCTGCGTCAGGCGGGCGGTGGACTATATGGAGGCTAATCTGAGCCGCCGGATGACGGTGGCGGAGGTGGCGCGGGCGGCAGGGGTGGACCGCCACAGGCTGTCTGAGGCCTTTGGTCGAGAGACTGGGATGACATTGAAACGGTATTTGGCCCGGCGCCGCTGTGAGATTGCTGCGGAACTGCTGCTGGACGGCCGGTTCAGCGTCCAGCAGGCGGCGGCCTACGTGGGATATGCGGACAACAACTATTTTTCCAAGGTGTTCAAGGAGCATCAAGGAATGTCCCCCCAGAAATACCGGAAAGCGCGGGGCTTGCCCGACCGGATTGGATTGCGGAGATAAGCGCCTATTTTTACTTTTGGCCGCCTGTTTTTTCTAACGGGCGGCCGTTTTTTTTTGCTATAATATGGTTGCCTGGGAGAGGCAAAGTCCGCAGGCGCAAAAAACAGAAGATTTGCAAGATTCCTGGGGAAATCATCCAGAAATTGGAGTTCCCGTTATGTTAAACTATAAAGGAATCAGTTTCTTAGGCTGAAATTGTGGAAAATGGGGAAAGGAAGCCGCATATGCGAATTCACAGTTCCTGCCAGTCTGCGATCCAGTCCTGCCTGGAGGACAGGACGTTTGCTGTCGCGCGGCTGTATAACAGCGAAAAGACCATGAGCATCCACATACACGATTGCCATGAGATCTATTTTTCCATTTCCGGGGGGAAGCAGTTTCTCATCGACAACCGGGTGTACGAATTCGGCCCAGGGGATATCTTTTTTATTAACCAATTTGAGAGCCATTACCTCTCGCGGGTTGACCAGATGACCCATGAGCGGATTGTCATCTCCGTCCACCCGGAGTACCTCAAACGGTGCTCCACCCCGCAGACGGATCTGAGCTGCTGCTTCACCCGCCGGGATACCCCCTTTGGACACCGGATTACCCTTTCCGAGGTGGAGAAAAATCGGTTTTTATACTATGTTCACAAACTGTCCGAGAGGAAGGACTTCGGCCAGGATGTGCTGGATCAGACGGCGTTTCTGGAGCTGATGACCTATTTGAACCGGATCTTCATATCCTACTGCGACCGGGGGGCCGATGTGAACCCGGGGGAGAGCGGGGCGCCATCCCGGAGCCACCACGCCCAGGTGGACGAGATCCTATCTTACGTAAACCAGCACCTGTCGGAAAGCTTGACCATCCCGATCCTGGCCTCCCAGTTTTACCTGAGCAGCTCTTACCTGTGCAAAATTTTCAAGGACGAGACGGGGACCACCATCAACCGCTATATTACCGCCAAACGCATCTCCCGAGCCAAGGTGCTGTTGGCGGAGGGACGCTCGGTGGCGGAGACCAGCGTCCTGTGCGGGTTCGGGGACTACAGCAGTTTTCTGAAAGCGTTTACCAAGATTGTGGGAATTTCCCCCAAGAAGTATGCCTCCTATGAGCATTGAGTAAGTGGGGAAAAATGGAGGATTTGCAAGATTTCGGCCAGAATAGGACATGAAAAAGATTTTCATCTGTGTTAACATAGACACATCCTATAAATGTAAGTAAGATCATGGACATGATTTTATTTAAATTGCAAAAATGAGGAGGGCCAGAAATGGACATGCAGAAGTGCTCGAACCAGGAGTGGCTGGACAGCGTGTACGAAAAGCTGCTGGTCAAGATGAAGGCGGAGTGCGGGCGGGTGGGCAGCAACATCCCCTACACCACCAACAAGGACGGGATGTACGACGATATCACTGAAACGCGCTGGGGCAAAACTCCTGACGGCGGCGCCCATGTGGGGTTCTGGACCAACGGCTTCTGGCCGGGGATGCTGTGGCAGATGTATGAGGCCACCGGGGACGAGGAATACAAAACCGCCGCGGTTGGCGTGGAGGAGCGCCTGGACGCGCTGCTGAAAAGCCCGGAATCGGTGGATCACGACGTGGGGTTCCTGTTCCTGCTGTCCTCCGTGGCCCACTACCGCAAGACCGGGGATCAGGAGGCCCGCCGCCGGGGGCTGATGGCCGCCGCCACTCTGGCCGCCCGCTATAATCTGGACGGAAAATTCATCCGGGCCTGGAACGGTCCCCGTCAGAACAAGATGACCGAGATGCTGGGGGGCGGCGACATCCGCGGGTGGATGATCATCGACTGCATGATGAACATCCCCCTGCTGTACTGGGCGTCCGAGGAGCTGGACGACCCCCGGTTTGCCAAGATTGCCGTCAACCACGCTAAGACCGCCCAGCAGTACATTGTCCGGCCGGACGGCAGCTGCAACCATATCGTGGCCTTTGAGCCCGACACCGGCGAGTACCTCACCAACCCCGGGGGCCAGGGCTACAAGCAGGGTTCCTCCTGGAGCCGGGGCCAGTCCTGGGCGGTATACGGCTTCGCCCTGAGCTACCGCCATACCAAGGACGAATCCTTCCTGAACACCGCCAAGCAGTGCGCCCACTATTGCATTTCCAACATGGCCGTGTGCGACTGGCTGCCCCTGGTGGACTACCGCCAGCCCGCCGAGCCGGTGAAGTACGACACTACCGCCGCCATGTGCACCGCCTGCGGCCTACTGGAGATCGCCCAGCATGTGGACGAGAACGAGGCCCGGTTCTACACTGAGGCGGCCTACCGTATCCTCCGGGCCTGCGACGCTAAGTTCGCCAACTGGGACCCGGAGAAGGACTCCATCATGAACGGCGGCACTTTCTTCTATCATGACCCGGACGGCACCAACACCGAGGTGCCCATCATCTACGGCGACTACTTCTTCATCGAGGCCATCCTTCGCCTGAAGGGGAAGGATCTGTTCGAGTGGTAAACGCCCCATGGGGCGTTTACCCGGCCCTTGAAAGGGCCGGGTAAATAAGCGGCTTAAAACCAAAGATAAATAAGACCTGCCAACAAAAGTCAAGAGATAGATTGAGGAAAAACACTGTTTTTTAGGTGTTGGGAAAAGGGTATGGGAAACCAAGCCGCCGCCATTGAAAATTTTTGGCGCCGGCCTGGGATTAGTGGGTCTGAGATCGGCTGTTAGGCTTCGAGGCTGTCCAAGTACTGCTTCACCGTGGCATAGCAGATGCGCAGGAACTTGTTGGCGGAGGCCATCATGTAAACACGATAGGGCTTGCCCTCGGCACGTTTCTTGTCCATGAACTGGTACACCGGGTTATCAGCTGAGGAGCGCTGGAGGATGACGCTCATTACCAGGAACAGCGTCCTGCGCAGAGCAGAGGAGCGACGCTTGGAGCTGCGGCGGCTGCGGATTTCCATCTGGCCGGACTGGTACAGCGGGGCGTCAATGCCCGCAAAAGCCACCAGCGCTTTCTTAGAGTGGAAGCGGCGCACATCACCGATCTCCGCCATGAGCTGGGGGCCGAG
>CAJULZ010000169.1 GCA_910587205.1 uncultured Oscillospiraceae bacterium
ACGGTGTGTCGTGAGCGCCTCGGTGAGCAGACAGGTGGCGGTGATGCCGTCCACGTCGTAATCTCCGTATACGGCGATGGTCTCCCCGGCGGCAACGGCCCGACGCACCCGGTCCGCCGCCCGGTCCATGTCCCGCAGCAAATAGGGGTCATGGAAGCGCTCCGGCCCGCTGGCCAGGAACCGGGCGGCGTCCTCCGGCCCCCCAATCCCCCGCGCAGACAGCACTGCGGCGCACAGAGGGGGCAGCCCCGCCTCCTCCAGCCGCCGCCGCGCCCCGGCGTCGCCAGGGCGCAGGTTCCACTGTTGATATTTCATCTTCCGTTCCTCAAATCTCTGCGCCTCCGGGCCAAACCGGCCCCCGTTTTTTCATAATATCTTATTATATCAAATGTAACCGCTTATTTCAACTGACAAACCGCACAGGCCGGCGTCCCTTTTCCCCCAGGAAACCGGAAAAAAGCATTGCGCCCCTATCGGGGCGCGCCCTCGGGGCAAAATCCCCCCTTGCAATCCCCTTGAAAGTGTGGTATCATAGTGGACACCTGTGCAGGGCCGTGCGCCCGCAAAACGGAAGAAACAACCGAAAGGATATGAGTCATATGACTACCCCCCAGCTCATTTTGTCCATCATCTACTTCATCCTGGCCCTGGCCCTCATCGCTGTGGTCATGCTCCAATCCGGCAAGAGTGCCGGCCTGTCCGGCGCCATCGCCGGCGGTGCGGACACCTTTCTATCCAAGAACAAGGCCAAGTCCGCCGACGCCCGCTTGGCCCGTATGACCAAGTGGGTTGCCATCGTCTTCATGATCCTCACCCTGGTACTCTGCCTGCTGTAATCAGTGGACGGCAAAATCCCCTCGGCCTGGGCCGGGGGGATTTCTTTTGCTTTTTACCGCAGGAAGCCGTCCAAGATCTTCTGTTCGGCCTCCTCCTCCGTCAGCCCCAGGGTCATGAGCTTCAGGATCTGGTCCCCGGCGATCTTGCCGATGGCCGCCTCGTGGATGAGCTGGGCGTCCATGTGGTTGGCGGTGATGGCGGGGATGGAGCTGATCTTGGCCTGTCCCATGATGATGGAGTCGCACTGCACATGGCCGAAGCAGGGGGCGTCCCCCACCACCTGGGGGTAGAACACCTGCGTGGAGCTGTCCTGGGCCACCGAGCGGGAGATGACCTGAGTGCGGGCCCCCTCCCCCTTCATGACCACGTCCATCTTGCTCTCGGCAAACTGTTCCCCATGGGTGAGCAGGCGCTCCGTGACCACCGCCTCCGCATCCGCGTCCAACTCTACCCGGGTATACCGCTTGGTGTGGTCCACGCCGCGGATCTGGACGGTCTCCAGTTGGATAGACGCGCCTTCCTCCAGGTAGACGATGGTGTGGGGGTTCATGATCCGGCTGCCGGAACCCTCCCCTTCGCCGTAGTGCTTTTCCGTGTAACGCACCTTGGAGTTTTTGCCCACGTAAAACGTGTGCACGCCGTCGTGCTGGGTGGTGTCGCAGCCATCGTTGTGGATGCCGCAGCCGGCGATGATGTCCACATCGCAGTCCTCGCCGATAAAAAAGTCGTTATACACCAGATCCGTCAGCCCGCTCTGGGTCAGCAGGACGGGTATGTGTACATCCTGCCCCTTCGTCCCGGCCTTGATCCGGATGTCGATCCCCGGCTTGTCCTCCTTGGAGGAAATCTGGATAGTCTCGGTACTCCGCCGGGAATCCAATCCCCCGTCCTTGCGGATGTTATAGGCCCCCTCGGGCGCGCCGTCCATGTCGGCAATCTGCTTAAGCAGCTCGGTATCCGTCCGGTTCACTGCCGCCCCTCCTCTCCCACAAAGGCGCACCCAGGCTGGGTGTTGGCCAGGATCTTAGGGAAAATCTCCTCCCTGGGTCCCTGTTCAGACACCAGGCCGTCCGCCACCAGCACAATTTCATCCGCCAATCCGATGATCCGCTCCTGGTGGGAGATGATGATGATGGTGGACTCCCGCTTGTCGTGGATATAGCGGAAGGTCTCGGTGAGCTTGGCAAAGGACCATAGGTCGATGCCCGCCTCCGGCTCATCAAAGATCATCAGCGGGGCCTTCCGGGCCAAGATGGTGGCGATCTCGATGCGCTTCACCTCGCCGCCGGACAGGGACGCGTCCACCTCCCGGTCAATATAGTCCGCCGCGCACAGCCCCACCTGGGTAAGCAGCCGGCAGCCCTCCGTGCTGCTGAGAAAGGGGTTGCCCGCCGCCATGCCCAGCAGATCCCGCACCCGCAGGCCCTTAAAACGGGGCGGCTGCTGGAAGCCGTAGCTGATCCCCCGCCGGGCCCGCTCGGTGATGGACAGGGCGGTGATATCCTCCCCATTCCACAAAATCCGCCCGCCTGTGGGCTGGTTCAGCCCCATGATGGCCTTGGCCAGCGAGGTCTTGCCCCCGCCGTTGGGCCCGGTAATGACCCAGAACGCGCCGTCCGGCACTGTCAGGGATACATCCCGCAGGATGTCCTTCTGGCCCGCCTGTTCCTCTACAGAAAACGCCAGATGTTTTAATTCAAGCATGGTACATTGCTCCTAATATTAGATTCCGCCGGAACGAAATCATAGTCTATTTCTATGTTTTGCAGTATACCATATGGCCCGCCGCCTGTCAAGAAAATAAAGCATAGTTTTTTACTATGTTTTATTTCCCGGGGCGCAGGATGGCAAAACCCCTGCCCCGGACATAGGATGGTAGGCAAAGGAGGTGTGCACATGGAAGAAATAATCCCATGCGCCGTCAAGGACCAGGAGGTATTCCAGCAGGTCTGGCAGAGGGTGATGGCCGGCCGGGACGACACCCAGTGCCCCATCGAAGCCCTGCCCTCCCATATGCAGGGGGATTTGTCCTGCGACTGCCTGGAAGCCCTGGCCCAGCAGCATCGGGAGGACCGCGAACGCCAGCAGCAAGAGTCTGTGCCGGACGTCCCGCCGTCCGGCTGGCAGCCAGCCGAGGTAGAATCCTCTGCCCCGGAATCCCCCCCGGAGGAATCCCCTGCACCCGGGGCTGCGGAGGCGCTGCCCACGGCAGACGGTCCCCACCGCGCCAACGACCTGCCCCGCCTGTGGGAGCAGCCCCAGGAGACCCCCGACCGCACCGCCCGCCTGCGCCAGCAGGTGATGGAAGCGCTGGAGGGCTGGCAGTTTTACCGCCATCTGGCCCGGCGGGCCAGGGGGGTCGACGCCCGGGTACTTAACAACCTGGCCGGGGAACTGCACCGCTGCGCCCGGAAGCTGTCGGCGGCGTATTTCCTGCTCACCGGGCTGCGGTATTGGCCCAGTGAGCTGCTGGCCGCCCCGGCTATCCCGTCCTACTGGGGGGCACTGCGCCAGCGCCACCAGGCGGAGCAGCGCCAGGAGACCGCCTTGCGCATCGCCGCGGACGACTGGGACGACCCCGACCTGCTGGCTCTGCTTACCGAGCTCATCGAGGGCTGCCAGCAGCGCTGCCGCCAGCTCCGCACCCTGCTGGAGCAGGATGAGACATAGCCCCCCGCCCATGGGCGGAAGCGGAAAAGGGAGACGCTCCATATAGGAAGCGTCTCCCTTTTTGCCTCAATTATTCGGGA
>CAJULZ010000170.1 GCA_910587205.1 uncultured Oscillospiraceae bacterium
ACCGCCGATACCGTCCGAACCAGCGGCAACACCGACAGCACCACCCGCACGGACAGCGCTGTGACCACAGGCGGAACGGATTCCACGATCCACTCCGCTGAATTTACCGGCAGCGATATCCAGTCCGACACCTCCGTGTTCGCGGAAGCCGTATCCCAGCAGGAGGGCGTCATCATCACCGGGCAGGAAACCCAAACCGCAGTCCATACAGACGGCACACGGACGGCCAACTCTGTCGAGCACACCCACACCCAGGGCAGCGGGGAGGGCATCCCCACCCCCGGCGCTTCCGGCCAGCCCTCCCGCTCCAGCACCCACATTACCCACCAGACCAGCATCGGCGGGGCGGTGTTCGCCCGCTCCCTGGCCTCCGGCGGCAAGTTCGCCAATGACGTGATCGGCACCGTGGCCCGGGGCGATATCCGCTCCACCGGCTCCATCACCGGGGATCTGGCGGCCCAGTCCCTTAGTTCCTACATGGGCCACACCGCTTTGGGAGCCGGGGCACAAAACGTCCCGCGGTACTCCGATGTGGAGATCGGCGGCGGGCGAATCACCGGCACCGAGATTCCCGCCGGGGCCAAGGAGGGCAGGGCCTTCGGGATGTACCACGCGGGGCAGTACGCCGCCCCGGAAGGCCCCCACGAAAAAATCCACTCCGCCGATGGGGCGCTGTGGTATCGGCAGTACGCTCAGGACGCGGTGGAGCGCAAGCCCTACAAGGCGCCGGACGGCACCGTGGCCTACGAGGAAAAAATCGTGAAGAAGCTGCCCACCCCGCCCAAGCGGAAGGATAAGATTTAGGAGGAACCCATGCGACAAGACGAACGGGATGTTTACGTCATCCCACCCAATTTCATTGAGGGCGGCACCCTGATGGGCGGCATGGTCAAGACCCGCAACGCCGTGGAGGCCGGGGTGCTGGGGGCGCTCACCGCCCTGCCGGTACTCCAGCTGAACCTGTCCCTCACCGTCCGTATCATCATCCTGTGCCTCACCACCCTGCCCCTGGTGCTGGTGGCGCTCATCGGCATCGGCGGCCAGAGCCTGTCCCAGTTCCTGTTCCAGTTTATCCTATGGCTGCGCAACCGCCGGGTGCTGGATCAGACTGGTGCGGGGGCCAAAAAGGGGCTGCTCCCCAGCTGGGCCCAGAAGGAGCACACCGCCAGCCCGGAGGTGGAGGAGCTTCCCAAGAGCCGCCGGCGCTTCCAGGTGGATGTGAAGCGCCGGGAGGTATCCCAGCACAAGACCTTCCTGGAGCGGGAGGAGGTGGTGAAGCCCCTGAACCCCCTGGCGGACTATGTGCCCATCGAAAAGATCACCCATGGCATCATCAAAACCCGGGATCGGCGTTATGTAAAGGTGGTGGAGGTTGTGCCCGTCAACTTCCTCCTGCGCAGCGCCCAGGAGCAGCGCAGCATCATCTACTCCTTCATCAGTTACTTGAAGATTGCCCCGGTGAAGGTGCAGTTCAAGGTGCTCACCAAGCGGGCGGACATCGACCGTCATGTGCAGGGCGTCCGGGAGGAACTGGCCCGGGAGACCGACCCCCACTGCCGGATGCTCCAGGAGGACTATTTGAAGCTGATCCGGGACCTGGGCTCCCGGGAGGCCATCACCCGGCGGTTCTTCCTCATTTTCGAGCATGAACCCATGCCGGGAACCAAGCGGGGCCAGGAGGAGGAGGAAGCCATCGCCTCCCTCCAGACCGCCGCCCGCACCGCCGCCAACTACCTGCGCCAGTGCGGCAACACCGTGCTGCTGCCTGATGAACCGGACGAAGCGGCGGCCGAAATCCTGTATCACATCCTGTGCCGCAGGGAGAGCAACGAACACCCTTTCAGCGAGAAAGCCAAACAGGTGGTGGCGGAATACCTGGGCGCGGGCAGGGAGCCCGACAATATCCCTGTCAACGAGTTCTACGCCCCCAGTGAGATCGACTTCACCCATGGGCGGTATATCTGCATCGACGGCGTGTACTATGCCTATCTGCTGGTACCATCCGATGGGTTCAAGGCCCAGGTGCCCGCCGGGTGGCTGTCCCTGCTGGTGAACGCCGGGGACGGCATCGACCTGGACGTGTTCCTCACCCGTCAGCCCAAAGACCGCATGATCCGCAAGCTGGGCCAGCAGCTGCGCATCAACCGGAGCAAGATCCGGGAGACCAGCGACACCAACACCGACTTCGACGATTTGGACGGGGCCATCCGCAGCGGCTACTTTTTGAAGGACGGCCTGGGGAACAACGAGGACTTCTACTATTTGAACCTGTTGGTCACCGTCACTGCGGGCAGCGTGGATGAGCTGGAGTGGAAGTGTGCCGAGATGAAAAAGCTGCTTTTGTCCCAGGATATGAACGTACAGCCCTGTTCCTTCTGTGAGGAACAGGCTTTTTTGTCCTCCCTGCCCCTGGTTTCGCTGGAGAAACACCTCTTTGAGCGGTCCAAACGCAACGTCCTCACCCTGGGGGCGGCAAGCTGTTACCCCTACACCAGCTACGAGATGTGCGACGACAACGGCATCCTCTTAGGCGTGAACAAGCACAACAACTCCCTCATCATCGTGGATATCTTTGATTCCAACGTCTACAAGAACGCCAATATTGCCATCCTGGGCACCAGCGGGGCGGGCAAGAGCTTCACCATGCAGCTTATGGCTACGAGAATGCGGCGGAAGGGCATCCAGGTGTTTATCGTGGCCCCGCTGAAGGGCCACGAGTTCCACCGGGCCTGCTCCAACATCGGCGGGGAGTTTATTCAGATCTCCCCGGCCTCCCCCAACTGCATCAACGTCATGGAGATCCGGAAGGTGGACAAGTCGGTGGACGAGCTGCTGGACGGCCCCGGCGTGGAAAAATCCCTGCTGGCGGCGAAAATACAGCGGCTCCACATCTTTTTCTCCCTGCTGATCCCCGACATGAGCCACGAGGAACGGCAGTTGCTGGACGACGCCCTGATCCGCACTTACGCCAACCTGGGCATCACCCACGACAACGCCACCCTGGACGACCCGGACGCTCCGGGCCAGTACCGCACCATGCCGGTGCTGGGGGATTTGTACGACGTGCTGAAGGAGGTGCCGGACACCAAGCGGCTGGCAAATATCATCAACCGCCTGGTCCACGGCTCCGCCCGCACCTTCAACCAGCAGACCAATGTGAGCCTGGACAACAAGTACACGGTGCTGGATATCTCCGAGCTCACCGGCGACCTGCTGACGGTGGGGATGTTCGTGGCCCTGGATTACGTTTGGGATAAGGCCAAGGAGAACCGCACCGAGGAGAAGGCCATCTTCATCGACGAATGCTGGCAACTCATCGGGGCCAACAGCAACCGTCTGGCGGCGGAGTTCGTGCTGGAGATCTTCAAGATCATCCGGGGCTACGGCGGTTCGGCCATCTGCGCCACCCAGGACATCAACGACTTCTTCGCCCTGGAGGACGGCAAGTACGGTAAGGGCATCATCAACAACGCCAAGACCAAGATCCTGCTGAACCTGGAGGACGAGGAGG
>CAJULZ010000171.1 GCA_910587205.1 uncultured Oscillospiraceae bacterium
TCCCGCCCGCGTTGGCCTTGAAATCGTCCAGCTGGGCGTTGGTGCGCTTGCCGAAGTAGCCCACCTGATCCTCGGCGGTGGCGATCACCCGCTCCTGGGGGATCATGCCTTACCCTCCACCGCGTCCTGCACCTTCTGGGACTGGGTGCCAAAGTAGAACGCAATGACCACGGCGTACACCGTCATGAAGTCCTGGCTGATGGCCTGCCGTACCGTCATGACGGCGAACACCACCGTGAGCGCCAGTGTTACCAGGGACTTCACGCTGAGCAGGTTGCCCAGCCGTTTGATAATGGTTTCGTGCATTATGTATCCCCACTTTCTTTCGTGTGCCCGAACACCGGGCCGTCGTTGTGCTCGAAGATGTTCTCCACCACCTTCAGGACGTTCACCCCTAAGATGGTGGTGATGGCCTGCTGGGACAGTTCCACCACCGGGAAGGGCTGCTGCAGCCGTACCGTGGCGTACACCGCGATGAGGTAGGACACGCTGACCCACCCCAGGGCGGCAAGCTGCGTGGCTACGAACAGGAACCGGGTGACGCTTCGGGGCCTGAGCCGCTTCCCGCTCATTTCCCCACCCCCGGCATACCGGACGCCACCCACAGCAGGAACGCCCCTACCAGGGCGCTGAGCGCGTACCCCACCAGGCTTTCCCACCGCTTGGCGGGCTTGTCCGCCAGGGCTTTCACCGTGGCACCGATTTCATCCAGCTTCCCGGCGATGGCGGTATAGTGGGCCTCCTGCACGGCGTTGTCCCGCTCCACGTCGTTCATGCGCCGGAAAATCTCCCGGTGCGTTTTGGTGTGTTGTTCGTTTGCCCGCTCCAGGGCTTCCACGCGGGGGGTCAGCGGGCAGTCGTTGGGGTTGCAGTTTTCGGGCATTATATTCCCCTCCTTACGTAAAAAATTACACCGTCCTGCTTGACAAAGCGGGACGGTGCGGTATAATAATCATATAAGGGCGCTGCTACATGGCGGTTAGCCCCTAACTGACTAACTCAAAACCGTTAGCCGCTCGGGAGCCATCCGGGCGGCTAACACGCTTTCTGGGCCGTGGCTATCATCAGTGCAAGCGCAACGATGGCCCACACGATGTATCGCAGGATTTGCATCCAGCATCCATGTCCCATAAGCACCACCTCCCCCATTTTGGAATCGCACAGGGGTTTTAACGGTGGGCTAACCGCCTTTTTTATGTAACAGCGCCTGCAATGATCATACCACCAGCGCCGCTTTTTGTCAATTTCCGCCGCCCTTTACGGGCGGCTTTTGCATTTCCCATAAAACAGCCGGTACTCCGGCCTCTCCCCGCCGCACAGCCAATGGTCCAGCCAGTCGAAGGCCACGATCACCGGCCCCGCCAGCAGACACCACAGCAGGGTGTACAGCGGGCAGATCTGTCCCCACAGGTTCCCCCACTGGCCGGAATAGTCCCAGATGCCCAGCCCCAGCCAGACGTTGAGCACCAGCCCCGCCAGCAGTTCCCCCGCGGTAATGGCCAGCCCGCCCAGCACCGCTTGCACGGGCAGGGGCAACGTCCACGGGAAATGTTCGTTGGCCAGATCCAGCGGGATGCAGATGGCCGCCGCCAGCACCATCATCGTCCAGTGGGTGTGCCCCCGCCAAAGCGTCTCCAGCAGGCCGTACAGCACCCCGCCGCACAGCCAGCGGATGATATGCCCTTGCCACTTACACAGCATAATTTCACCTCCTGTTGTCACGCTTCACCTGTTCGCGACGCGCGGCTTCCCTCCGTCTCGGACAAAACCCAGTCCCACTTTGTGGGCCTTGGGCTTTTGCCCTCGCTCCAGTCCATCCGCGCTGCTCACGACGGTTCAGCGCTTCCGCCCCCTGCGGCGGCCATGATCTCCGCCATGCTCTGGGCCAGGTCGTCCGGCAGCTCCACCCCATAGGTGATCCCCGCCAGCGCCCCCAGGCCCGCCCGGTTGATCCAGGCGTTCAGGTGGTTGCAGTACGTCCGGTGGTAGAACACATGGCCCGTGGCCGCCTGGGCCAAGGCGGCAAACTCCTCTGCCGGGTACATCCGGCACAGCTCGCCGTCGGCGTGGTAGGGCACCGCCGCCGCCCCCTCCTTCACCGCCGTGTACTGTGCCATGATCTCCGTCTGGTCGTGCTCGGTGAGGCTGTAGCGGGCCCCGCCCACCTCCACCCCCGCGTAGATGGCGGCGGTACACGCAAGCCCCACCTCCTCCCGCACGGCGCGGCGCACCTGCCCCACGTCCTCCCAGTCCGCCGGGGGCGCGATGCCTAAGCGCTTGAGCCGCAGGGCGCGGACAGAATCTTTCCGGATGACGTTCACTCCCATTATTGGAACCCTCCTTGTACGGAACTGATGTACCCGCCCTGGCCGCTTTCGCCCCGCTCCGCCGACAGGCGGAAGCTGAACGCCGGGCCGTTGGCGGCGGTCTCGTTGGTAAAGATGTGGTTTGCCCCGGTCCTGACCTCCTCGGTGCAGTCCTCCCACACCGGGGCCTCGTCCTTGGCGTTGTTGGTCACCTCCACCGTATATGCCGCGTCCGCCGGGATCAGACCGCTTACCGACAGCACGCACACGGTGATGGGCCCGTCCGCCTCCATGGGCTGGGCCAGGGTGACAGTGGCCTTGGTCACCCGCTTGGTGAAGGTGAGGCTGTGGGTGGTTCCGGACGCCCCGTCATGGGCGGTGATGGTCAGGGTGTGGGCCCCGTTGAGCACCTTCATGAACGCCTCGCCGTCCAATTGGAGGGTGTACGCCTCCCCGGCCTCAGCTGTAAAGGTGCGCAGGGTCACGCCGTCCACCGCCTCGGTGACGGCCACCGGGCCGCCCTCCTCGTCGTCCACGGAATAGGGCACGGAGAACCCCTCCGTCTTCACCCCCAGGGAGGAGTTGGCGGGGTATTCGCAGGTGATCTCCGGAGGGGTGTTGTTGTTCACCGCCCGGGCCTCGCCAGCGGTGTAGCCGCTGTAGGCGTTCTCCGTGTCATAGGCCCGCACCCGGTAGGCCACCGTCTGCCAGCCCTTGGTCACCTGGTCGGTGAAGGACAGCTCGGGCCCGGTGTAGACCGCCTCCCACTCCCCGCCGTCCGCCTGGCGCTCCAGGCAGTACCCGGCCAGGTTGTTTTCCCCGTCGGCGGACGCGCCCCAGCTGATGGTGAGCGGCCGGCCGCCGTTCACCGCCTCGGGCACGGTGATGCCGTCCGGCGGGGTGGGCGCGGTGTTGTTGATGACCGCCACCTGCCCGCTGGTCTTCCAGCCGGAATAGAGCCCTTCCGCGTCGTAGGCACGCACCCGGTACATGACGCTCTCGGTACCGAACGCCACGGTGTTGGTGGCGGTGCGGGCGCTGCCCTGGTAGATCTGCGCCCAGGTGGAGCCGCCGTCCAAGCTGCGTTCCACGGCGTAGCCCTCCAGGTTGCTTTCTGCATCGGTGGAGGCC
>CAJULZ010000172.1 GCA_910587205.1 uncultured Oscillospiraceae bacterium
TGCGCCACGTGTTTGTCAGCCTGTACGACAAGGGGCTGATCTACAAGGGCAGCCGCATCATCAACTGGTGCCCCCACTGTGTCACGGCGCTGAGCGACGTGGAGGTGGAATACCAGGACAAGCCGGGCAGCCTCTGGCACATCCGTTACCCCATTGTTGGGGAGGAGGGCAAATACCTGGTGGTGGCCACCACCAGGCCGGAAACCATGCTGGGGGACACCGGCGTGGCCGTCCACCCGGACGACCCCCGCTACCGGGACCTCGTGGGCAAAAAGTGCCTGCTGCCCCTGGTGGGCCGGGAGATGCCCATCGTGGCGGACGAATATGTGGATCTGGAATTCGGCACCGGCTGCGTGAAGATGACCCCCGCCCACGACCCCAACGACTTCGAGGTGGGCCTGCGCCACAGCCTGGACACCATCCGGGTGCTGGACGACCACGGCAGGGTGGTGGAGGGGTACGGGAAGTACTCCGGCCTGGACCGCTACGAAGCCCGGAAGCTCATCGTGGCCGATTTGGAGGAGCAGGGCTGGCTGGAGAAGGTGGAGCCCCACCAGCACAACGTGGGCGCCTGCTCCCGCTGCCACCACGACGTGGAGCCGCTGATCTCCGCCCAGTGGTTCGTGAAAATGGAGCCGCTGGCCAAGGAGGCCCTGCGGGTGGTGCGGGACGGGGAGACGAAATTCGTCCCCGACCGCTTCTCCAAGACCTATATCAACTGGATGGAAAACGTCCGGGACTGGTGCATCTCCCGCCAGCTCTGGTGGGGCCACCGCATCCCGGCCTGGACGTGCCAGGACTGCGGGGGGATGACCGTCTCCGAGACCGACCCTGCCTGCTGCGCCCACTGCGGCAGCGCCCGCATCCAGCAGGAGGAGGATGTGCTGGACACCTGGTTCAGCTCGGCGCTGTGGCCCTTCTCCACCCTGGGCTGGCCGGAGCACACCGAGGATTTCCAGTATTTCTATCCCACCGACGTGCTGGTCACTGGGTATGACATCATCTTTTTCTGGGTGGCCCGGATGATTTTCTCCGCCTGCGAGCACACGGGCAGGCCCCCCTTCCACACGGTGCTCATCCACGGCCTGGTGCGGGACGAAAAGGGCCGGAAGATGTCCAAATCCCTGGGCAACGGCATCGACCCGCTGGTGGTGGCGGAGCAGTACGGCGCAGACGCGCTGCGCTTCAACCTGGTGACGGGCAACGCCCCGGGGAACGATATGCGTTTCCTCCCCGAGCGGTGCGAGGCCATGCGCAACTTCGCCAACAAGATCTGGAACGCCAGCCGGTTTGTGATGATGAACCTGACCATTGACCGGTGCGTCCTGCCTGAAAAATTGGAGCAGGAGGACAAATGGATCCTGTCCCGGCTGAACCGGGTGGTGAGGGAAGTCACCGAGAACATGGAGGCCTATGAGCTGGGGGTGGCCTCCGCCAAGGTGTACGACTTTATCTGGGACGACTACTGCGACTGGTATATCGAGCTGACCAAAACCCGCCTCCAGGGAGAAGACGAGGGGGCGAAGGTCCAGGCCCAGCAGGTGCTGGTGTACGTGCTCACCGAGACGCTCAAGCTCCTGCACCCCTTTATGCCCTTCCTCACCGAGGAGATCTGGCAGGCCCTGCCCCACGCCTCCGGAGCCGGCGGCTTCCTCATGCTTCAAAAGTGGCCGGAGCACAGCGCCGCGCTGGACTTCCAGGAGGCGGAGGCGGCGATGGAATCCATTATGGACGTGATCCGAGCCGTCCGCGCCCGCCGCGCCGAGATGAACGTGCCCCCCTCCAAAAAAGCGGCGCTCACCATCGTCACCCCCAAGGCGGAGGTGTTCGAGGCGGGCAGGGGGTTCCTCACCCGGCTGGCCTGGGCGTCCTCCATCGAGGTGCGGCCCGGCGAGCCGGACGACCTCACCGGCCTGGTGGCCGACGTCACCCACGACGCCAAGGTGTATATGCCCCTGGCCGAGCTGGTGGACATTGAGAAGGAGCGGGCGCGGCTTTCCAAGGATCTGGGCAAGAAGCAGAGCGAGCTGAAGGGGCTGGAGGGCAAGCTGTCCAACCCCGGCTTCCTGAACAAAGCCCCGGCGGACGTGGTGGCCGCGGAACAGGAACGGGCGGAGAAACTCAAGACGCTGATCGCCAAAATCGAGGAACAGCTGAAGGCCCTTTAAATTTTCCAGGATCTGGTTTCTTCTTCGGCAAAAAGTGACCCGCGGCATCCATTATAATGAGCGCGATACGGGATATCCCCGTACCGCGCTCATTTTGTTTTCCACGGGAGGGGACAAGCCATGCCCATCACCATAACGCGCCAGGACGGCGGCCTCACCATCGCCCTGTCCGGCGAACTTGACCACCACGGCGCCCGGGAGATGATGGCCCAGCTGGACGACGCCATCGCCGCCCGCCTGCCCGCCCGGCTCACTTTGGACCTGTCCGGCGTCACCTTTATGGACAGCTCGGGCATCGCCGTACTGCTGCGCGCCCACCGCCAGATGGTGCACACCGGCGGCAGCCTGCGGGCCGTCAACCTCCCCGCCCAGGCCAGGCGGGTGCTGGACGCCGCCGGCATCGGGCGGCTCATTTCCTTAGACTGAGGAGGGCTACATAAGATGAAACCCATCGACCAAGTGACCGTCACCTTCACCTCCCACTCCGCCAACGAGGGCTTTGCCCGGGCGTGCGCGGCCTGCTTCGCCGCCCAGCTCGACCCCACCCTGGACGAACTGGCGGACATCAAAACCGCCGTGTCCGAGGCGGTAACAAACGCCATCGTCCACGCCTACCCCGACCGCCTGGGGAAGATTTCCATGCGCCTGCGGCTGTTTGAGGGCGGCGTGATCGAGATCCAGGTCAAGGACAGCGGGGTGGGCATCCCCGACGTGGACCAGGCCCGCACTCCGTTGTACACCACCGGCGGGGAGGACCGCTCCGGCATGGGCTTCACCATCATGGAGAGCTTCACCGACGGCCTGCGGGTGCGCTCCCAGCCGGACAAGGGCACCATCGTCACCATGCGCAAGCGCCTGGTCCCCCGGGCGGGCGGCCCCAAATGAGGGGGCTGGACGCCCCCGCCCTGCTGGAAGCCGCCCGCGCCGGGGACAACGACGCCTGCGAACGGCTGCTGCTGGACAACAGCGGCCTAATCTGGTCGGTGGCCCGGCGGTACTACGGCCGGGGGGTGGACCCGGAGGATCTATACCAGCTGGGCTGCCTTGGGTTTTTGAAGGCCATCCGGGGGTTTGACGCCGCCTACGGCACCCAGTTCTCCACCTACGCCGTGCCCAAAATCGCCGGGGAGATCCGCCGCTTCCTCCGGGACGACGGGGCCGTAAAGGTGGGCCGGAGCATCCGGGAACAGGCCCAGACGCTCTACACCGCCCGGGAGCGCCTGCGCCA
>CAJULZ010000173.1 GCA_910587205.1 uncultured Oscillospiraceae bacterium
GAGTGAAACCGGCGTGGTATTGCACCGCGCCGGTTTTGTCATGCCAAAAGGAGGCCGCTATGAACCACAAGGGGAGCAAACAAATCCAATGGGAGGACCGACTGAAAATTGAGGGCGCCCTGCGGACCGGAGCAAAACCGGCGGAGATTGCCGCCATGCTGGGAAAGTGTAAAAAAACAATCTATAACGAACTGGCGCGGGGAATGTGTGTCCAGCAAACCAGCGAATACGAATTTGTGGAAAGATACTGTGCGGACGTGGCGGAACGGAAATACCAGGAATATTTGAGGGCAAAGGGGCCAGACATTAAGCTGGGAAAGGACTTTGCTTTCGTGGAGTACATAGAGGACCAGATCATAAATAAAAAGCGGTCCCCAGGTGCCGCCCTGGCACAAATCAAGATTGACGGGAAAAAATTTGATACAGAAATTTGTGAAACCACCCTTTACAACTGGATTTATCGGGGGGACATATTCCTGAACGTGACAGAGGAGGACCTGCTGTATAAAGGGGACCACCGGAAACCGGAGGACCGGGACCGCCAGAAACGGGCCAGGCCGGCAAAGGGGGATACCATCGAACAGCGCCCGGAGGAGATCAACAGCCGGGACACGTTTGGGAACTGGGAAATGGACAGCGTGATGGGGTGCCAGGGCAGCAAGGCGGCCCTGGTAGTCCTGACCGAGCGGCTGACCCGTTACCCCGTCATTGTACGGGTGCCAGATCACACCATGGAAAGCGTGGTCCGGGCGCTGGACCGCATGGAGCGGCGCATGGGCGCAAAGTTCCGGGAGGTTTTCCGGTCTATCACAGTAGATAATGGGTGTGAGTTCCAGGACTGCGAGGGAATGGAGAGATCCAAGCGGGCCAGGAAACCGCGAACAAAGATTTTTTATTGTCACCCATATTCTGCCTATGAGCGGGGATCCAATGAGAACATGAACCGGATCATAAGGCGGTTTTTTCCAAAGGGGACCAACTTTGACAATGTGAGCGCGGCGGAGGTGGCGGAGGTGGAGGAGTGGCTGGCCAACTATCCGCGCCGGATCCTGGAGTGGAAAACGCCGCAAATGCTTTATGACGAATACATGACCGTGGCGGCCTGACCAGCTGAACACGGGAAAACGAACAGGCCGGAACAGCCCAGGGGCGCCGGTCTATTCTTTGCGCCATTTTTGCACCGCCAGCGCCGTGGAGGCGCGGAAAACGGGGATCCCACCTGGAGCGGGACCCCCGTTTTTAAGGACATTAAAAACTTTTTATAATTTTTTGTAATTTAGTCTTGACATTTGGCGGGGCGGGGGCCGGGGCTGTGGGGACGGTTTGCCCCGCCGCCCCGCAGACGGCAGCCACAGCGTCCGCCACCGGTATCCAGCCGGGGGATTCCATCGATGTCAAGCTGGCCAAGCTGCGTCAGATGGCGTAGGAAGCCGACTACACCGGGATGAGCTACGGCGAGATCTATACCGCCATCTGGAACCGGTATGATGAGGCGTTTGACGGGAATTGGGCCTCTATTATGGCCTTCTCTCGCATACAAGAGAAGGGCAGCGTGGCCGCCTCCGACTTCCGAAGTGAAATTAGCCGAAATATCGGATTCCACCTGAAACGAGAATTTGAGGCGGAAACAGGGATCGATGTATTGACTTGGACAAAGGATGAGTGGTCCCAGCACAAACGCGACATGGCGGCTTATAGTAAATATGTCCAGTCCAAGTATGGGAACCTCCGCGCCCAGGCGCTTGGATATGGGAATATGACGATAGATGAAATTGAACAGGCCATCTATGAAAAGTACGAAGGCAAAGACAGCGTCCAAGATTTTTTGAATTTGCAGGGGGAACTGCTCTTGACAGGAGTGATGGACAGCAAACTGGGCAGCGATGGCGCATCTGCTTATTGGAACACCATAGGTGACCAGTTGCCCCAAACCTATTTTTTTGATAACTATATGGAAGGAACCGCCATGAACGTTTCACAAGACCGGTGGGATGCCGTGCTGGGCAGCAAGTTTGACGTCCGGGCCTTTGCCTCCGACATGCGGGCGACACTGCGGAACACCACCTTCAGCGGCTGGGACTTCGATATCGAGGGTACTATCTCCAAGGGGATCGACTACCTGCTCATTTCGCTGGGACAAACAGAATAAGCGGCTTGGAACGGGCGGTTCTCTCTGCATGGGGGAACCGCCCGTTTTGCTGCCTCAGTCCCGAGGGGGGAGCAGGGCGGCGTACCGCTCCACCACCTGGGCGGCCAGGCGCAGGGGGTCTTCCCCCTTTTTCAGTTTCAGGGTGAGGGCGGGCTTGTCGCCGGGGGAGAACAGCATCCGCCCGGGATACTGCCCCGCCAGGGCGGCGATGGCCTCCAGATCGAACTGGTCCATAGCAAAGCTGAGCGCCCCGGCCTTCTGGGTGATCTCGGTGATGAAGCAGGCGGCGGCCTGCCCCCGGAGGAGGGCCACGGAGATCAGGTTGTTCACCTGCCGGGGCGGGTCGCCGTAGCGGTCGATGAGCTCGTCGGTCATGTCGTCCCCGTCCTCCGGGGTGCGGATGCGGGCGATGCGGCGGTACAGGTCCATGCGCTGGCCGGGGTCGGGGACGTATTTGTCCGGGATGGACGCCGCCACGGTGAGGTCTACCGCGCACTCCGGCAGACGGGCGGGGGTCTCGCCCTTCTCGGTGAGCACTGCCTCCTCCAGCAGCTTTAGGTACAGGTCGTAGCCCACGCTCATCAGGAAGCCGGACTGCTCGGGGCCCAGGAGGTTGCCCGCCCCCCGGATCTCCAGATCCCGCATGGCGATCTTGAACCCGGAGCCGAACTCGGCGTACTCCCGGATGGCGGACAGGCGCTTGGCGGCGATCTCGGTGAGCACTTTGCCCTGGCGGTAAGTCATGTAGGCATAGGCCCGGCGGGGGGAGCGCCCCACCCGGCCCCGAATCTGGTGGAGCTGGGCCAGGCCCATCTTGTCCGCGTCCTCAATGATGAGGGTGTTCACGTTGGAGATATCGATGCCGGTCTCGATGATGGTGGTGCACACCAAGATGTCCACCTCGCCGTCGGACACCCGGGTCATCACGTCGTTCAGCTCCTCCTGGCTCATCTTGCCGTGGCCCACGGCGATAGACACATCCCCCCCCAGCATCTCCTTGATGCGGGCGGCGGTGCGCTGGATGGTGTCCACCCGGTTGTGGAGGTAATACACCTGCCCGCCCCGCTCCAGCTCCCGGCGCATGGCGTCGGCCAGCACCGACCAGTCGTGCTCCAGCACATAGGTCTGCACCGGCTGGCGGCTGGCGGGGGGCTCCTCGATGGCGGACATGTCCCGGATGCCGCTCAGCGCCATGTTCAGCGTCCGGGGGATGGGGGTGGCCGACAGGGTGAGCACGTCCACCT
>CAJULZ010000174.1 GCA_910587205.1 uncultured Oscillospiraceae bacterium
TGTTCTCCGCAGAATCCATGCTTGACGGGAAGCCAAACATGTGGTATCCTTAGTCCGTTGCAGCGCATTCGCCCCTGAATCGGTCAGGCGGAAGTCCCTACAATTGCATACGCTACTGTAGCTCAGTTGGTAGAGCAGCTGATTCGTAATCAGCAGGTCGTGTGTTCGAGTCACATTACCAGCTCCAAAAAGGGAACGGCACGCTTTTTAGCGTGCCGTTCCCTTTTTGGAGCTCCCCGCCGGGAATGGATGCCCGGCGGAGCCGCTTATTCGGGCTGCGTATCCTCGCTGGGGACGATGGGGGCGTCCACGGGCCTGTCCGCAGGGGGAGGGGCCTGGATAATGACCGTTTTGTCCTCTCCGCCAGCCAGTCTGCCGCCCAGCATACCGGCGATGAGGGATTTGACGTCGATGCCCATGCCCTGGGTGATGCCCTCGGTGACCTGGGTGGTACCGGTGATGATGTCTCCCAGCAGCTTGGCGCTGTTGCCCTCGCCGTACATGGTGATCTTGTCTACCTTGGACAGGGGCTCCGCCACGTGCTTGGCGATTTCGGGCAGGGCCTGCATGACCATTTCAATGACGGCGGCTTCGCCGTATTTTTTCATGGCCTCCGCTTTCTTGTCAATGCCCTCGGCCTCCGCCAGGGCCTTAGCCCGGATGGCCGCGGCTTCCGCCTTGCCTACGGCGGCAATACCCTCCGCCTCCTGCTCCTTGGCGTACTTCTGGGCCTGGGCGATTTTCATCTCCGCCTCGGCCTTCTGCTCTTGCTCGTAACGGGACGCCTCCGCATCCTTTTGACGCTTAAACAGCGCGGCCTCCGACTCCTGCTGCTGCCGGTAGCGCTCGGCATCCGCTTTGGCCCGGATTTCCGCTTCCAGCTTCTGCTTCTCTACCTCGACCTCATACTGCTTCAGCTCAGCCTGGCGCTGGGTCTTGGCGATCTCGGCGTTGACCGTGGCGGTTTCAATGCTCTTGCGTTGCTCCTGGCTCTGGATTTCGTAGGCGGCGTCGGCCTCCGCCTTCTTGCCGTCCGCCATGATTTTCAGCTCGGCCCGGCGTATTTCCAGCTCGGTTTGCTTCTGGGCGATCTGAGTGTCCGCCTGCACCCGGGCTTCGTTAGACTCCCGCTCCGCCTCCGCCTGGGCGATGGCGATGTCGCGGTCGGCCTGGGCCTTGGCGATGGCGGCGTTCTTCTTGATCAGGCTGGTGTTGTCCGCACCCAGATCCTTAATCAGCCCGTTCTCATCGGTGACGTTTTGGATATTGCAGGACAGGATTTCAATGCCCAGCTTGTCCATGTCCTTGCTGGCCTTCTGCATCACCTGGTCGGAGAAGGAGTCCCGGTCGGTGTTGATCTCCTTCAGGGACAGGGTGCCGATGATCTCGCGCATATTGCCCTGGAGGGAGTCCTGGAGATCCCGGGTGATCTCGTCGGGCTTCTTGTTCAGGAAGTTTTTGGCCGCCAGCTTGATGCCCTCCGGGAGAGGGGAGATGCGCACCTTGGCCACGGCGTCCACGTTGACGTTGATGAAGTCGCTGGTGGGGACGGACTGCTCGGTCTTGATGTCCACCGTCATCTGGCCCAGGTACAGCTTATCCAGCCGCTCGAAGATGGGGACACGGATACCGGCCCGGCCAACGAGCACTTTGCTCTCTTTTTTGAGGCCGGAAATGATGTACGCCTGGTCGGGCGGAGCCTTGACGTAGCCCGTCAAAACGATGGCGAGGACGGCGATCACAACGGCAACAATGATGATCGCGGTGAAAATGGTTTCCGGATTTGGCATGGGGACTCCTCCTTTCAACTTTCAAAAAGGGCAGCATCTCTATCTCAAACAAGCCGGGCGCGGCGGACCGCCCCCCAACGGCTTGAAATTTTTCAGTTTTCAGGTTTGATGCCCCCGGCGGTGTCCCCCCGCATGGCGGCCAGGCGCTCCAAGGCCTCCACCTCCGCCTCCAGGCTCCGGCGGCTCCACTCCTGCCCGGCCTGCCCGGCGCCGGAGACCACTTGGGAGAGCACATTGGCTGCACGGAGACAGAGCGCCGCCTTGCCCCCGATGTCCGCGCCGTCCCGCTCCGCCTGGCCCAGCTCCTTTAAGGTGAGCTCCAGCGTCTGGAGGTAGTCGGACTCCAGCCGGGCCTTTGTCCGCGCATCCAGCGCGCCGTAGTGCCGGAGGATCAGCGCCTCCAGGTTTTCCAAGGCCGTCAGGACATAGGGCGTCTCCACGGCTGCTGCGGCCTGCCGCAGCCGTGCCTGAACGGCCTGCGATCCCCCGGAGGTGGAGTGCAGGAAACGGACCAGAACGGGCGCAAGCCCGTCAAATTTTTTGGATATGGCGGCAAGCCGCTGTTCATAGGGGTCGAAAACGCCGGTGTCCCCACCGGACCATGATTTCATGGTGGGGATCAGGGTGCGTCCGAGTTCGCGGAGCTCCTCCGCAACGGAGGATAAGCCGTCCAGGTACTCGTCCAGGATACGTGGGTCCCTATCCGTGGCGGCCCCGCCGGAAGACAGGGCCTTGACGCCTTTGGAGACCTGCGCCGCCTTATCCTTGAGCTCATTGCCGCACAGCAGCCGGATGCGCTCCACACAGAGCCCGGTGATAGAGGAGGGGATCGCGGTGTGGACGGCGGTGAGCGATTGCCGTATGTCCGCGCACAGGGCTTCCAGCTGTTCCTGTTGCGGGACAGGCACAGGGGCGTCCGCCCTGCGGCAGCTTTGCCCCTGATGGGCCGCTGGGGTGCGGGGCTCGGCTGTGACCTCAAAGGGGATTCGTTTTTCCTTGCCCACTTTTGTAGCAAAAATAGTAAAGGCGGTGGTCATACTCAAACCCATCTCCCGGCAAGCCTGCTCCATGTTTTTCTTGATGTCCTCGTCCATGCGGAAATTGACCATAACCTGTGCCATGAGCGCCGCCCCCTCTCTGTACAGGTATATTATACCATATGTAAAGCAAATTGCAACATTTTTCTTTACAAATGCCGTGCATTTTCCGCAGGAGGTTCGCCGTGGGCGTCTTTGGGGTATGTCCACGGCCAGATACCCGACGCCGCAGCCGCGCGGGCGGCGGCCATCAGTTCCGCAGACGGCCACAACTCCTCTAAAAAGGCCGGCATAATTATATATTGCAAGGGTACCGAAAAGAGCGTGGGGGACGATTGATCTTCCAATCAGTTTAGGGCTTGTTTGAAAATTGTGAACACGCCGAAAGGGAGGCTCTTTTTCCGCCATACTTTGCCAATTTTCCTTGGAATACACAAAGTATTCCTGCGTCAAACTGGCTTCGTCCGGC
>CAJULZ010000175.1 GCA_910587205.1 uncultured Oscillospiraceae bacterium
GGCATCATCAACAACGCCAAGACCAAGATCCTGCTGAACCTGGAGGACGAGGAGGCCCGGCGGGTGCAGGGCCTCCTGCACCTGTCCGAGGCGGAGGTCATGGAGATCACCCACTTTGAGCGGGGCAGCGGGCTCATCAGCACCAACAACAACAATGTGACGGTGGAGATCAAGTGCAGCCAGCTGGAGAAGGAGCTGATCACCACCGACCGCCGGGAGCTCCAGGAGCTGCTGAACCGTTCCGGGGGCCGGAAGGCCGGGTAAATGGGCTGTACGCATTGGAGCGGCGCGAATACGTCCTAAGACCGCTGGAATACGTACCCCGGTTTCTGGACGGCGCGAATGCGTCCTAATACGTACAGCTCCAAAATTTGTACGCAGTAGTGAATACTCTAATGCGTATAAGCCCCATTTCCAGAAAATTTGTACGCATAAGCGCCGCTCCAATACGGCGCTTATGCGTATGATTACGCACGAATACGCACAGGAGGCACGAACATGAAAGCAAGGGATCAGAACTACAGCCAGGAGGCCGCCGCCCTGCTCCGGGATATCTCCATGTACCGGGCGCTGACAAGAGAACAGGTTCTCAGGCTCTACCCGGGAAAACGGGATAAAATCAACGAATTGCTGATCTACCTGACGAAGCAGCAGCGGCTGCTCTATGAGGAAGGGCTCTACCGGGCGGCCCCCGGCCACGATGGGAAGGTCGATAAGGCGCTGTTCGCGGCGGTCTGGGTGCTGGTGGACTTTATCGACCGGGTGGAGTACCACGCCATCGGGGAGTTCCCGGCCAAGGTAATTTTTATCGCGGACGGCCAGATTTATGAAATCGTCCACATGGAGCCGGGCAAAGAGGCCATGCTGTCCCAGGTGATGGGCCGGCACGAGGAAGATCCACCCCACTACCTGGTGCTGGTGGATGACCCGGAACAAATCAACGGACTGGAACTGCCCAACGTCTGCGGCTACTGCACCGTTTCCCCGGGCGGGGATGTCCAATACTATCAAAAAGAATAGGGGGAAAATCTTGAACCGAGCAATCCTATCTCAGCGGATATCATCCATTTTGGATGATATCCACCGGCTGAACAACGCGCTGTATGCTATGAATACCACCGACATACAGCGCTACCCGGACAACTATGAAACGCTGTCCACCGACGCGGCCCTGCGGGCGGAGCAGATCGCCTGCCGACTGCGGCATATCCTCTATGCCACCACCAATGTCCAAAAGGGGGACTATCTCACGTCTGCCGCCCTGATGATGGGCATTGACATCCAGTACACCGACGGCATCATGGAGATCACCCTGCCCAGCCTGCTGCCCAAGCGGAAGCGGCGGCCCAGCTCGGAGTTCCTGCTGGACCCGTTCCATGCTGCCCTCAGCCAATATGCCCGGGAACACCCCATGCCCCAATTCAAGCATTGCGTGGTGTGCTTCTCCAACATCTATAACCGGGAGCTGCCGGAGCGCCGGGTGCGGGATTACGACAACCTGGAACTGAAGCGGCTGCTGGACGTGGCCGCTTCCTTCATGCTGGTGGACGACAGCGGCCTTTTGTGCGACGCCTACCATACCACCGAGCTGGGCGAGGCGGACTGTACACGCATCTCCATCATGGACAGCGGGCGATTTGCGGACTGGCTGAAAGGGCGGGAAAAAGTGCTGGATTCCATCACGGACTTATAGATGAAAAACAGCCCGAAAAAGTACCCGTTTTCGGGGTATCAGCCATATCCCATTTTGCCCCTTTTTTGAAGCCCGGTTTTGGGATATGGGTTTTTGCGGCATGACCCGTTGAAAATCCAAGGTTTCCCCGCTCCGGCAAGCCCCAAAAAACGCCCAAGTCAAGGCGGGCTTGGGCGTAAAAACAGTTTTGGGCAGGTGTAAATTGTTATGGATGAAGAAAAACGTCAGACGCCGGATTCAGACAGCTTTTCCGCACTTTTGCTGATGCTGGTTGCGCTGTCCGGCGAGTTCCCCATCGAACAGGTGAGGCGTTTATCCGGCTCCGTATCCTATGCGGATTTTGTGGTCAAGCGCCTCAAACGGGAAAAGCTCATCCGCACCTACTACCGTGATGGCCTGCGTGGTCTGCGGCTGACGGCTGCGGCAAAGAAACAGCTCGCCGCCGATTGGCCGGACCGGTTTGGCCCACTGTTCACCGGCGACACCATGACCAACGCGCCCAAGTATAGCGTGCTCCACCGCCTGCGTCTGCACCGGATGGCCGAGGTGCTGGTGTCTATGTTCAACGTGGGCATACCGTTTTCCCCCTGGGAAAGGCCTGTCGTGTTCACCCTCACGCCGCCCTCTGAGGCCCCATACATTGACGGCCCTTCCTATTTCAGCTCCCGCGAGGTCAAACAATTAGGGGCGGCGGCCACCAAGATCCGCAATTCCCGCGCTGTGGGTATTCTCCTGTCGGATGGGCAGGTGTTTTCCGTCTACAACACCGGCCCGGCCCTGATGAAGTGGGAGTACCAGGCGGAAATGCGACTCAAAGCCCTGCTGCAAATTGAACTGTGCCAGAACCGGCTTCCCGGACAGTTTGGAGGGGCCGAGCTGGGGGCGGTTCTGTTCGGCGTGGATATGGGCCAAGTGCCCGTCCTTCTGGATGCCGACACCGAACGCAAAGAGCATTTCATTCAGGACGGGAGCTACGGCCATTTTTATTTCCTGACCTGCGACCACCGCGGCGACGTCATCCTGTACCTGCTCTTTCACCCGGACGAAAAGGCTGTCCTGGACGATATTCTGTCCCAGGGCCTTGACCCGCGCCGGCCCAACTGGTCTGTGATGAATGACGCCATGGACGGGGAGAACCCGGTGCTGTTTGCCTACACCTGCGATATGCCCCGGATCAGAAAGTTCGACAATGTGCTGCACATCCATGGCTGGATAGGGACGCTGTACTGCTTCGACTTCCAGGAGGACGCCATGCGGCAGATCTGCGGGCCGAACGTGGACATCCGATGCATCGACTTTGAAGCTTACGAAAGGGGTGTATAATCAAAAGCAACAACTGATACTGCGATAGGTGGAATGAAGGGGTAACGCCCTGAAACGCC
>CAJULZ010000176.1 GCA_910587205.1 uncultured Oscillospiraceae bacterium
TTGCGGCGCAGGTCGCCCTCCACGGTGTACTCGTGGCTGATGATCTCACGCAGCTTGGCCTCCTCAGCGTCGGTGAGGTCCTTCACCCGGGTGTCAGGGTTAATGCCCGCCTCGGCCAGGATCTTCGTAGCGCTGGTGCGGCCGATTCCATAAATATAGGTGAGTCCAATCTCGACTCGCTTCTCCTTCGGCAGATCAATGCCGGCAATACGTGCCATACTCTATGCCCCTCCTTTAACCTTGTCTCTGCTTGTGCTTGGGGTTTTCGCAAATGACCATGACTTTGCCCTTGCGCTTGATGATCTTGCACTTCTCGCACATGGGCTTGACAGACGGTCTGACTTTCATATCGTTAACCTCCTGTTAATGCCTGATGGCCCCCTCGTCGGAGCAAGCTGCATATCCCTCGCTTCCGGCTTCGCCGAAAGCTCGCTCATTCCGCTGCTCCTCCTCTCCAACCGCGACCCGCTTCGCTGGGCTCGCGGTTGGGGGCGGCCTGCGGCCGCCTTCCCTGCGGGGGACGGGGATGGGCGGTCCCTTTCGGGGGCAAGGCCCCTTGAGGGAAAAGCCTGTTCCAGACTGGGTCGTTGATAGTTTACTTGGATCTCCAGGTAATGCGGCCACGGGTGAGGTCGTAGGGCGACATCTGCACCGTGACTTTATCGCCGGGCAGGATGCGAATGAAGTTCATGCGCAGCTTGCCGGAGATGTGTGCCAGGATAATGTGTCCATTTCCAATATCCACGTTGAACGTGGTGTTAGGCAGGGCCTCGGTGACGACGCCCTCCAACTCGATCATGTCGTCTTTTGCCAAAGCGTCATACCTCCAGTTGATCTCGGAACGCGGCCAGCGCCCTTCTCAATTCCTTGTCGCTCAGGGCCTCGCCCTGCTTCAGCCTTTGAATGGCGGGGTGGTCGAACTGGTGCCGGCTGTCCGTCAGGCAGGTGACGTGGCCCAGCTTCTTCCGCTTGGGGCGGGACACTTTTCGGCGTTTCCCGTCCGCCAGCAGCAGGCGAACCTGTTCTTGATCCACACCGACCACGCAGAAAATCCCGTCCCTGTCCCGTCCCGCGTTGGCCCGGACGATCCAGCCCGTGTAATCATACATAGGCCCCGTCCTCGGTGACGGTGGTGATCTCCGGTCCGTCCCCGGTGATGAGGATGGTGTTCTCGTAGTGGGCCGCCAGGGAGCCGTCCACCGACACGGTGGTCCAACCGTCCCGGAGCACCTTCACCCGCCAGTCCCCCGCGCACACCATGGGTTCCACCGCGATGGCCATGCCCGGCTGGAGCCGAGCGCCGTGGCCCGCGGGGCCGAAATTGGGCACCTCGGGGGCCTCGTGGAGCTTCGCGCCCACGCCGTGGCCCACGAACTCCCGGACCACGGAATAGCCGTGCTGCTCCACGTAGGCCTGGACCGCGTGGGAGATGTCGCTCACCCGCCGGCCCGCACGGGCGTTCTGGAATCCCTCCCAGAAGCTCTGGCAGGTGACGTCGATGAGCCGCCGGGCCTCTGGGGAAATCTCCCCGCAGGGGTAGGTGGCGGCACAGTCTCCGTGGAACCCGTCCAGATACGCGCCAACATCAATGCTGACGATATCGCCTTCTTTGAGGACAACCTTTTTGGACGGGATGCCGTGGATGACCACTTCGTTGACCGAAATGCAGGCCGAACCGGTGAACCCGCCGTAATTGAGGAACGACGGCTCCGCGCCGTGGCTGCGGATGAACTTGCGCACCGCGTCGTCGATCTCCTTGGTGGTGACGCCGGGGCGGACCATCCTCCCCGCCAAGGCCCTGGCCTGGGCGGTCAGCCGCCCGGCCTTGCGCATCGCGTCTTGCTCCCGGGGGGATTTCAGCGTGATCAGCTCCATGCTCAAATACCCAGGACGGCTTCAATGGCCTTGGCGGTGTCCTCAATGGTGGGCCGGTTTTCTACGCTCTTAAGGATACCCCGCTGGGCGTAGAACTCCTTCAGCGGCTCCGTCTGGGCGTGGTACACGTTCAGACGGTCCAGCACAGTTTCCGGCTTGTCGTCGTCCCGCTGGACCAGCGCGCCGCCGCAGGCGTCGCACACGCCCTCCGCTTTCGGGGGCGCGGCCACCACGTGGTAGGTGGCGCCACACTCGGTGCAGGCCCTGCGGCCCGCCATGCGGTTGACGATCTCCTGATCGGAAACCTCGATGTCCAGTACGCAGTCAAACCGGATGCCTGCGGCCTCCAGGGCCTCGGCCTGGGCGATGGTGCGGGGCACACCGTCCAGGATATAGCCCTTTGCGCAATCGGCCTCCGCCAGACGCTCGGCGATAATGCCGATGATCACCTGGTCGGGCACCAGTTTGCCCGCGTCCATGTAGCTCTTGGCCTGGAGCCCCACGCTCGTACCGTTTTTCACGGCCGAGCGCAGGATGTTGCCTGTGGAAATGGTGGGAATGCCCAGCCGCCCGCTGAGGATGGCGGCCTGGGTCCCCTTACCGGCGCCAGGGGCGCCGAGCATAATTAGTTTCATCAAATTCACCCCTGGGCTCACTCAAGGAAACCCTTGTAGTGGCGCATCATCAGCTGGGCCTCCAGGGCCTTCACGGTCTCCAGGGCTACGCCCACCACGATGATAATGGAGGTGCCGCCGATGGCCAGACTCTGGCCCGCGGTACTGCCCAAGGCGCTCATGATGTTGCCCGTGATGGTGGGCAGCAGGGCAACCACGCCCAGGTAAATCGCGCCAAACATGGTGATACGGGAGATGACCTTGGACAGGAAGTCGCTGGTGGGCTTGCCCGGGCGGAAGCCGGGGATAAAGCCGCCGTTCTTCTTCAGGTTGTTGGCCACCTCAATGGGGTTAAACTGAATGGTGTTGTAGAAATAGCTGAACAGGATAATCAGCAGGAAATAGACTATGCTGTACACCAGTCCCCGGGAGTCAAACACGTCCAGGAAGCCGTGCCAGAAGGTCCCCGCCTGCTGCGCCGACGGCACGAACATCCCGATGGTGGCGGGAATGGAGGCAATCGCCTGGGCAAAGATGATGGGCAGCACGCCGGACATATTCACCTTGATGGGAATATGGCTGGACT
>CAJULZ010000177.1 GCA_910587205.1 uncultured Oscillospiraceae bacterium
CGAACTTTTTATGCGATGCCGCGGAATCCTTGCTGATCCCGATGACCACCGCGCCGATCTGTTTGAATTCCTCAAATACCCCCGCGAAAGCGCAGGCCTGACGGGTGCAGCCAGGAGTATTGTCCCGGGGGTAGAAGTACAGCACCACCGTTTTCCCAGCGAAGTCCGTCAGGGAAACGGGGGTCCCGTCGGTGTCCGGCAACGTAAAGTCAGGGGCTTTTGCGCCAACTTCCAGCAGCCTGTTTGTCTCCATGTTTAACAGCCTCCGTTTTGAAAATGTCCAAAGGACGATGACTACTCACCAGTATAGCGGAATGATCGGACAATTTCAAGTGTGGCGTGTGGAGGGCCCGGGGGCGCTTGCCCGCTGGCCGGCATGGACTTGGCAGGGGTGGATATTGGGGGGAAAGCATATCTTGATTATCCAGGGCGGCGCTGCCTGTTGAGAAATGATCCTCGACTTGACGAAGCGGGTGTGCTATACTGGGCGTAGAGTCAAAACACTAACGGTAAGGAGAAGAAGACTATGTCAAACCCTGTTACCTTTGCGATCTGTGGCTGCGGGGCCCGGGGGCTGGAGGCGTACGCCCCCTACCAGGAGGAGCATCCCGATGAGATGCGGGTGGTCGCGGGGGCGGACTGCCGCCCGGAGCGGCTTGCCATGCTCCGCCGGCGCTATGGCGTCCTGGAGGAGCGCTGCTTCGCCTCGGATCTGGAGCTGCTGGCCCAGCCCCGGCTGGCGGACGTGATGATTGTGGCCACCCAGGACCGTCAGCACATAACCGACGCTCTGCTGGCGCTGGACAAGGGATACCACGTACTGTTGGAAAAGCCCATTTCTCCCAGTCTGGAGGAGTGCCGCGTGCTGCAAAAAAAGGCCCGTGAGACGGGCCGGGCGGTGGTGGTCTGCCATGTACTGCGGTACACCAGGTTCTATTCCGCCTTGAAAGAGCTGCTGGACCGGGGGGAGGTGGGCAAGGTGGAAACCATCGACGCGGTGGAGCACGTTGCTTACTGGCACCATGCCCACAGCTTTGTCCGGGGAAACTGGCGGCGGTCCGATGAAACCAGCCCCATGATCCTCCAAAAAAGCTGCCACGATATGGACATACTGCGCTGGCTGGCGGGGGAGGAGTGCCGGAAGGTACAGAGCTTTGGCGCGCTGGACTACTTCCGGGCGGAGCGCGCGCCGGAGGGGGCGGCCCTGCGGTGTTTGGACGGCTGCAAATGCAAGGCGGACTGCCCCTATGATGTGGAGAAAATATACATCACCGACCCCAGCACGGGGATACGGGGCGGTGGGAAGGGCTGGCCCTGCGGCGTGGTGGCCAGCGAGCCCACCGAGGAAAAGCTGATGGAGGCTTTGCGCACAGGCCCGTACGGCCGGTGTGTGTTCCACTGTGATAACGATGTGGTGGATCACCAGACCGTGAATCTGGAGTTTGCCAATAACATTCACGCTACCTTCACCATGACGGCGTTCACCCAGTCCTGCCACCGCACCATCAAGGTGACGGGGACTGCGGGCGACGTAGAGGGCGACATGGAGGCGGAGAAACTGGTGCTCCACCGCTTCGGCCGGCCGGAGCGGGTCATTGACCTGCGGGAAGACGGCGGTGAGTTCTCCGGCCACGGCGGCGGCGATTTTGGACTGATGCGCAGCTTTTGCAAGCTTATCGCCGGCGGCGGCACAGAGGGGCTGACCGGTGTGGACGCATCGGTGGAGAGCCATGTGATGGCGCTGGCCGCGGAGGCGTCCCGGCGGGACGGGGGCCGCACCGTGACGCTGGCGCAGTTTTAAGCGCTGTGTTCCGTGTCCGCTGGCCCTGATTGCCGGGGATGAGCCCGCCATCGCCAACCTAATATGCTCCACCTTGAATGGGGAGGATTACATACCTAAGCCTTTTGCGCGAATGGCCTGAGCGGAACTGGTACTGCGGCGGATGGCGAAGTGATCCATGAAAAATTGCGGTGTGCTGACTACCCAGGCGCTGTCCGTGTAGATCACGGCCGTTAGATTGCGTCTGTCTGCAGCCTTTCATCGGGAGCAGGATGAGCGCACCGGTTATCTTTAAGGCCGCCGGTTCAAATTCGGCATTTGATACCAGGAGCAGGTTCATCAAATATGATGAACCTGCTCTTTTTCCACGCCGCTTTTTCGATATCTTTGTTCTTAGCGCAATGAGCTGGATGTGCGATGACTGATCAGGGCGGTCTCATATCCAAGCCATCCCGCTTGATCTGCCTGGAGCCCAGGCGGCTGGGTGTTATAGTTTTACGCCTGCGCCTGTCAAAGCAAGCTCCACTCGAAGTTTTCTCGCATCAAACGGCTGCCCACAGTGGCGCCCTCCGGCAGCAGGAACATCGCCACCTGGTTTTCGATACCGCTGTCGCTGGTCATATGGGCGTAATCCCCATCGATTGAATCTACGGTATAATAAACAGGTTCCATTATAATTCCTCCTCTTGCCGGGCAGCGATTCCGCCCCGTAGCTTTTCCAAAACTGCCTCGTCCGCTGGGCAGAACTCGTATTGTGGGATTTCCTCTACCGTGATCCAGCGGATATCATTGTGCTCCAGCATCTGCGGCATCCCCTCACTGATCGCGGCATGAAACAGCGTCAAATGAACCTTCAGGTCCGGGTACTCGTGGTCTACCTCCATAAATATCTTACCCACCGAAAGCGGAATGGCCAGTTCTTCCCGGCATTCCCGGGCCAGGGCCTGCGCCTTTGTCTCTCCTGGTTCCACTTTGCCCCCTGCGAATTCCCACAGCAGGCCCCGGGCCTTGTGGGCGGGGCGCTGGCAGATGAGGAATCTGCCTCCGTCCCAAATGAGGGCCGCTACCACTTCCGCCGCTGGTTTTTCCATATTTGCGCCCTCCTTATACTATGGCTTGTTTGAAAATTGTGAACACACCCAAAGGGAGGCTCTTTTTCCGCCATACTTTGCCAATTTTCCTTGGACTACACAAAGTATTCCTGCGTCAAACTGGCTTCGTCCGGCGAAAAAAT
>CAJULZ010000178.1 GCA_910587205.1 uncultured Oscillospiraceae bacterium
CATATTACGAAACGGAGGAATCGAGCATGAAAAACAGAAAAACCCTGTCCCTGCTTCTCGCGGTCACCATGGCCGCGGCCCTGCTGGCCGCCCCCGCCCAGACGGCAGAGTACCAGCCCCAGACGCCCGCCCCCTACGCCATCAGCGCGGACCACTGGAGCCGGGAGGACTTCTCCCAGGAGGCCAGCCCGGAGGTGTTCACCGGCGTGTACAGCCGGGAGCTGTACAACGCCATCCGCCAGACGATGCTGGACGGGACCAGTGGTACCGCCCCCGCTTACACGCAGGTGTCCAAGGAGGACTACAGCGCGGTGAAAAAGCTGATGGGCCGCATGGAGGGCGTTCTGCGGTATGAGCATCATGTGCCCCAGGGCTTCGCCGACTACTGGCGGCACCTGGACTACTACGCCGTGTCCGCCGAGATGCCGGAGAACTACCAGGCGCCCCTGGACTTCGTCCAACCCGCCCTCGACCATGCAGGGACGCTGGCCACGGATCGTGAGCGGGTGGAATACTTCAACGACTACATCCGCACCCTGCTGGCCTATCAAAAGGGAAAAACAGCCGGCATCACCCAGTCCTTCGCCCCCCACGCCGGGGAGCTGAAAGCGGCCTGCGGTTCCTACGCCAGAGCGCTGAAGTTCCTGTGCGGGGCGGCGGACATCCCCTGCTTCACCGTCAGCAGCAAGACCCACACCTGGAACCTCGTGTACGTGGACGGCCAGTGGCTCCATGTGGACGTGTCCGCCAACGACCTCTCCGGCAGGAACGGGGTCCTGCTGGTGGAAAGCTACCAGGCCGGGAAGGATTAGGCCCCGGAGGCCACCGCCTTCCTAAAAGAATTATTTGTCCCTGGCTCGACAAAGCAAAAAACGCCGTACCCCCAGCGCAGGCAGGCCGCGAACGGCCTGCCTGCTTTTGCCTCCAGACTTTGCGGATGCAGACTCCCCCCCTGTCGGCACCACAAAGGCCGTTGTGGGCCTCCGGCGGCAGGCAGCGAGTCCCACCACCACTGGGCCACGACTACCCCATACAGCACCCCGTGTGGCCCCCGTTGCGGCCCTGCCGCAAGCGATTGGATATGTTCATACCGGATAAATTGTATGATTGGCAAAATTGTCAAGAAGGGAGGGTTCGACCATAGACAAGCTAAACAGCAACCAGCAGATCAGAACGGAACGTATCCAGGTTTCCCACGGCAGAACGATCCGAGTGGTATCTGTGTTCCCGGAAAACGGACATTGTTCCCCGGAAGATAAGTTAAAAGCATTGATCGACCTGGAAATCCAGCAGGAAAAACTGTGCGCGTAAGCCCAGTGCTGTCTGGGAAAAGCACTGGATATCCGGGCCGTTTTGGAGTATAGTCATGTCGCAATGCTCTGAACGGTTTGACCAACGAAGGAGGGTAAGATGATAACGTCAAACCAGAAGAAAACCGCTCTGTACTGCCGCCTCAGTCAGGATGACAATACGGAAAACGAGTCAAACAGCATTCAAAATCAAAAAATGATCCAGCAGCGCTTCGCTGCCGACCACCATTTCCCCAATCCTTGCTTTTATGTGGATGACGGGTACTCCGGGGCCAGTTTTCAAAGGCCCGGTTTCCAGCAGATGATGGCCGACATGGAAAACGGCGAGATTGGGATCATCATCACGAAAGACCTGTCCAGGCTTGGCCGAAACCAGCTTCACACTGGGCTGTACATCGAGGAGCGCTTCCCCATGTTCGGCGTCCGCTACATCGCCATTAACGACAATGTAGACACGGACAGCAGCGAGAGCAACGAGCTGATGCCCTTCAAAAATTTGTTCAACGCCACCCTCTCATAAAGAATGACACTACACGCAGGACATAGCATCCCTGTTACCTCCGACAAAGCTGTTACAAAACGGAGAAAATGACGATGAATAACCATGAGATTCCCGCTATCGGATTATCGGAAGCGGCTACCGAAAATCTTGGCAAATATGGCCGCATGAGAAAGCAGTACCTTCAAGAGCATATGCCGGAGCTTTACAACAGCCTGCTGCTGTCTGGGACACTGTACGCACACCTGCTGGAAATCGACCAGACCGCCCGCAAACGCTTGGAACTGATGATGCCGGAGATGGCGAAAGCAGCCGGAGCAACAGGGGAACTGAAAGCCCTTGACCCTCTGCGCTGGGCGGGGCTGATGAACACCTGCAAGGCGCAGGTGGAAGAAGTCATCTTGATCGAACTGATATGAGACTGATGTAATCAAATGTAAGAGCCGTACCTGCTCCCTTGCAGGTACGGCTCTTACTGTATCCTAAAATCGAGCGCTGACTTGCTCATGCCCCGACAAGGTGGGGGCAAAGGCAATATATATCATTTTACAAATGAAATGTAAATTGTAAAACTGTTGGAGATATAGCTGATGCTTAACCCCTTTTCCCCATTAGATAAAAGCGTACCAACGGAAATATAATCTTGCCCTTTGATTTCCTCGGATATATCCTCAATTACAGAAAAACCTTCTTGCTTTAGAAGTTCCATATAGTCGTTATAATCTGTTTCGCTTATATCCACCAAATTGATACTGCAATTTTCGTGTTCCGTATCAAGTGCCGCCCAACTCACAGTTCCAGCGGGGATTGGAAGTCCATCAGTGTATGTATTTGTGGGCCATACACCTTCATCAAGCATAGTTATTTTGGAGGATTGAGCACTTTCATTTGCATCTGATATCGAGGGTGGTGTATCTTGAAAAGAACACGCTGACAAAATAACCATAGCTATTACTTCGGCAATTAAATAATCGCAATCAATAGAGCTTATACTTTTCCAGTGC
>CAJULZ010000179.1 GCA_910587205.1 uncultured Oscillospiraceae bacterium
CCCAGGACATGACCTACGCCGCCCCTATGAAGGTGCAGGTCCACCTGCGCAACAAGGCCACCAATGAGATCAAGGAGCAGGATATCTTCATGGGGGACTTCCCCATCATGACGGACGCGGGCACCTTCGTCATCAACGGCGCGGAGCGTGTCATCGTGTCCCAGTTGGTGCGCTCCCCCGGCGTGTACTACTCCCGGAACGCGGATAAGGCCGACAATATTACCTTCGCCTCCACCGTCATCCCCTACCGGGGCGCATGGCTGGAGTATGAGACCGATTTATCCGACGTGTTCTATGTCCGCATCGACAAAAACCGCAAGCTCCCCATCACCTGCCTGATCCGGGCCATCGGCCCCCGCACCGACGCGGGCATTATTGAGCTGTTCGGCGAGGACCCCCGGATGCTGGCCACCCTGGAGAAGGACGCCTGTAAGACCTATGAGGAGTCCCTGCTGGAAATCTACCGCAAGCTGCGCCCCGGCGAGCCTCCCACAGTGGATTCCGCCGAAAACCTGTTGTCCGCCCTGTTCTTTGATCCCCGGCGATACGACCTGTCCGGCGTGGGCCGGTACAAATTCAACAAAAAACTATCCATCTGGGCCCGCCTGGCGGGCCAAAAGCTGGCCGCCCCCGTGGCCGACCCCTCCACCGGCGAGATCGTCGCCGAGGCGGGCGAGGTACTCACCCGGGACCGTGCCCGCGAGCTGGACGGACTGGGCGTGAACGAGGCTGTGGTGGAGGTAGACGACCTCCACACCGGCGTGCATATGGTGAAGGTGTTTTCCAACGGCATGGTGGACATGGCCCGCTTCGTGGACTTCGACCCCGCCGCCGCCGGCGTCACCGAAAAGGTGTGCGGCGCGGTACTCAAGGAGCTGCTGGACAAGCGGGAGGCGGAAAAGCTCAGCCGGGATGATTTCATCGAGCTCATCCAGGACAGCATGGACCGCCTGGTGCCCAAGCACATCACCGTGGACGACATCATGGCCTCCATCAATTACCTGAACTGCCTGGCTTTTGGCGTGGGTTCCCCCGACGACATCGACCACCTGGGCAACCGCCGCCTGCGCTGCGTGGGCGAGCTGCTCCAGAACCAGTTCCGCATCGGCTTCACCCGCATGGAGCGGGTCATCCGGGAGCGCATGACCATCCAGGATCTGGACATCGTCACCCCCCAGAGCCTGATCAACATCCGCCCTGTCACCGCCGCCATCAAGGAGTTCTTCGGATCCTCCCCCCTGTCCCAGTTCATGGACCAGACCAACCCCCTGGCGGAGCTCACCCACAAGCGCCGCCTGTCCGCCCTGGGCCCCGGCGGCCTGTCCCGTGACCGCGCCTCCTTCGACGTGCGCGATATCCACTACTCTCACTACGGCCGCCTGTGCCCCATTGAGACGCCGGAAGGCCCCAACATCGGCCTGATCTCCTACCTTGCGTCCTACGCCCGGGTCAACCGCTACGGCTTCATCGAAGCCCCCTACCGCAAGACGGAAAAAATCCTGGACGAGAAGGGCAAGTGCACCGCCGTCAGGGTCACGGAGCAGATCGAGTATATGACCGCCGACGTGGAGGACGAGTTCAACGTGGCCCAGGCCACCGAGCCGGTGGATGAAAACGGCTTCTTCGTCCGCTCCCGCGTGGCATGCCGCCACCGCAACGAGATCATTGAGGTGGACGCCGACCGGGTGGACTACGTGGACGTGTCCCCCAAGATGATGGTGTCCGTGGCCTCCGCCCAGATCCCCTTCCTCCAAAACGACGACGCCAACCGCGCCCTCATGGGCGCCAACATGCAGCGGCAGGCCGTGCCCCTGCTCACCACCGAGGCCCCTGTGGTGGCCACCGGCCAGGAGTACAAAAACTGCCAGGATTCCGAGGTGGTCATCCTCGCCGAGGGCGACGGCGTCGTCACCTCCGTGGACGCCACCCATGTGTCCGTCCGCTACGACGGCCAGGGCGAAAAGGACTATAAGCTCACCAAGTTCCTGCGCTCCAACCACGGCACCTGCATCAACCAGCGGCCCATTGTGGCCGTGGGCGACCGCGTCCACGCCCGGGATACCCTGGCCGACGGCCCCTCCACCTCCCAGGGGGAGATCGCCCTGGGCAAGAACATCCTCATGGGCTTCATGACCTGGGAGGGCTACAACTACGAGGACGCCATCCTGCTCAACGAGCGGATGGTGAAGGAGGACGTGTTCACCTCCATCCATATCGAGGAATACGAGACCGAGGCCCGGGACACCAAGCTGGGCGCGGAGGAGATCACCAGGGACATCACCAATGTGGGCGACGACATGCTCAAGGACCTGGACGAGCGGGGCATCATCCGCGTGGGCGCGGAGGTGCGCGCCGGCGACTACCTGGTGGGCAAGGTCACTCCCAAGGGCGAGACCGAGATGACCGCCGAGGAGCGCCTCCTGCGGGCCATCTTCGGCGAGAAGGCCCATGAAACCCGGGATACCTCCCTAAAAGTTCCCCACGGCGAGTACGGCATCGTGGTGGACGTGAAGGTATTCACCCGGGAGGAGGGCGCGGAGCTCTCTCCCGGCGTCAACCAGGTAGTGCGGGTCTATATCGCCCAGAAGCGGAAAATCTCCGTGGGCGACAAGATGGCCGGCCGCCACGGCAACAAGGGCGTGGTGTCCCGCATCCTGCCCCAGGAGGATATGCCCTTCCTTCCCGACGGCACCCCGCTGGACATCGTGCTGAACCCCCTGGGCGTGCCCTCCCGTATGAACATCGGCCAGGTGCTGGAGGTCCATC
>CAJULZ010000180.1 GCA_910587205.1 uncultured Oscillospiraceae bacterium
TTCCCTATCCCAGGCAAGCCCTTTTCATGATTATTTAGTTGCCAACTTAATAATATAGGGATGAGGTGATTGGGATGGCGGTGTTTATCACGGGCGACGTCCACGGCGATTTCAGCCGGTTCAAGAAGGAGGTCTTCTACGAACAGGCGGGGCTGACCAAGGATGATTATGTGATCATTTGCGGCGACTTCGGCGGGGTATGGGACGGCAGCCCCAGGGAGCGGCACTGGCTGGACTGGCTGGAGGCCAGGCCGTTCACCACGCTGTTCGTGTCCGGCAACCATGAGAACTTCGATATGCTGGCCGCGCTCCCAAAGGAAGAATGGCACGGCGGGGAGATCCAGCGGGTGCGGCCTTCGGTGATCCTCCTGATGCGGGGGCAGGTCTATGACATTGGTGGGAAGAAATTCTTCACCATGGGCGGCGCCAGCAGCCACGATATCTCAGGCGGCATCCTGGAGCCGGACGACCCGGAGTTCCGCAAAAAGCGGAAGCGGCTGGAGGCCGGCGGGGCACTGTACCGGGTGAACCACCACTCCTGGTGGGCGGCGGAGCTGCCCAGCGAAGCGGAATACCAGACGGCCCGGGCCAATCTGGAGAAGCACGGCTGGGCGGTGGACTACATCGTCACCCACTGCTGCCCCACCTCGGTGCAGGATGAACTGAGCGGCGGGGCATTCCAGGCCGACCACCTGACGGATTTTTTGGATGAGGTGGCCCAGCGGTGCCAATTCAGGTATTGGTTTTTCGGGCATTACCATGATAATGGAGTGGTACGGGAAAAGTATGTGCTGCTGTATGAACAGATTGTTGAATTGTGAGCGGAAGGAAGCGCCTCGGGACAGGCCGGGGCGCTTCCTTCCGTTTTCAATTTTCTATTGCAAGTTCCCGTTGTTTGTGCTATAATAAGTTTAGAAAAAATCTGATGCTGCTTTAAGCGGGAAACGCTTTCAAAACGCCGGAAACCATTGCGGCGCAACGGTTGCGAGGGTGTATCTTTTTTATCAACAGAGGACAGGTTGAAAGCTACATTTCAGCCCTGCTGTACAGAGCTGAAATGTAGCTTTTCTATAACAAACCCTCCGTGATATACTGAAGTCCAGTATCATCACGGAGGGTTTGTTATGCTCAAGAGAGTAACTAACGATTCCCGAAGCAGCACAGCAGGGGACTACAGAAAAATGGCCGCTCCAGGTTGCGGCCTGTTGCAGGGTCAGCACCTGTTATGAGGAGCAATACCATAGTCTAAAAACGCGAACTTCCTACTAACAGAGTACGCAAAATTAAACGGTATTCGAGGGAGCATCGGCTCAAAATGATACCGGGTCAATCAATTACTAAATCTCATAAATGTTGAGAAGCGCCTGCTCAACGAAAAGGCCACCCCCATAATTCAGAAGCAGGGAGAGGTCAGCACAGGGTAAAGGGTGTATCCGCGGGAAAAGTACACCGGAGTAGTGCAGCGTCAGGGGCGCGCACCCCAGGCAGTTTACAGAAAAGTAGAGGGGCAAAACCTCCTGAAAGGCATCGCAAGGTGTGAGCCTGACAAAGACGGCCCCCGCGCCGTCCCCGCAATAGGGACCGCGGACATTGATGGTGTAATTCAGCGCATAGGCTTTTCCGGGATCCAGGTTCACCAGGGCAGGGTTTTCCTCATTCAGGCAAATGTCGCTGCCCCGCTGTCCCTGGCATTTCCAGGACAGCAGATAGCCATTGCCCCAGGAGAACCCCTCGCACTGGCTGGCCAGTTGGAGGACACTTTTCCGGCAGCAGAATGATCCGCAGCAGGGCGGTTCACACAGGCATCCCGGAGGGCAGGGCGGCTCTGGCGCGGGCTTGCGGCCGCCGGCCTCCAACGCTTTTTCCAGCTTCCCTTTCAGCAGCATCTGGCTCTGCATCACGGTGTCCAGCAGGGCTGCCGCGCTCTGATTGACCGCCAGAATTTCCTGCGTGCTGGCGCAGGGCCTGCGGCTTCCCGGGAGCGTTCCCAAAATATATTGAATCTTTTCACCCTCGGCGTTGACGATGTGGCTGAGTGCCAGCTCCTCCATGGCAATGGAGGCAATAATCATCGTCAGCGCCTCATCTTTTGTCATATCGGCCCCGCAGGGGGGGAAGGAAGGCATAGACATAGCTTACGACTCCAATCGCCGCTCCGGAAAGCGGTGGATGTACGGCGCGTCGCCCGCGCCGCCGGTCTATTGTATGCGCCCGGCGCCCTGTTGGGGAATGTCGAACGGTGGAACCCGCCGGGCGGCAGGCACATAGGATATGTCAGGCGCCTGCCGGGGCCGGGACGCCCGGCCGTATCTGCGGTATGACGCCCTGTGGAATGGAAAGGAGTTATGTCCATGTCTATGCCCAGCTTTCCCGTCGTGGATCCCCCCATTAACCGGGAAGACGCAGTAAATCAGATCCTGTCCTCCATCGCCATGGAGGAGCTGGGTCTCAGCCATATTTTGAACGCCGAGGGCGAGAAGCTTCAATATATCCTGGGCACCCTGCCCGGGCTCAGCGGCCCCCCGGCCACCGTCAGCGACGTGCTGGCCGCCAACGAGAGCGTGCGCGACCTGCTGGAGGCCACTGTGCAGAACCAGCTCTTTTTGAGGGCGAAGATGCAGGGCGCGCTGGAGGCGTCCCAGATGCAGGGAGCTACCGGCCCTACTGGCCCCACCGGCCCTACCGGCCCTGCGGGCGGCCCCACCGGCCCCGCGGGCCCTACCGGCTCTACCG
>CAJULZ010000181.1 GCA_910587205.1 uncultured Oscillospiraceae bacterium
GGGCGTACGCCCCGCCTGCATGATTTCATATTGTGCATGATGCAAGATGTTGGCCCGTCAGCCCTTGCGGTATTGGGCCGCAATGGCCTCCAGCTCGGCCCAGTGGGCCTCCATATCGGCCACCAGCTTGCACTGGGTGCGGCAGCGGTCCAGGTTGTGATTCTCCCGGGCGATGTGGAAATAGACGTCCCCCACCAGATAGTCGGTGAGGAAGCGGATACCGCATTCCAGGGTCATCAGCTTGGCCCCCCAGGGGAGATATTGGATCTCCGCGTCGGTGAGGGCCCCGCCGGCCCCCTCCAGGAACGCGGCGGTGTAGGCAGCGAACAGGCCCAGGTCCAGGTTCACCTTGCTCAGGTCGGTCTCGTCTTCGGCGCAGTGGTTGGCGCCGAAGCGGATGGAATCCCCAAAATCGTAGATTACCAGGCCGGGCATCACGGTGTCCAGGTCGATGATGCACATGCCCTCGCCGGTTTTGTCGTCCATCAGGACGTTGTTCAGCTTGGTGTCGTTATGGGTTACACGCAGCGGGAGCGTCCCCGCCCGCATGGCGTCCAGCGCGACAGAGCAGTCCTTCTCCCGGTCCAGCATGAACTGGATCTCTGGCTGACAGCTTGCCGCCCGGCCCAGGGGGTCGGATTCCACGGCGGCCTTCAGTTTGGCAAGCCGGTCCTCGGTGTTGTGGAAGTTGGGAATGGTCTCGTAAAGGGTGTCCGCGGGGTAGTTCCGCAGGAGTTGCTGGAAGCGGCCGAAGGCCCGGCCGGAGGCGGCGAACAGCTCGGGAGTCTCCGCCGACTGATAGCAGATGGTGTGCTCCACGAAGGGGTACAGCCGCCACGCGCCCCCCTGGCTGTCGGTAAAATAGGGCTGGCCGTCCCGGGGGCGGATGACCTCCAGGGCTTCCCGGCTGCGGTCGCCGCCGTGCTTCTCGATCTCCCGGCCCAGGTAGTCGGTGACGCCGATGATGTTTTCCATCAGCTGGTCGGGCCTCTTGAAAGCGGCGGGGCTCATGCGCTGGAGGATGAACCGCCGGCAGCACAGGTCATCCGGCTGGGTATGTACTACAAAGGTGTCGTTGATGTGCCCCTGGCCGAACCGGAGGGCGCCCACCACCGGCGCGCCGAAGTCAAACGCGCCAAGGGCCTCGTCCAGGGCTGTCTGCAATGCGTCCATGTTACGCCTCCCACAGCCGGTCGGGGTAGAGGCCGGCTTCTGTTTTTTCTGCGATGGCCGCCACCACTGTGGGCTTGTCCTCCCGGTAGGTGACGCCGAACCATTTGTCCTCGCTGACCAGCACCCGCACCTGGGCCCTGCCCTCCCCGATGAGCTGCTCCACCACATAGGGCAGGAAATATTCCGCCTTGGCGGGGTTTTCCGCCAGGGCTTTGTCCAGGAACGCGGGGAACCGGGCCAGGGCCTCGTCCAGGAAGCTGCGGGTGAAGCCCCACATGTTCATGGAGACGGTGGTGCTCCCGGGCAGGGGGGTCCAGGTCTGGCCGCCGTCCTCGGTGAAGCGGGCGTTGTCCCCATCCTTCTCAATGACAGTGCGCTCCACAATGTCCCGCAGGGCGCCGTCCCCGCCCACGGTGCACACGCCCCGGGCCACGGAGCCGTTCTCCGTCACGGTGTTCTTCAGCAGGTAGCCCACCATCACGTATTCGTACAAATCCCCGTCCGGGTGGGCGCAGAGGTAGTCATAGATGAGTTTGTACGCCTCGGGGCCATAGTAGTCGTCGGCGTTGATGACGGCAAAGGGGCCGTCCACCAGCTCCCGGGCGGCCAGGGCGGCATGGGCGGTGCCCCAGGGCTTGGTGCGCTCAGGGGGGACGGCGTAGCCCGCGGGCAGGTCGTCCTTGCGCTGGAAGGCGTACTTCACATCCATTACCTTAGCCACCCGGTCGCCGATGCAGGCGCGGAAGTCCGCCTCGTTTTCCTCTTTGATGACGAACACCACGGTGTCGAACCCGGCGCGGTGAGCGTCGTAAATGGAGTAGTCGATGATGAGCTGGCCGTGGTTCCCCACGGGGTCCAGCTGCTTGAGGCCGCCGTACCGGCTGCCCATGCCGGCGGCCATGATGACCAGGACAGGCTTATTCATGGTCTGATCCCTCCCAATATTTATCTTTCGGCCCGCCCGCAGAGGCGGGGCAGACGGATTACCCCTTGTACCCGTTGGGGTTCATGGACTGCCACTTCCAGGAAGAGGCGCACATATCCTCGATGCCCAGCTGGGCCGTCCAGCCCAGCTCATCCCTGGCCTTGGCGGGGTCGGCGTAACAGGCGGCGATGTCGCCGGGGCGGCGGGCCTCGATGACGTAGGGCAGCTCGTGGCCGCAGGCCTTCTCATAGGCGTGGAGCACGTCCAGCACGCTGTAGCCGTTGCCAGTGCCAAGGTTGCAGACGAACAGGCCGCAGCCCGTGTCCAGCTTTTTCAGCGCCGCCACGTGGCCCTTAGCCAAGTCCACCACATGGATATAGTCCCGCACGCCGGTGCCGTCGGGGGTGCTGTAGTCGTTTCCGTAGATGTGAACCTTCTCCAGCTGGCCCACCGCCACCTTGGCGATATAGGGCACCAGGTTGTTGGGGATGCCGTTGGG
>CAJULZ010000182.1 GCA_910587205.1 uncultured Oscillospiraceae bacterium
GTGAAACTGTATACAAGTAATGTAGTGGCCGACTGGCTGGCCGTTACTCCCCGACGGGTCCGGCAACTGCGGGACGAGGGAGTGATTGCCGAGAAAGCGCCGGGGCTTTACGAACTGCAATCGTGCGTGGTGCGGTATATCTCCTATCTGCGCAAGGGGAACGGGAACACCAACCTGAACGACGAGCGGGCCATGCTCACAAAGGCAAAGCGCGAGGCGGCGGACATGGAGAACGAAGAACGCCGGGGCAATCTGCACAGCACGGGAGACATCGAAAAGGGTCTGGCCGCGTTATGCCTGAATATGCGCGGGCGCTTCTCTGGCCTGCCTGCGAAGTTGTCCGGGGAGCTGGCACAGATGGGCGGCAACCAGGCGGGCATACACGATAAGCTCAAAGCGGCCATAGACGAGACGCTGGAGGAACTATCTCACTTCAATGTGGCCTTTGCGATAAGGAGCGGCGAGGATGAAGAAGAGGGCGACGAATCCATGTAAGGGGTGCGTATGGGCGGAGCGAATCAGCGAGAGGCTGATTTACTGCCCTTTCCCAGCGTGTGTAAAGGGGAAGCTGCCAACCAGGCAGAAGAGGAAGGAGCAGGGAAACCAGGATGGACGAGAAGAGGGCGTGGGTCGTTGAGATCGCGCCGCAGACAGAAGAAATGTTCATCCGGTGTATCGCCTACCTGCGCCCGCCTCCGGCGCTGACGCTTTCACAATGGGCGGACAAATACCGGGTGCTGTCGGCGGAAACCAACAACGGCACGGCGCGCTGGCACACAGACAACGCGCCATATCAGCGGGAAATCATGGACGCCATCGGGGACCATCATGTACGCAAAAATAATAGATTAAAACGCAGCCATTGGGGGATTGAAAATCAGCTGCACTGGGTGCTGGATATGCAGCTCCGTGAGGATGAAAGCAGGGCCAGGGCGGACAATTCCGCCGAAAACCTGAACGTCGGCCCGTCAGAAAATTTTGTGTAAAAGGAGACAAGCTGTAGTCAAGGAAACAGGAGCAAATCAGAGGATTTCCCGGGCTGGACAGAACCCGGCTTAACTCGGCTTATCCACCTGTGTTCCGAGCGGAGAGACGGTATGCGCGCGCAGCGTGAATGCCGTCTCCCCGCCCGGAAACGCTAAGGGGAAGCCGGGTTCAGGCAGTCAGGCGGTCCTGGAACATGAGCTGGAGCTGGGACAAAACCACGTCCCAATTTCGACATCTGGCGGTCCAGTGCCCGACAATTTTCCTGCTGGCCAGATAGAGCATCCTGCGCAGGGAATCGTCGTTGGTGAAGCTGGGCTTGTTTTTTGTGATTTGGCGGAACTGACGGTTCAAGCCCTCAATGATATTCGTCGTGTATATGATTTTCCGAATCTCGGTGGGATATGCGAAAAAGGTGCTCAGAATATCCCAGTTGTCCTCCCAGCTTTTGACGCAGGAGGGGTACTGCTTGCCCCACTTTTCTTTGAATGCCATCAGGTTTTCCAGAGCCTCATTCTCGGTGACAGCGGTATAGACCTTCTTCAAATCCGCCATCAGCGGCTTGATGTCTTTATAGCTGACAAAGCGGGTGGAGGAGCGGATCTGATGGACGATGCACCGCTGCACCTGGCTGCGGGGATAGACTGCCCCAATGGCTTCCACGAAGCCTTTCAGACCGTCCACACAGAACAGATAAACATCCAAAACTCCCCTGCTTTTGAGGTCATTCAGCACATTCAGCCAGAATTTGCTGCTCTCGTGCTCCCCGATCCACACGCCCAGGATGTCCTTTGTGCCGTCCATGGTGATGCCCAAAACCACATAGGCCGCCTTGGTTTGGTACTGATGGTTTTCCTTCACCTTGTAGTGGATGGCATCCAGAAACACGAACGGATACACCGCCTCCAGCGGCCGGTTCTGCCACGCCGTGACCTCTGGCATGATCTTCTCGCTGATCTTGCTCACCAGCTCCGGCGAGATATCCACATCGTACAGGCTCTTGATCTGTTCCGAGATGTCACGCTGGCTCATCCCGCAGGCATACAGCCCCAGAATTTTCTCCTCCATGCCGTCCGCATTCCGGCTATACTTGCCGATGATCTGCGGCTCGTATTCTCCGTTCCGATCCCGGGGTACCTTCACATCCACCGCTCCAAGCTGGGTTTTCACAGTCTTTTTCGAGTATCCGTTTCGGTAATTTCGGGGCTTATTTTCGACTCCAGAATCCGACATCCGCTGACTTTTTTCGTACCCCAGTTCTGTGTCCAGCTCGCTTTCCATCACCTGCTGCAAAACGTCCCGGAACATTTCCTTCATCGCATCCATGATTTCTGTGGTGCTGCTGAATTTCTGGCTGTCCACGTAGGCCTTCAGCATTTCCTTCGGTGTCTTCTCCATAATATTACATCCTTTCAATCAAGTTTCTTTCCTGCTCCGATTCTTGACTGAAAGGCTGTCTTTTATTCTCTTTTACACAAATTTTTCAGGGCTCTCTGCCAATATCAGCACGGATGATTTTTCCCTGTGCTATTGTCTGCGCCGCTGCTGTTCGGAAAGCGGCTCCAAG
>CAJULZ010000183.1 GCA_910587205.1 uncultured Oscillospiraceae bacterium
AGGAAATTGCAGAGGCGGTCAACAGGATGTTGGACGCACCTGATCAAATAGAGTAGCAACAACCGGAAAGGAGATTGTATCATGAAATCCAAACTTTCAGCGTGTAAACTTTTCAGAGCCGGTATGTTGGCCTTTGTGTTGGTGATTATGGCGTGTGCTTCGGCGGCTTTTGCCGAGGGCATTACGGCCGGAATGGATTTTAGTCTTAGCAGCCAATATATATCGCCGTCCTCCATCACCATTTATTGCAACGACGGCCACGAGCATGGAACGGCAAACGTAACGCCGATCCGGCCCGGCATATATCAGGGCGATGGCAAATGGCTGCTTACGATCGACCCGGCAGACTGGGCATATTATGTAGAGAAATATAACGAAGCGGGGCTTGAAAAAGACCCCGATTTTATCCCTCACTCCGTGGATGGGGAGAACGCGCCCAATGACCCCATCAAAGTCCTGTATACGCATGAGTGTACCGAGGGCGATCGCAATGTGCAGATTACACTGACAAAAGCGGTCAGCTGCACGGAGGATGGCAACTATCACTATAAATGCCTGGAATGCCTCCGTGAATGGGACATGGCTATACCAGCCGGACATCCCAAAGCGATGCGGGAAAAGACTGGTTCTCAAGAGCCGACCTGCGTAAAAAGCGGCTGGAATGAGTACACGTGCACCCTTTGCGGAGCTACGGGCCTGAAGGAGGAAATCAAGTCCTCTGATTATTATTACTATCACAATTATGTCCAAAATGACGAGCTCAGCTACCCCGCAACCTGCACTAAGAGCGGCAAGACTGTTAAGGTCTGCGAGTATTGCGGCAAGCAGGACGTTACCTGGCCAGCCGCCTTAAATCACCCTGGCAAAACATACAAGCCAGAAAAGTCCACCAAAGCAACCTGTACTACGGACGGTGCGAACTACTACGACTGCCCACGCTGTGAGCAGGAAGTTATGGTGCCCGTCAAGGCTACAGGCCACTCATATCCCAGCCACAAGATGCATCATCATAGTCCAGGTGACACCACACCGTATGAGGTTTATTGCCGCAACTGCGAGCAATATGTCCCATATAGCGAACTCAGCCCGTATTACCAAACGGTAGCTACAAGGTACTATCCCTGCCCCGCCTGTAAAGATTCTACGTGCACCGACCCCGAGTACGTGACCAATCCCCCCGCTCCGGTTGATCCCGAGACGGACGAGGGCGAGGTTGAGAATCAGGATGTGAAAGACGACGGGGAAACCCAAGCTGAGCCCGTGGACAGCGGGGAGAACCTGGACAGCGCCCCCGCGCCCAAGGCCTCGGACGAAACCGCGGTGGCTCTGGCAGTGCGCAACGTCATTGCACGGGTCGGTGGTACTGACGATGCCCAGCACATAGGCGCCGCCCCTGCCGCTGAGGCCGGAAGCGCCGACGAGCCTATCGAGTACACCGTATTTATGCATCAAGACAGCTGGGAAAGCGATAAACCTGGTTATCAAAAGTCTTATTCCGACATTGGCGATCACTACCTGAAGGAGAATGTGGGCAAGAGTTACACAACGTCGGGGTATGCTGCGCACTGGGACGGCGGCGGTGAAATGAAGCTGCCGGCCATTGCCTGCACCTACAAAATCCAGTGGATCAATGCCAGCAATGACGAGGTGATCAAGGAACTCGGCTTTGCCGACCACTTGGAGAATGAAATTGCCACGGTGAAAGAGGAGCATAAGAACCTGCCTGGGTGGAAGTATCTCCCCGGACACGCGGGCGAGCTGCTCAGCGGTACTGTGACCAAGGACGGTGCGCTGGTTCTGAAGCTGTATTTCGAGAAGACTGATGAGAACCCCACCTACATCGTGAAGTGGGTCACGGAGAATCCCGAGGGTGGCGAACCCATCGTGCTCAGGACCAGCGATCCCCGCCAGGACGTGAAAGCGGGCGATACGGCCAGCGTTACGGATGAGGACAAAGCTCTCACGCTTGAGCATGAGGGCAATACCTATACCTTTGACGCGGGCAACGGCAAGAACGTGTTGACGAAGGTGGTCGCCAAAGACGGCTCCACCGTGCTGGTGCTGTATATGAAGAAGGCCGACGATGCCACCCCCGTCTACACCGTGCGCTGGATGGCCGACGGCAAAGACCTCTGCGAGCCTGAGAAGCGCTATGACGTGAAAGCGGGCGAGGAGGCCAGCGTCACCGATGTTGACAAGGAGCGCGCGTTCAGCGGCTACACCTTTAACGCCAACGCCCAGCAGGATTGGACGCGCGTGGTGGCGGAGGACGGCTCCACCGAGCTGATTCTCTACTATGGTAAGAGCAATACGCCCGGCGGCACCCCGGAGATTCCCCCTGTGATTCCCGAGAACCCGCCGGTGAACCCGCCCGCC
>CAJULZ010000184.1 GCA_910587205.1 uncultured Oscillospiraceae bacterium
GACCACCGAGATCTACACTCTTTCCCTACACGACGCTCTTCCGATCTGGGCAAGCTGATGTACAAACTGTCCGGCGGCAAAATCAACCCGCTCATCGGCTCCGCGGGCGTGTCCGCAGTGCCCATGGCGGCCCGTGTGTCCCAGGACGTGGGCCGGGAGGCCAACCCCAACAACTTCCTGCTGATGCACGCCATGGGTCCCAACGTGGCCGGCGTCATCGGCTCGGCCATCGCGGCGGGCTTCCTGATCGCCGTGTTCGGCGGCTGATCATCGGAGCAAAGTCCGCAAAAACAGCCCGCCCGGTCAAACCGGGCGGGCTGTTCTCATTCCTCAAAATCGTCGGGGGAGACATTGATGAACACGCCGACCCCCTCGTCCCCTCCCAGTCCTTTTTCATAGGCGGTCAGCCTCCCCTCCCCGTCCGGGAGATAGATGCCGTGCCCCTTGATGAGCGCCTGGAAGCGCCGCTCCCGCGTCTCCACCGTCACCACCGGGCCGTCCGCCGTATAGCGCCCATATTCCAGCGGCTCAAACTGGCGGTAGCGGTAGTACGCGCCGTCCACACCAAAAACCAGGTACTCCTCTCTCCCCGTCGTCCCGTTCCAATCGGTGCACCAGCTCCCCGCCGCGCTCTCGTCCATGGGGTGGGCCTGCGTATAGCTGTGCTGCCACCAGAAGCACAGGCCAATCACCACGCACAGTATCACCGTCACCGCCGGAAATACCCCGTACCGCTCCAACCATCGCCGCAGCCGCTCCCCTGGGCTTCGCAGGGCCTTGGCCAGCCTCTCGTCCGCCGCCGCGCGGAAGTCTTCCTCGCTCTCCAGCCTGCGCCCCTCGATCAGCTCATTCAAGCTCACGTCAAACTCCCTCCCCATTAAGGTCAGCAGCTCGATGCTGGGCATATAGTTTCCGTTCTCCCAGCGGGAGACCGTCTTATTCGTCACGCCCACCCGCTCTCCCAGCTCCTCCTGGGTCCAGCCCTTCTCCCGGCGCAGCTGGGCGATGAAGCCGCCGACCTTCACCTGATCCATGGTCACGCCCCCTTCCTCCATTTAACATACCCGGATTCCGGGGCTTTGTACACCCCAAAAAACGCGAATATGGGAAAAAACCCCGCTTCCCCAAGGGCGGGGGTGGATAAAGAAGTTTTCAGTTTCGGACGGACAGCCGCATGGTGCTTTGGCGTCATGCGGTTGTCCTTTTGCTGTATCTGCTAAATTCCGGCGACAAGTCGATTTCACCAATGAAATTGTAATGCACATCAATCTGCTGGACACGATGGCCGCTGGACTTGTCCGGGGCATGGACAACGATTTTGTTCACGAACTCCCGCAGGATTGCGGGGGTCAGCTCCGTGGACTCGGTATACTTCTTCACGGTTTTCAAGAAGCTCTGCACATTGATAGTTTCGGCCTCGGCGTTCTGGATGATGGGGCGGAGCATATCAACAGTTTCAGCCCGGCCTGCTCCGTTTCATAGCCCTCGGACAGCTTGGCAAAACGTTCCGCGCTCAATTTTCCCATTACATGGTCCTCGTACAGCTTGCGAAATAAAAGGTTGATCTCGCCCAGCCGGGCCTCCGCCTTGTCAAGCTCCTTGCGCTGGTGGCCCAGCGCCTTTTTCATGGCCTGTTCGCTGCACTCGGTCGCGGTACGAATAAACTCTTGCTCACGCCCTTTCACATAGGACATAATACGCTGTAAGTTGACCAGGACAAGTTCTTTCAGCACACTTTTTCGGATGTAGTGCCTCGTGCAGAGAAAATCATTTCTGGCCCGGTTGCGGTGGTTACCGCAGGTGTAAGCGTGTTTCCGCTCCGGCGTTCCGGCCCCTTTGGAGAGATACATTTTGTAACCGCAATCCCCGCAGAACAGCAGCCCAGAAAACAGGTCGATTTCATCGGACTTGGTAGGGCGGTGGCGGGTGGCGATACGCTTTTGAGCAAGGGCAGTCGACACGTTCGCCCCGCTGGGCCTTGGCCTGTTTGACAGCCCGGATTTTCTTGGATGTATCGCGGGCATAAAACTCATTAAACCAATTCCGCAGGGGAGTAAACTCGTTATCTTCCCTTGCTGTGTCTACGCCGTCGTTAATGGCGATATAACGTACCTCATATTCCGGGAATACGATTTCGA